>CBIHOX010000026.1:0-54145 GCA_966211685.1 uncultured Pseudoduganella sp.
GCGCGCGACTGTTCGTTCGGGTAGCGGCTCGAACCGGCCACGCTGCGCACGAGTTTTTCAGCCTGCATGGCGGCCAGCAACTCCTGCGCGGCCTTCACGGCGGCGGCGTCGGGAGCGGCGGCGCTGGCCGGCGTGGCCGGCGCGGCGGCGCCCGCCGTGGCGGAAGCGAATGCTGCCAGGGAAATCACGGCCGCACCGGCCAGCGACGTAATGAAATGCATAGGGGCTCCAAAGGGTTGCGGAAAAACCCTGGATGCTACCAGATCGCCCCTTGCGGTGTTGCAAATTTACCTACGGTTACAGCCCGCCGTCATGGCTGCCGGCCAGCAGCGCCGCCGCCCGCGCCATCGCGTCGGCGCCGATGCGGGCCCGCACGCCGTCGAAATCCGGCCCGCGCGTAGCGTCGATGCCCATGCGCGACGTGGTGCCGATGCCGGACGCGGAGGGGTCGAGCGCGCTGCCGGGCAGGCCGTCGACCACCACCACGTCGCGGTGCGGCTGCATGTGCGTGGCCATGGCCCACAGCACCTGTTCATCGCGCGTGATGTCGACGTCGTCGTCGACCGCCACCACGGTCTTCAGGTACGGGTCCCAGCCCAGCAATCCCAGCATCACCTGGCGCGCTTCACCGGGCCGCATCTGCTTCAGCGCCACGTAGGCGTGGAAGTGGGTGCCGGAGCTCGGGTAATGCACGGCCGTCACGCTGGGGAAGCGCTCGCGCAGCTTTTCCACCATTTCCGACTCGCGCGGGATGCGCCCCAGGTTCAGGTGTTCGGCGGAATTGCCGCCGACCACGTCGACCAGGATGGCGTCGCGCCGCCGCAGCACGGCTTGCACGCGGAACAGGTTGTTGGTGGAGCGGTCCGACGAATAGCCGGAAAATTCGCCGAACGGCCCCTCCTCCACCTGTGCATCCGGATCGATCACGCCTTCCAGCACGATTTCCGCGTGGGCAGGCACCGCCAGGCCATGGTGCGGCGTGCGCACCACGTCCAGCGGCGCGCCCAGCAGCCCCCCCGCCACGTGGCGTTCATCGACGCCGAACGGCACACGCGCGGCGCAGGCCAGCATGAACAGCGGATGCGCGCCGATCACCATCGCGGCCGGCAGCGGCCGGCCGCGTTCCTTCGCCAGTTGCAGCAGCCGCCACAGGTGGCCGCGCGAATGCAGGCTGGTGGCGATGTCGGTAGGCGAATGCAGCATCGAACGGTGGAAGCTCATGTTGCCGGCGCCGGTCTCCGGATGTTCGGCGATGAAGATGGCATTGGTAATGTACGGCCCGCGGTCGCTGTCAAAGTGGCGGATCATCGGCAGGGTGCGCAGGTCGACGGCGCAGGTCTGCACGCTGTCGAGGATGGGGCCACTGCCCACTTCGCGCGGCGCCAGCAGCCGCCGGCCGCGCGCCTGGTATTCCGCATGGATGCCCTGCGGCGGCACGCCCAGCATGCGGCCCACGCGGGTGCGCGATGCAAACACGTTGGTGGCCAGGCGCGCGCCGAGGCCGCGCACGTTGTCGCACAACAGCAGCGGATGGCGCCCCTGTTCCGCCAGTTGCCAGACCAGCGCGGTGGCGTCCTGGTCGGCGCTGACGGGTTGCGTGATCGCCAGCACATCGTCCGCGTACAGTTCGCGGTACCAGTCCAGGAAGCGGTGGAAATCCTGGCCTGCGGCGGCGTGGTAATTGGTCATAACGTTCTCCTGGTTGACGTGGGGCGGAGCGGGCGGCAAAGCCCGCCGCTCCGCCCCGCAGCGCGGTTGCTACCTCAGGCCCGCGTACGTATCCTTCAGCCGCGCCAGCGCTTCCTCCTGCGTACGCGGCGGCGGCGTGGTCTCGATGCCGACCAGGCGGGCGATGTTGTTGCCCATGTAGTCTTCCAGCCCGTCTTCATCGAGTCCCATGCCGTGTGGCGGCGCGGAGCACAGCACTTCCAGCTCGCGCAGCCACATGCCCGGTTCGTTCGGCGGCGAATCCGTGCCGAACACGATCTTGTTGCGCGGCAGCTGTTTGGCGAATTCCACGATGCGCGACTGGAAGCACCAGCCGGATTCGCACACCACGTTCGGCGTGTCCATCGCCATCCAGAACGCTTCGAACGAATAATTGCCGCCGGTCTGGATGCCGAAGTGGCCGATGATGAAGTTCACCATCGGGAATTCGCGGATGATCGGATAGAACATGGTCGGGATCGTGTACGGCCCGTCGCCGGTATGGATCAGCACCACGATGTTGTACTTGGCGCACATCTTCATGGCGGGCCGCAGCCAGTCCAGCGCGCGGTCCGGGCGGTAGCCGTGCATGTTGGCGTGCAGCTTGAGCATCTTGAAGCCGTATTCCTTGACGTGGTATTCCAGCTCCAGCGCGCCCTCTTCCGGACCCCAGCGCGGATTGAACGTGAAGTTGCCGATGAAGCGGTCCGGATATTTCTGGCACAGGTCCGCGATGTACGCCATGTAGTCGCGGATGCCGTCGCGGCCGCGGCGGTTGCCGTCGCGGTAGCCCGTGTTGCCGGGTGGCGGCTGGATGAAGCCCATGTCGATGCGGCGCGGTTTGCCGTTGATCATGTAGGGGCCGTCCATCATTTTCAGCAGGCGCTCGCCGGTGAACGGTTCGCCCGTGTGGCGCCACGCCTCGTCAACCAGGTTGGTCGGGTGCAGGTGGGTATCGATGATCATGCTGGGGTCTCCGCTTATTGGGTCTGGTGTCGGTTGTGGGTGCGGTGCGCATCGAGGTAGGCTTGCGCTTCCTCGACCGAGCGCGGCGGCGAGCTGGTACCCAGCCCCACCATGCGCGCGACGTTGTTGCCGAGGTAATCCTCCAGCGTGTCCTCGTCCAGGTTCAGGCCCTGCGGCGGTTCGAAGCACAGCACTTCCAACAGGCGCAGCCACATGCCCGGTTCATTGGGCGGGGTATCGGTGCCATACAGGATCTTGTGCTTCGGCAGTACCTTGGCGAATTCCACGATGCGCGATTGCAGGCACCAGCCGGATTCGCAATACACGTTCGGCAAGTCCATCGCCAGCTGGAACGGCTCGAAGCAATACACGCCGCCGGTCTGCACGCCGAAGTGCGCCATGATGAAATTCACGGTCGGGAATTCCTTGATCATCGGCACCCATTCGGTGGGAATGCTGTACGGACCGTCGCCGGTGTGCAACTTGACCAGCACGCCCAGCTCCGCGCACTTTTGCAGCGCGGGGCGCAGCCAGTCCAGCGCGCGGTCGGGGCGGTAGGCGTGCATGTTGGCCTGGAACTGCACCATCTTGAATCCATGCTGCTTCACATAGCGCTCGATGGCTTCCACGCCGTTCTGCACGCCGCAGCGCGGGTTGTAGACGAAGCAGCCGATGAAGCGGTCGGGATACTTCTGCACGAGTTCCAGGGTGTACGCCATGTAGGCGTCGATGGATTCGCGGCCGGATTTCTCGCCGTCGGTCCAGGTGTAAATGGTGTTGCCTTGCGGCGGCTGGATGAATGCCTTGTCGATGCGGCGGGGTTTGCCGTTCACCATATACGGGCCGTCCATCATCTGGATCAGGCGTTCGCCGGTGAATGGTTCGCCATCGTGGCGCCAGGCCAGGTCGACCAGGTTGGTCGGATAGCAGCTGGTGTCGATGATCATGGGGATGCTCCTCACAATGCTACAGGTTGGGAAGACGCACATCGCTGTGCGCTACGCTTGCCGGAGCACTGCCAGGGCCACTGATGAAACGTCCGCGAATGGCCACTGGCGGTGCTTCCGCCAGCGGGCAATCTCCCGTTCCCGCCTGTCTTGGCAAACCGGGAACTGAACGCTTCTACCCACTTGATAAAACTATTTATACTGTTAATACGAATACGCTGTCAATCTTTTTTTCTGTGCTACACCTCCCTTGCCAGCCGCATCACGTCGGCGGCCGCCTCGGCGCGCAGCGCCGCCATGTCGACGCCGGGAATCGCATCGTTGTCGACCACCACGCGCCCGGCCGCCAGCAGCCATTTCAGGCGCGGCCGGCCAGCCGCCACCACCGGGCCGATGGCCATGTCGTGCAGGCCGAAATAGCGCGGCGAATCGAGGTCGTACACGGCCAGGTCGGCCGCCTGGCCCACCGCCAGCGTGCCCACCCCGTCGAAGCCCAGCACGCGCGCGCCGCCGTCACTGGCCCAGTTGACGACCTGTTCCACCGACACGCTGTCGGCGCCCGCCTCGCCCGCGCCGTCCGGCCTGGGCCGCGTGGCCGCGCCGGCGTGGGCGCGGTGCATCAGCCAGCAGAAATGCACTTCCGACAGCATGTCGGCCGCTTCGTTGGAGGCCGCGCCGTCGACCCCGATCGACACCGCGCCGCCCCTGCGGTGCAGGTCCGGCGCGCGCGCCACGCCGTCGGCCAGGCGCGCATTGCTTTGCGGGCAGTGCGCCATCCCGGTGCGGGTCTGCGCCAGCAACGCCAATTCGCCATCCGTCACGTGCGTCAGGTGCGCCAGCGATACGTCCGGCCCCAGCCATTCGTGCTCGGCCAGGTATTCGATCGGCAGGCAGCCGAATTCCGCGCGGCAGTGTTCCATGAAGCTGACGGTTTCCGACATGTGGGTGTGCAGCGGCACGCCCATGGCGCGCGCCGCCCGTGCGATCGGGCGCAGTTCGCCGCGCTGCACCGACACCGTGGCCGTGGTGGGCGACAGCGCCACCCGCGTCATGGGCCGCGCGCCGCGCCCGTGGTAGCGCGCCGCCAGCCGTTCCACGTCGGCCAGCATGCCGTCGACGGTTTCCGGCGCCACATAGGTGGCTTCATCGGCTTCGAGCTTGCGGGTAACGGTGCCGCCGCCGCGCTGCAGCATGAAGCGCACGCCGAGCCGTTCGGCCTCGTCGAACAGCGCGGCCGACGCGTCGTACCCCATGTGCGGGTAATAAATGTAGTGGTGGTCGGCCACCGTGGTACAGCCCGACAGCATCAGTTCCACCAGCCCGATGCGCGCGGCCAGCCGCAGGCGCCGCTCATCGAAGGCCTTGCGGTAAATGAACGGCACGGCCTGCAGCCAGGGACTCAATGTCAGGTTGATGCCGGCCGGTACGCCCTTCAGCAATGACTGGAACAGGTGGTGATGGGTATTGACCCAGCCCGGATAGATCACGCAGTCGCGCGCATCGAGCACCCGTTCGCCCGGCTGCGGCGCCAGGCCGCAGCCCATCTGCGTAATGACGCCGTCCGCGACGCGGATGTCGGTGGCGGCGCTGCGCGCGCCATCGCCCGCCGCGCCGGTCAGCACGGCATGGGCATTCCTGATCAATAATTGTTTGCTCATGCTCATCTCGGGCCTTTCATTTGGGCGGCGCGCCATCGACGCCGCTGACCAGGTAATTCATGCGGTCCAGTTCCGCGCCGGCCAGCACCTGGCCCGGCGCCACGCGCTGCCTGCCCGCCTGGTCGGCGATCGGTCCGGCGAACGGATGCAGCCGCCCTTCGGCGATGTCCTTTTCCACGGCGGCGAATTTTTCCCGCACCTCGGGCGGCACGCTGGGGTTCAGCGGCGCCATCCGGATCATCCCTTCGCGCAGCCCACCCACCGTGTGCGCCGGCTTCCAGCGGTTGGCCAACACGTCTTCCACCACCCTGGTGTAATAGCCGGTCCAGGTCTGCACCACCGAGGTCTGGTTGGTCTTGGGGCCGAAGCGCGACATGTCCGAGTAATAGCCGAAGGTCGGGATGCCTTTTTCCTCCCCGGCCGTCACCACCGCCACCGACGAGGTATCGTAGGTCAGCACGTCCACGCCCAGCGTGGCCAGCGTGTTGGCCGCTTCGCGCTCCTTGCCGGGGTCGTACCAGGCGTTCACCCAGATCAGCTTGACCTGCGCGTTCGGGTTCACGCTGCGCATGCCCAAGGTGAAGGCATTGACGCCCTGCAGCACTTCGGGGATCGGGAAGGCGCTGACGTAGCCGGCAAGCCCCTTGCGGCTCAGGTGGCCGGCCAGCACGCCTTCCAGGTAGCGGCCCTCGTAGTAACGGGCGTTGTAGGCGCCCACGTTGGGCGCGGTCTTGTAGCCGGTGCCATTCATGAAGATGACTTTGGGCGCCTGTTTCGCCACCTTGATGGTCGGTTCCATGAAGCCGAACGAGGGCGTGAAAATCAGCTTGCACCCTTCCTGCACGAAGTTGCGGATCACGCGCTCCGCATCGGGGCCCTCGGCCACGTTTTCCACGTAGCGCGTGACGATGCGGTCGCCCATGCTGGCGGCCAGCGCGCGCCTGGCCAGTTCATGCTGGTAAGTCCAGCCGCTCTCGCCGATCGGGTTCGAATACAGGAAGCAGGTTTTCAGCGGCTCGCCCTGCTGGGCTGTTTGTGCGGAGTGGGCCGGGCCGGCCACGGCGGCCGCGGCGGCCGCGATCGCGGCGACGGTAACGGATGCGGCCGATGCTGACGATAAGCGCCGCCGCAGCGGCTTCTGCGGACTGCGGAGGTACGACGGACTGCGGGCTTCAAACGACATGTTGCGTCTCCTTGTAGGTGTGTGGGACAACAGCGGTGAAACAAGCGGTACGGCAAAGACTCAGGCGTCGGCGCGGAACGGCTGGCCCAGCGACGCCGGCGAATGCAGGCGGATCGCGCGGGCGTTACGGGAAATCAGCACCAGCACGACGATGGTGGCCGCATACGGCAGGGCCGACATCAGTTGCGACGGCACGTCCAGCTTCAAGCCCGCGCCCTGGGCAAACAGTTGCGCCACCATGACGCCGCCGAACAGGTAAGCGCCGGCCACCACGCGCAGCGGCCGCCACGTGGCGAACACCACCAGCGCCAGCGCGATCCAGCCGCGTCCGGCCACCATGCCTTCGGCCCACAGCGGCGTGTAGAACACGGACATGAACGCGCCGCCCATGCCGGCCATCGCGCCGCCGAACGCCACGGCGGCATAGCGCAGGGTGATCACGCGGTAGCCGACCGCGTGCGCCGACGACGGCGACTCGCCCACCGCGCGCAACACCAGGCCCCAGCGGCTGCGGTACAGGAACCACAGCACCGCGGCCACCACCAGCCAGGACACGTACACCATGGCTTGCTGGCGGAACAGCGCGGGCCCGATCACCGGGATGCGTTCCAGCAGCGGCACCGCCAGCGGCGCGATGTGCGGCAGCGGGGCCGCCTCGAACGGCTTGCCGACGAAGGCCGCCAGTCCGACGCCGAACAGCGCCAGCGCCAGGCCGGACGCCACCTGGTTGGCCAGCATGGTCAGGGTCAGGAATCCGAACGCCAGCGCCATCGCGCTGGCCGCCACCATGGCCGCGGCCACGCCGAGCGCCGGGCTGCCGCCCGAATACACGACCGCGAACGCGGTGACGGCGCCGACCGACATCATGCCTTCAGCCCCGAGGTTCAATACCCCGGCTTTTTCCGTCACCAGCTCGCCCATGGCCGCCAGGATCAGCGGCGTGCCCGACACGATGGTGGCGGCCAGTATTGAAGTGATCAGGACGTTTTCCACAGCAGGCCTCCGTCGGTGGCGCGGCGCACGAAGCGCAGGCGGTAAGCGATGAACAGGTCGGCGCCCAGCAGGAAGAACAGCAGCATGCCCTGGAATACCTTGGAAATCGACGCCGGCAGGTTGATGAACTGCTGCGCCTGTTCACCACCGAGGAACAGCAAAGCCATCAGCAGGCTGGCCAGCGCGATGCCCAGCGGGTGCAGGCGGCCGACGAAGGCAACGATGATGGCGGCAAAACCATAGCCGCTGGAAATCGACTCCGTCAGCTGCCCCATCGGACCGGCCACTTCCGCCATGCCGGCCACGCCGGCCATGCCGCCGCCGGCCAGCATCCCGGCCCAGACCGCGCCGCCGGCGGAAAAGCCGGCGTAGCGCGCGGCCTGTTCCGCCTCGCCGGCCACGCGCATCTGGAAGCCATAGAAACTGCGCTCCATGAACACATAGCCTGCCGCCAGCACGCCCAGCGCCACCGGCAGCGCCGCGTTCAGGCGGGTGCCCTCGGCCAGGATCGGCAACAGCGCACCGTCGGCGAACAGCCGGGTTTGCGGGAAGTTGAACCCTTCCGGGTTTTTCCATGGCCCATGCACCAGCCACGACGCCGTCAATTGCGCGATGTACACCATCATCAAGGTGACCAGGATTTCATTGGCGTTGAAGCGCGTGCGCAACAGCGCCGGCACCGCGCCCCACGCCATGCCGCCCAGCGCTCCGGCCGCCATCATCAGCAGCCAGGCGGCCGGTCCTGCCCCGTCGCCGGCCGCCAGCGCCACGCCCGTGGCGGCCACCGCGCCCGCGATGAACTGGCCTTCGGCGCCGATATTCCAGACATTGGCGCGGTAGCCGATCGCCAGGCCGGTGGCGATCAGCATCAGCGGCGCCGCCTTCAGCAACAGTTCCGACAGCGCATAGCCATCGCGGACGGGGTTCAGGAAGAACACCCTGAAACCGGCGACGGGATCCTTGCCCAGGGCGGCAAACAGCAGCAGGCTGCATGCCAGGGTCAGGCCGACCGCCGCCAGCGGCGACAGCCAGCGCATCGGCTTCGACGCATGCGGGCGCGCCTCGAGCCGGACTGCAAACGGCAAAAAGCTAGGCAGCATGGCAAGCTCCTTCGCGGCGATCGGCGCTGGGCCACATGCCGCTCATGCGCAAGCCCACCTGTTCCACGCTGGTGGCGTGCGCCGGCTCGGCCGGCGACAGCCTGCCGCCGGCAATCACGGCAATGCGGTCGCTGATCTCGAACAATTCGTCGAGTTCTTCCGACACCACGAGGATGGCGGCGCCGGCGCTGCGCAAGTCCAGCAGCGACTGGCGGATGAAGGCGGCCGCGCCGACGTCCACGCCCCACGTCGGCTGCGCCACCACCAGCAATTTCGGCCGCTGCATGATTTCGCGGCCGACAATGAACTTTTGCAGGTTGCCGCCCGACAGCGAATTGGCCGGCGCATCGGGGCCGCCGCATTTCACGTGGTATCCGGCGATGCAGCGCTGCGCCAGTTCGCGCATGGCGGCGAAGCGCACCATGCCGCGCCGCAGCAGCCCGCTGCCATGGGCCGTCAGCAAGCCGTTCCACGCCAGCGACATGCGCGGCACCGCGCCGCGTCCGAGCCGCTCTTCGGGAACGAACCCGAGCCCATGGCGGCGCCGCGCAGCGGGGCCCATCCGGCCTGCCGCCACGCCGCAAATGCGCACCGCGCGCGGGTCGGCAGACAGCGCCTCGCCCGACAGGGCCGCCAGCAATTCCTGCTGGCCATTGCCCGACACGCCGGCAATGCCGACGATTTCACCGGCGCGCACGTCGAGCGATACGTCGTGCAGCGCCACGCCAAAGGGGTCGTCCGGCCGGCGCGACAGGCCGGCCAGCTGCAGCCGGACTTCGCCCGCCGCAGCGCCGGCATCGGCTTCGCCGCGACGGCACGCCGGCAATTCCTTGCCGATCATCAGCCGCGCCATCGACGCCGGCGTTTCCTCGCACGGGATGCAGGCCCCGGTCACCTTGCCCGCCCGCAGCACGGTGGCGCGGTGGCACAGTTCCTTGATTTCGTCGAGCTTGTGGGAGATGTACAGGATGCTGCAGCCTTCCCCGGCCAGCTGGCGCAAGGTGCCGAACAGCGTGCGCACGGCTTGCGGCGTCAGCACGGACGTCGGCTCGTCCATGATCAGCAATTTCGGGTTTTGCAGCAGGCAGCGGATGATTTCCACCCGCTGCCGCTCGCCGACCGACAGGCCGTGCGCCAGCCGCGCCGGATCGACCGGCAAGCCATAGCGCTCGGATACCGCGGCGATGCGGCGCGCCAGGTCGCCGAGGTCCGGTTTGCCCGGCAGCGACAGCGCGACGTTTTCCACCACGGTCAGCGTCTCGAACAGCGAGAAATGCTGGAACACCATGCCGATGCCCAGGCTGCGCGCGTGGGCCGGACTGGTGACGCGCACGTCCGCCCCTTCCCAGCGCATGGCGCCGGAGGTCGGTTGCGTGACACCGTAGATCATTTTCATCAGCGTGGACTTGCCGGCGCCGTTTTCCCCCAGCACCGCGTGGATTTCACCCGGCATCACGGCCAGGTCGATGTCGTCGTTGGCGACCACCGACGGATAAACCTTGCTGATGCCGCGCAATTCCAGGCGCGGGCCGGTTTCCTGTTGGGTCAGCTGGATAGTCGCGCTCATGTCGCAGCCTCCGCCAGTGGGCGCACTGCCGCCTCGCTGCCCGCCGACGTCGCCGCCATCATGGCTGGCGCCGGCGCGGCCAGGCACCAGTCCAGGCCCGCCTTCAGGGTATCGGGGTCGAGGTTGCGGCCGATGAACACCAGCTTGCCGAGGCGCGCCTCATCGCCGCGCCAAGCATCGGCCGCGCGCAATTCCACGATGCGGTGCACGGCTTGCAGCACGTGGCGGCGGCCGTCGCCGGCAAAGGCCACGATGCCTTTCAGGCGGAACAGGTCGTCGCCCTGCGCGTCGAGCAATTGCTTGAGCCAGACGTCGAAATGCCAGCGGTCGAACGGGGCGGCAAACGTCAGCGACACCGACGACACCGACGGGTCGTGCTGGTGGCCCGGCGCGGGCGCCTGCTCGCAGACCCCGGCCGGCGTGCCGTGCGCATGTCCGTGATCGTAATCATGATCGTGATCGTGGCCGCAATGCTCGTCGCACCGGTGGCCGTCGCCGCCAAGGAACGCCGGATCGTCCGCCAGCGCGACGCCGGAATCGAAGCCGCCGATACCGAGGATCTGGCCCAGGTCGACCTGGGCATGGCACGACAGCAGGATTTGCGCGCCCTGGTTGATGGCGCGCATGCGCTGCTGCAGGCGGCGGATGCCGGCCAGGTCGACCAGGTCGGTCTTGTTGATGACCACGCGGTCGGCCGCGATGATCTGGTCCACCGCCTGGTTGTCCATGCCCTGCAATTGCGGGTCGTCCAGGTGGCTTTCGATGTGCAGCGCGTCGACCAGGGTTACCACGCCGTCGAGCCGCAACCGGCGCGCTACGTCGTTGTCCATGAAGAAGGTCGCGGCCACCGGCATGGGGTCGGCCAGGCCGCTGGTTTCCACCAGGATGTGGTCGAATTTTTCCGGGCGCGCCAGCAGCGTCTGCAGGATGCGCACCAGGTCCGTGCGCACGTCGACCACGCAGCAGATGCAGCCGTTGGTCATCTGGAAGATTTCCTCGCTGGACGTTTCCACCAGATCGGAATCCACGTCGACTTCGCCGAATTCGTTTTCAATGACGGCGATGCGCATGCCATGCTTCGCCGTCAGGATGTGGTTCAGCAGCGTGGTCTTGCCGGCGCCGAGGAAGCCCGTCAAGATCGTGACGGGAATCTGTGCTGTCGAGGGTGCTGCGCCGGGGGCGCCATGCATCAAGCTGTTTTGATCCATTTTGTCTCCTTAGTTATGCAGTAATACCCTGCCAGCGCCGCACCATGCCCTGGTGCGGCACGCCGAACAGGTCCAGCGTGCGGCCCACGGTGTGGGCCACGATTTCTTCCAGCGATTGCGGTTTCGTGTAAAACGCCGGCACCGGCGGACACACGATGGCGCCCAGTTCCGTCACCGCCGTCATGTTGCGCAGGTGCGCCAGGTTGAGCGGGGTTTCGCGCGCCAGCAGCACCAGGCGGCGGCGCTCCTTCAGCATCACGTCCGCCGCCCGGGTCACCAGGTTATCGGCCATGCCGTGCGCCACCGCCGCCAGGGTGCGCATCGAACACGGCGCGATCGCCATGCCTTCGCACAGGAAAGAACCACTGGCGATGGACGCCCCGATGTCCCTGGCGCTGTGCACCACGTGGGCCAGTTCCTCGATTTGCGCGCGGTGCATGCCCAGTTCATGCATGGCGGTCAGCGCGCCGGACGGCGACATCACCAAATGGCTTTCCCACCCTTCCGCTTCGCGCAGCGCTTCCAGCATGCGCACGCCGTAGACCGCGCCGCTGGCGCCGGTGATGGCGACCACGATCCGTTTTGCCATGGCGGCCTCCTAGGCGGTGAAGACGAACGGCGTACTGCGCTGCCGCTGGCCGGTCAGGCGGAACAGCGCGTTGGCGATCGCGGGCGCCACGCCGGGGTTCGACAATTCACCGACCCCGCTGGGCTTGTTGACGTCGCCCTGCACGATGGTGATGTCGATCTGCGGCATGTCGGACATGCGCATGACCGGATAATCGCTGAAATTCGATTGCACCACCCTGCCTTTTATGATGTCGATGCGGTCGTACAGCGCGTGGCCCAGGCCCCACATGATCCCGCCGTACAACTGTTCCTGCACGCTGCCCGGATGCACGGCCAGCCCGCAGTCGGCCACGCACGTGATCTTGCGCACGGCCACCGCGCCGTCGCGTTTTTCCAGTTCCGCCACGATGGCGATGAAGCTGTTGTAGGCCTGGTTGGTGGCGATGCCGAGCGCGCGGTCGGGCGCCAGCGGCTGGCCCCAGCCGGCCTTGCGCGCGGCCTGTTCCAGCACCGCCACGTGGCGCGGACGGTCCTTCATGTGGGCCACGCGGAACGCCAGCGCATCCTTGCCGGCCGCGTGCGCCAATTCGTCGATGAAGCTTTCCGTGGCAAACACGTTGGGAATGAAGCTGACCGCGCGGTACCAGCCGGTCGGCATCGCGGTTTCATGGCGCACCCACCCGATGTCCATGTGCGGCGCGCGGTAGGCGTAATCCCACATGCAGATCGACTCGGTGGTGCTGTAATCCATCTTGTCCTTGCGCTCGTCGTAGCCCGGTTCCCATTCCTCCGGCGACGCCGGCGAGACCGCGCGCATGGTCAGCGCCAGCAGGTTGCCTTCCGCATCGAGTCCGCCCGCCAGCCGGCTGTAGCTGGCCGCGTGGTAGAACAGCTGGCGCATTTCATCTTCGCGGCTGTACATCAGCTTGACCGGGCGCCCTGCCGCCCTGGCCAGGTACGTCGCTTCCAGCAGCCAGTGGCGCGCCTCGCGGGCGCCGAAACTGCCGCCGCCGGTCAGTTCATGCAGCACCACCTTGTCCTCGGCCAGGCCGGCGACTTCCTTCGCGGCCAGTTGCACGTTGCTCGGCACCTGCAGCCCGCCCCAGTAATGGATTTGCCCGTCGCGCAATTGAACCACCACGCATTGCGGCTCGAGCGGGTTTTGCGCCTTGTACGGCATCGTGTATTCGGCGTGCAGCACTTGCGCGGCCTGCTTCATGCCCTGCGCGGCGTCGCCGATGGCGACCGTGCGCACCAGCGGCGCCTCCGGCGACGACAGGAAGGCGCGCTGGCGCCCCGGCACATCGCGGCTGTCGAAGGCGGTGAACGCGCCATCGTTCCATTGCACGCGCAGCGCGTCGCGTCCTTTCTTCGCGGCCCAGTAGCCGTCGGCCAGCACGGCGACGCCTTCCTGGTTGCCGCCCAGCAGGCCGGCCGGCGACGCCGGCACCCTGATCACCTGGCGCACGCCCGGCACGGCCAGCGCCTTCCTGCTGTCGATGCTGCGCACCCGGCCGCCCACCACGGGCGCGTGCAGGATCACGGCCACCAGCATGCCGGGCAACGCCACGTCGATGCCGTACTGGTGGCGTCCCGTCACCTTGGCCTGCGCATCGAGCTTGCGGCCAAGCTTGCCGATCAGGCGGAATTCCGACGGGGCCTTGAGCGGCACGTCCCCCGGCGCCGGCAGCGCGGCCGCGTCGGCGGCCAGGTCGCCATAGCGCAGTGTGCGTCCGCTCGGCGCGTGCACCACCTGGCCCGCTTGCGCGCGGCACTCGGCCAGCGGCGCGTGCCAGCGGTTGGCGGCGGCCTGCACCAGCATCATGCGCGCGGTGGCGCCGGCCTTGCGCAGCGGTTCATATTCCAGCATCACGCTGGTGCTGCCGCCGGTGGAAAACACGTGCCACTGCGGGTGCATGTATTGCTTGAAGAATGGATGCTCGGGCGTGACGATCTCCACCTGCGCCAGGTCGACTTCGAGTTCTTCCGCCAGCACCAGGCCCAGCGCGGTGCGCGTGCCGGTGCCGGAATCATGCTTGTGCACGACCAGGCGGATGCGGTTGTCGGGGAAGACCCTCACCCATGCGTTGGGCTGCAGCGCGGCGCCCGTGGCGGATCCGGTGGCAGCCCCGGAGGAAGGAAAGCCGGACGGGGAAGCCGCGCCGGCCTCCGGCAGGCGCAGGCCGACCGCGAGGCCGGCGCCCAGCGCGGCGGCGGATGCCAGGAAGCGGCGGCGCGCGGTGGCCGGCGGCAGGTCCGCGGATTGCGCGGACGGCCTGGACTTGATTGGTTTCAGCGGCGTCGATGCCATGGCGTCCCCCTCAACCCGCGGCCTGCATGGCCGCCGCGGCATGGATCGCGCGGCGGATGCGTTCATAGGTGCCGCAGCGGCAGATGTTGCCCGACATGGCGTTCACGATATCTTCATCGGTGGGGCACGGCGTGCGTTTCAGCAGCGCAGCGGCCGACATCAGCTGGCCCGACTGGCAATAGCCGCACTGCGGCACGTCTTCGCTGACCCAGGCCTGCTGCAGCGGATGGTCGCCATTGGCCGACAGGCCCTCGATGGTGGTGACCTTGCGGCCCTTGCAGGCCGACAGCGGCGTGCTGCACGCGCGCACCGGTTCGCCATCGAGGTGCACGGTGCAGGCCCCGCACAGCGCCGCGCCGCAGCCGAACTTGGTGCCGGTCAGCGCCAGCTGTTCACGCAGCACCCACAGCAGCGGCGTATCGGACGCGGCCGCCACTTTCCGTTGTTTGCCATTCACGTTCAGTTCCATGGTCTCCTCCCTTGTTATGGAACCCAGTATCGTCAGCGGCAAATGATTTGTACAATATATTCTTGAGCACCGATTGATATCGAGAGAATATGGATTTACGCCTGCTGCGCTACTTTTCCGTGCTGGCCGAGGAATTGCATTTCGGCCGCGCCGCCACGCGGCTGCACATGTCGCAACCGCCGCTGAGCCAGCAGATCCGGCTGCTGGAAGCCGAACTCGGCACACCGCTGTTCCTGCGCACGCAGCGCCGCGTGGAATTGACGGCGGCCGGCCAGGCGCTCAAGGCGCAAGCCGCGCTGGTGTTACAGCAAATTGAGCGCGCCCTCGACCTGACGCGCCAGGCCGGCCGCGGCCACTGGGGCACCCTGGAAATAGGCATGATCAGTTCCCTGATGGTTGGCATCCTGCCGCAGGCGCTGCGCACATTCCAGGACCGCTATCCGGACGTGAAATGGACCTTGCATGAAATGCAGCCGGCCGCGCAGCAGGCCGCGTTGAAGGAACGGCGCCTGGACCTGTGCTTTTACCGCATGGGCCAGCCGGACGCGGACCTGGTCAGCGAACCGCTGTCGACGGAAGCCGTGGCCGTGGTGTTGCCGCAGGGGCACCGGCTGGCGCGCCGTGCGCGCATCGCGCTGCGCGACCTCGCGGCGGAGCGCTTCATCTCGTTCAAGCTGGATCAGTCGCAATTCGCGCAATACCTGTACCAGGCTTGCATCGAAGCCGGCTTCACACCAACGATTTACCAGCAGGTGGTGGAAGTGCAAACCCTGCTGAGCCTGGTGCGCGCGGGGCTCGGCATCGGCCTGTTGCCGGAATCGACGGGGCAATTCGGGCATGCCGGCGTGGTGTACCGCCAGCTGGCGCAGGGCGCGCCTTCCACCACCCTGTACGCGACGTACCGCAAGGACGACCCGTCGCCGGTGCTGCAAGTGTTCCTCGGCATCATGCGCGAGCTGGCGGAAGCGCCTGCGGCGTGACCATGCTTTGGCGCGGCCGCAACAATGGCCGGGCCGGAATGCAGATTGGCTCGCAAAGTCTGTCGATACTTGCTGAAAAAGCATTGTTTCCTGCTTAAATTGCGTATCGGCTTACCTACCTTGCCTTTGCAATCGACATCATGAAAAAACTTGCCCTGCCCCTGCTGTTTGCCGCGGCCTTTGCCGCCGCGCCCACCTCCGCCATCGAACCGCTGCCGCTGGAAACCATGGAAACACCCCATGAATACCGCATCGAAGTGCTGCAGGTGACGGACATCGAACCCTACCAGGAAGCCTACAACGGCTTCCTGCAAACCCTGCGCGAACAGGGCATCGCCGATGGCAGGAACCTCAAGGTCAACCGGGTCAAGGTGGACTTCGACATCGAGCGCGGCGGCTTCTGGAACCGCCTCGGCGCGCTGATGAAGGTGCGGCAGGAAGCCGTGCGCATGGCGGCCGCCAAGCCCGACCTGGTGCTGACCATCGGCACCCCGGCCACCAAGTACGCACGAGGCATCCTGGAAGACGCGAAGGTGCCGGTGGTGTTCACGGCGGTGGCGCACCCGCAGGACGCCGGCTGCGTGTCGCTGGTCGACGCCGGCCCGGGCGTGACCGGATCGACCCTGTACACCAGCATGCAGGATTCCCTGAAGATGGTGCAGCGCATCTTCCCCAACACCAGCCGCATCGGCATGGTGCACACCGACGATGAAAACGGCGTGGCCAACGTGGCCGCGGCCGCCGTCAGCGCCAAGCCGCTGGGCTTGTCCGTGACGGCCCGCCAGGTCGCCAAGACCGAATCCATCATCCCGACACTGAAGGCACTGCACGATGGCGGCGGCGGCGTCGACATGTTCGCGGTGCCGCTCGACACTTATTACGGCCTGCACCGCTATGAAGCCGCGATCGACCTCGGCGAATACGGCAGGGAAAACCGGGTGCCGGTGGTGACCCTGGCCATGGTGCGCGTGCCGGGCGCCGCGCTGTACGTGGGCGCGGAATTCGGCAAGGTCGGCGCTTTGGCGGGCCAGCAGGCCGCGAAGATCCTCAAATACCACACCAAGCCGGACGTGCTGCCGATCCTGCGCCAGGACAAGCCCACCGTGCTGCTGGACCCCGACCGCCTGGCCGCGCTGGACGTGAAGTTGCCGCCGGCGGTGCTGGAGGCGAAGACCGCCACCCGCAACGGGTTCTGGCAATTGTCGTGGGAACAGCTGGCGCAATGACCGCGTAGCCCGCCGCGCCACGGCGCGATGCGCGCCGCTGGGCGCCGAATCATGCGCGGCGGCGCGGCAGCATGGCGGCACAGGCGCCGCTCAGAGCCTGAACCTGGCCACCGCCTCGGCCAGCGCGTGCGCCTGGTCGCGCACGCCGTCGGCCACCTGCGCGGTTTGCTGCACCAGCACCGCGTGGCCCTGCGTGGCCACGTCGACCTGTCCGATGGCGTGGCTCGCGTCGGCGATGCCCGCGCTTTGGCGCTGGCTGGCGTCGCTGATGCCGGCCATGATCGCCGCCACTTCGCGCACCGCGCCCACGATGCCGGCCATCTGTTCGCCGGCATGCGCCGCCAGCCTGCTGCCCTGTTCCACGCGCGCCGACGCGTCTTCGATCAGTTGACGCACCTCGGCCGCCGCGCGCGACGTGCTGTGCGCCAGCGTCCGCACCTCCGACGCCACCACGGCGAAGCCGCGCCCCTGCTCCCCGGCGCGCGCCGATTCCACGGCCGCGTTCAGCGCCAGGATGCTGGTCTGGAACGCCAGCGCATCGATCACCGTGATGATGTCGGCCATGCGCCGCGAGCCGGCGCGGATCGATTCCATCGTGGCCGCCACGTCCTGCACGGCGGCCCCGCCGGCGCCGGCCGCGTCGGACGCCGACCCCGCCAGCACGCTGGCGCGCAGGGCGTTGCACGCGTTGCCCTGCACGGCGCCGGTCAGCGCCTGCATGGCGCCGGCCGTGCGCTGCAGCGAGCCGGCCTGCTCGCGCGTCACCACGGCCAGTTCCCCATGGCCACCCGCGATCTCGTCGGCGGCGCGGCGCAGCGCCGCGCTGGCCTGCTGCATGCGCGACAGCACCGCCGCGATGTTGGCCGTGAAGCGGTTGAAGGCGCGTCCGATCGCCGCCAGTTCATCGTTGCCGCTGTCGTCCAGCCGGCAAGTCAGGTCGCCGTCGCCATCGGCGATGCGCACCATGGCGTCGCACACGAGCTTGAGCCGGCCCAGCATGCGCGCCACCAGCAGCGACAGGATGACCGCGGCCGCCAGCAGCGCCGCCAGCGACGACAGCAGCGACACCCGCAGCATGGCGCCCAGGTCGCGCGTCGCGTCCTGTTCATCGAGCACCAGCGCCAGCCGCCAGTCGGTGCCCGGCACGTCCATCGCCACCAGCATGGCGGCGCGCCCGGCCAGTTGCAGCGGGATCGCCGCGGTGGCGCCGCGTTCCAGCAGGGCCGCCGACAGGCCGGCATCGGCCAGCGTGCGCACCGCGCCGTCCGGGTGCGCCAGCACGGCGCCGCCGCGCGACGCCAGCAGCGCATAGCTGTGCCGCGTGGGGCGGATCGCCAGCACCCGCCTGACCACGTGCGCCAGCGGCACGTCGGCCGCGGCGACCGCCTGCGTGCCGCGCGCCATCGCCGGCGTCGCGAACGTCACCACCAGGCCCTCCTGCGCCATGTCCGCGTAGGGCGGCGTGATCACCGCGCCGCCCGCCTGCAGCGGCAGGCGGTACCACGGCCGCGCGGTAGGGTCGTACCCGGGCGGCGCCGGTTCGGGCCGCGACGACACGATGCGCCGGTCGCCGTATCCGATGTACGCGTTGGCGAAACCGCCGGCCTGCGCCGCGGCCCGCAGCACTGGCGCGGGATCGTCGTGTGCCGCGGCGGGCCGCAGCGCGTCGACCAGCGACCGGCGCGCCGCCACCCATTCGCCGATGGCGGCGGTCTCGCCGGCCGCCACCTGCCGCATTTGCCCTTCCAGCGCATGCAGGATGCGGCCCCGGGTGCTCACGTAGTTGGCCGCCACCACCGCGAGCATGGCCAGCACGCACAAGGCCACGCAAGCAACGGTGAGGCGAACACGCAGGGTATGCAGGGCGGCGAACATGGCGTTACTTCTTCGGCATGCCGAACACCGGCTCGCCCAGCAACGGCGACGAGACCGTGTAGATGCCGTGGTTGGAGAACACCCACATCAGGTTGCGGTCCCATTCCACGAAGATCGAATGCACGGGATTGGGCAGTGCGCGGATCGACAGGGTCTGGCCATCCTGCGTCTTGCGCGACGCGTCGATCATCTTCGGCACGAAGTAGCCCGCGATGACAGGCTTGTTCGGCTCCTTCAGGTCGAAGATCTGCAGGCCGGCGTTATAGTACGAATACGGCATGTAGCGCTGGCTGGGGACGCCCGGCTGGATCGCCGCGTAGCCGCTGCGTTTCGGGCCGAAGCTGCCGCGCCGCTGGCAGTAGTCGGTGAACGGCGCTTCCTTCGGCGGAGTCGGCGTCGGCAGCGTGTCGACGATCTTCGGATGCAGCGGATCGCGCACGTCGATCGCGTAGATGGCCTTCAGCGGTTCGAAGCAGTCTTCCGACATCGGGTAGCCGCTGTAGTACACCATGCCCGTGGTCTCGACCTTCGACACGTCGATGTTGTCGCCCTCGGTGCCGGTCACGCTGACCGGCATGTCGATGTGCGCCACCGCCTTCATGGCTTTCGGGTTCGAGATGTCGATCACGTAGAAGCCGAAGCCGCCCATCGCCGCATAGCCGTACTTGCCGCCCTGCTCCACCGGTTTCGGGATGAACAGCGGCATGCGCGCCCCCATCCACGACGTCTTGTTGCCGGCGCGCGGGTTCTTCCTGTACTCTTCCTCCTCGCCGATGCGCGAGCCCGGCGCCCACCACGTCGACAGGCGCTTAGGATTGGCCGGGTCGGAAACGTCCCACACCATCTGCGCGCCGGCATGCAGGTAAGTCTTGTATTCGGTGTTGGCGAAGCTGTCGTCCGGCGCGCCGGCGATCCACAGGTACTGGTCGCCATGGTAGACCGGCACGTCCTGGCAGCCGGAACCCTGCTGCACCGCGTCTTTCGCCGATGCATACGGGTCGAGCGCGGTTTCCGACAACAGTTTCCAGTCGGTCCACTGCGGGCTGGTGACTTCATAGATGCGGAAGCCGCGCAGCATGGGCTTCTGGCGCGCCTTGGCCACCTGCTCGGGATTGGTGTACTTGTTCCAGATCAGGCCATAGCGGTTCACTTCATAGCACTGCACGGCGATCATCTTGTCGAGCTTCCTGTTGTACTTGACGTTGAACGGCCCGAACTGGTGTTCACCGCCCTTGGTGTTGAAGGTTTTCTTTTGCACCACCTTCACGTCGCGCGGGTCCGTGATGTCATACAGGTTGTACATCCAGGTTTCATAGTCGTACAGGTAGCGCCGGCCCTGCCAGTCGAACGACGCCTGCCAGCTGTGGCCGGCGCCCGCCACGTCGGGAATGAAGTTTTCCTGTTTCGTGTTCTTCGTGTACTGGTTCTGGTCCAGGTACGGCAGGCTGCCCTCGACCGGGTGCGCGCCATACAGGTCCGGCGTCATGTCCGGGCTCTTGAACTTGCCGGTCTTCCTGTCGTAGCCCCAGGAGCCCGGCGCCGGCATCGCCGGTTCACCCGGCAACGGCTTGAATTCCTTGTTCATCGGCGGCGGCGCGTCGGGCGCATTGAGGTTGGCGCCGCTGCGCGGCTGCTGCGCCGAGGCCGTGGTGGCGCCCATGGCCAGCGCCAGTGAAATCAGGGTCGGGAGTGTGGTGTTGTTCATCTTCGTGCTTCCTAACGTTAGAACGAATGGCGGATGCCGATCTGGGTGCCGCGCTCGGGATTGCCGTTGCCGTTGTACGTGAACGTCAGCGGATACGGTACTTTCGGGTTGCCCTGCGTGAGCACGCGGCCGTGGTTGATGTACACGTCGGTGCGCTTGCTGAAGCGGTAGTTGTAGCCGACCAGGAAGCTGTTGGCGTCGGTCAGGTCGCGGCCCACGTCGTCGTGCCGGTGCACGAAGCTGGCGAACAGGCCGTGGGTGCCGTCGATCTTCCAGCGCACGCCCAGCTGCACGTCGTACCCCTTGGTCTGGAAGCCGACATAGGGCGGATACGCGTAATAGCCGTTATAGGTATGGTAGATCAGCGTCGGCTCGACGCTGCCGGCGCCCGCGTTGAGGCGGTAGGCGGCGGCCAGGTAATTGTCGCGCGAACCCTCGATCTTCGGGCTGCCGATGTTCTTGATGTCCTTGTGGTCGGACACGAAGCCCACGTACAGCGGTCCGTCGCGGTATTCCACGCCGGTCGACACCACGCGCCCGTTATGGTCGGCCGTTTCCGCGCCGGTGGTGGCCATCAGGCGCACCTTGAAGCCGCCCACCACCGGCGACACATACGACACCGCGTTCGATTCGCGCCACGGCGCGTAGAAATACTGGTTGTTGCTGACGCGGCTGTAGTCGCCGGACCAGCTTGGGTCCGCGTAGCCGGCGATCCAGTACGAAGGCGTGTTCTGGCGGCCCAGCGCCAGCTGGCCCCACTTGCCGCGCATGCCGACGTAGGTTTCACGCGGCGTCGGGCCGGCGCCGGTGTCGGCCGCGAACTGCATCTGGTGCAGGAAGAACGCCTGGTTGCCGTCGCCCAGGTCTTCGGTGGCGGAAAACTCCAGGCGCGACTGGCTCAAGCCGCCGCTGGACACGCGCGTCACGCTTTCCTTCGGCGTCGACAGGCGCTCCACGTTGACGTCGATGACGCCGGAAATCGTCACGTTGGTGGCGGCCGCCGGGCCCGCGGCCACGGACAGCGCCAGCGGCAATGCGCCGGCGGTTACGATACGTTTCAGTTGCATCTCCTCATCTCCTCTTTGGTTTATGTATTCAGGCGATACTTCCGTTGCTGCATTGGCGGTATCAGGTCACAGCTTTCCTGGCCAGGAATTCGGGTCGGTTCCATGCGCCGGCGGCCATGATGTCGGCCAGTTCGTCGACCGTGCGCCAGACGTCGATATAACGGACATACAGCGGCGCGAAGCCGAAGCGCAGGATGTCGGGCATGCGGAAGTCGCCGGTGATGCCGCGCGCGATCAGCGCCTGCACGATGGCGTAGCCCTGCGGGTGCGTCAGCGCCACCTGGCTGCCGCGCAGGCCGCTGTCGCGTGGCGAGCCGATGCCGAACCCGTACGCGCCCAGCCGCTGGTCGACCAGGCGGATGAACAGGTCACCCAGCGCGCGGCTCTTGGCGCGCAATTGGTGCATGTCGACGCCGTCGAACGCCTCGAGCGCGGCGTCCAGCGCCAGCATCGACAGCAGCGGCGGCGTGCCGCACTGCATGCGGCTGATGCCGGGCGCCGGCTCGTACTCCTGCACGAACGCGAATGGACGCTGGTGGCCATGCCAGCCACACAGCGGCTGGCGCATCACGTCCTGGTGGCGGCGCGCCGCGTACACGAAGGCCGGCGCGCCGGGGCCGCCGTTCAGGTATTTGTAGCCGCAGCCCACCGCGAAGTCGGCGTGCGCTTCCGCCAGGTCCACGTGCAGCGCGCCGGCGCTGTGCGCCAGGTCCCATACCGCCAGCGCTCCGGCGGCGTGCGCCTTGCGGGTCAGCCCGGCCATGTCGTACACCGCGCCGCTGCGGTAATTCACGTGCGTCAGCATCAGCACCGCCACGTCGCCATCGAGCGCGTCGGCGATCGCCGAGGCGTCCGATTCCACGTAGCGGATGGTGGCGCCATACAGTTCGGCCACGCCCTGCGCGATGTACAGGTCGGTGGGGAAATTGCCTTTTTCCGTCAGGATGACCTTGCGGCCAGCGTTGATGCGCAGCGCCGCGGCCAGCGCCTTGAACAGATTGACGGAAGTGGAATCGCCAACCATGACTTCGTCGTCCGCGGCGCCCACCAGTGGGGCGATTTTCGCGGCGACGCGCTGCGGCAGAGTGATCCAGCCGGCGTCGTTCCACGAACGGATCAGGCCACGGCCCCACTCCTGCGCCACCGCCTGCTGCATGCGCTGCGGGAGGTGGGCGGGCATGGCGCCCAGCGAATTGCCGTCGAGGTAAACCTCGCCCTCGGGCAAGGTGAAACGGCCACGGCAGGCCGCCAGCGGATCGCGGGCGTCGAGGTCCAGGCAATCCTGTTCGCTGATGTGTGTTGTGAAATTCATTCAGGTGCTCCTATGTGTGAATCCAGTATGCGGAAACTCTGCAATAAGGGAAAATGAATAGTTTCGCTTCTGGTATTCCGGTTTTTTATTTCAAAATCCGGCGTGGGCGGCCGCCGCCGGCGTGGCCGGCGTGCCAGTGCACGCACGCGGGAAGATTCAGCCTTTGCGGTACCAGAGGAAATACATGCCCGACAGCGCCGCCAGGAAAGGCACGCCGGTCAGGAGGGTCATTTCAAATTCGCGCGTGAAGGCGGTGGTGGCCATGATGGCGGCCATCAGCGCGGCGCCCAGCCATGTCAGCCACGGGAAGCCCCACATCCGGAACGCCGGCGCGGGCTGTCCCTGCGCCACCCAGCGGCGGCGGAAGCAGTGGTGCGTCACGAAGATCATCAGCCACGTGAACATGGCGCCGAACATCGAGATGGCCATCATCAGCATGAACGAGCCGTCCGGGTACGCCACCGACAGCAGCGTGGCCAGCGCGATGCCGCCGCACGACAGCGACAGCGCCGCCACCGGGACCCCGCGCCGGCTCAGCCGGCCGAAGCGCGCCGGCGCCTGCCCCGCGCGGGCCAGGCTGAACATGGTGCGCGTGGTGATGTACAGCTGGCTGTTCATCGCCGACAGCGCGGCCACCAGGATCACGAAGTTGATTACGCCGGCCGCGCCCGGCACGTGCAGCGCCTGCATGGCCAGTACGAACGGGCTGGCGCCCTGCCCGGCCCGGGTCCACGGCACGATGGCGAGCATCAGGCCCAGGGTCAGCATATAGAACACCACCAGGCGCAGCATGGTGGCGCGGAACGCCCCCGTGATGGCGCGCTGCGGATCGCGCGCCTCGCCCGCCGCCACCGCCACCATTTCAATGCCGAGGTAACTGAAGATCGACACGATCACGCCGGTCCACATGCCGGCGCCGCCGTTCGGGAAAAAGCCCCGGTGCCGCAGGTAATTGTCGAACCCGATGCCCTGTCCCGAGGGCGCCGCATACACCAGGTAAGACCCGACCAGGATGAACACCACGATGGCGGCGATCTTGATGGCGGAAAACAGGTATTCCACCCTGCCGAAAATGTCCACGCTCATGGCGTTGACCGCCACCAGCGCCGCGGAAAACAGCACGATCCACAGCCACGCCGGCGACCCGGGGAACCAGTACTGCATGTACAGCGCCACCGCCGTGACTTCCGTGCCCACCGCCAGCACGATCGACGCCCAGTACGCGTAGCGCACCGCAAAGCCGGCCCACGGCCCGACGTAATGCTCGGCATAGGCGCCGAACGATCCGGCCGTCGGATGCGCCACCGTCATCTCGGCCAGGCAGGCGATCAGCAGCACCGCTATCAGCGCGCCGATCGCATAGCTGAGCAGGACGCTGGGCCCGGCGAAGCCGATGGCAAAGCCGCTGCCGAGGAACAGGCCGGTGCCGACCGCGCCGCCGATGGCGATCATCGACATCTGGCCGCTGGTGAGGTTGCGGTGCAAGCCTTCCTCGCGCGCCGCGATGGCGGCAAATGGGTTGTTTGTTGTTGTCATGTGGTCTCCCCCGCCGGCGTCAAATGCCGAAAAATGCGCCGGCGTTCCCGCCCAGCATGCGGGCGGTGCGGCCCGCGTCGAATCTCGCGTCGCGTATCAGCTTGCCGACTTCCTGTTCGCCGAGCGGATAGGGATAGTCCGACCCCAGCATCACCCGGTCGTCGCCCATCACGTCCACCAGCAGCGCCAGCGAACGCGGATCGAACACGGCGGAATCGACGTAAAAGCGCTTGACGTACGACGACGGCGGATGCGGGCAGTTTTCCCGCACGATGTCGCGGTGGCGCCACGCATTGTCGACGCGCCCCAGCAGGAAGGCGAAACTGCCGCCGCCGTGCGCGAAGCAGATCTTCAGCGACGCGGGCAGGCGTTCGAAGCCGCCCGACATGATCAGCGACAGGATGCCGAGCTGGGTTTCCGCCGGCATCGCCACCAGCCACGGCAGCATCCACTTCTTCATGCGGGCGTCGCCGCCCATCATGTCCCACGGATGCACCAGCAGCGGGATGTCTTCGTGGGCGCAATGCGCCAGGAAGCGCAGCAAGCCTTCGTCGTCGAGGTCCAGGTCGCCCAGGTGATTGCCGATCTGCACGCCCACGTGGCCGACGGCTCTCGCGCGCGACGCTTCGCGGCAGGCCGCGTCGATGTCCTGCAGCGGCACCTGCGCCAGCGCCTTCAGGCGCGCCGGATCGTGCGCGCACAGTTCCAGCGCATAGTCGTTCATGCGCTCGGCCCACGGCAGCGCCTTTTCCACCGGGTAGCCATAGCCGAACATCACGGGCGTGGCGGACATCAGCTGGATGTCGACCCCGGAACGGTCCATTTCCTCGATACGGCGGGCCGGGTCCCACAGCGCGGAATACACGGGGCGGAACGGCTTGTCGCCGGTCATGATCATCCCCGCGCCGTTGCCGTCCACGCGCAGCCAGGGCGCGCGCTCGCTGTCGAGCGTGCGCGCGTCGGCTTGCGTGATGGGAGGGAAGAAGTGGCTGTGGATGTCGATGACCGGCTGTTTCAGGAGCTCCGTCATCGCGCCCCCTTGCCCGGATGGACTTCGCCGCACTGCGGGCAGACGCGCAGCGACGCGTCGCCGTAGAAGCGCTCGAACAGCGGCGGCAAGTCGTCGACGATGCTCTGCAATTGCACTTCGACGCGGTGCACCAGGTGGTTGCAGGACAGGCAATACCACTCGAAGGCGTCGCGCATGCCCTGCGGACGGCGCCGTTCGATCACCAAACACAGGCTGCCCGGTTCCGGGCGCTGCGGCGAGTGCCGCACGTGCGGCGCCAGCAGGAAGATGTCGCCTTCCTTCAGGTCGACCCGCTCGACCTGGCCGTTTGCCATGACGTTGAGGTACGCGTTGCCCTTGAACTGGTAAAAGAATTCCTCCAACGGATCGTCATGGTAATCGGTGCGCTGGTTGGGCCCGCCCACCACGGTGACGATGAAATCCGCATCCTGCCATACTTGCTGGTTGCCCACGGGCGGCTTCAGCAAGTGTTCATGGTCGGCGATCCACTGCTGGAAGTTAAAAGGTTTGCCATAGGTGTACATCATGTTCTCCTTATGCGTGGACGCCGGCCGGCGGTTTGTACGCGACCGCCTTGATTTCAATGAGCAGGTGCGGATGCGGCAACTGGTGCACCGCCACCGTGGTGCGCGAAGGGCCGTCATAGCCGAAGTATTCGCCATACACGTCGTTATAGCCGCCAAAATCGTTCATGTTGACCAGGAACGTGGAAATTTCCACGATATCGGACAGGTCCGCGCCGGCGCTGGCCAGGATGGCGCGCATGTTTTCTATCACGGCGCGGGTCTGCGCGCGGATGTCGAGCCGGGTGGTGCCCATCTCGTCCACCTGCACGCCTTCGAGCGTATTGTCGGGCCGGCGCGAACTGGTGCCGGACACGAACAGGAAATCGCCGGCGCGCTTCAGGTGGGGAAACTTGCCGCGCGGCCGGGCCTTGCCTTCGACCAGGTGCGCGGCCGTCAATGGGTTGCCTGTTGTACTCATGCGCGCGCTCCCACGGTGGTGAATTCGACGCGGGCCAGCCCGCCGATATCGGCGCTCACGTGCAGCCCCGGCGCCAGCGCTTCGGCCGCCGTGGCGGCGCCGGCCATGATGAGCGAGCCGGCCGGCAGGGTCAAGCCGGCGCCGGAGGCCAGCCGGCTGGCCTGCACCACGCTGCGCAGCGGATTGCCGAGGATGGCGCCGGTGCTGCCCAACGATACCGCGCGACCGTCGAACTGCACGGTGACGCCGCGGTTGGCCAGGCCGCCGACGCCTGCGCAGAATTCGCCCACCACCACGGCCGCCGACGAGCAATTGTCCGCCACCACGTCTTCCAGGCTGAATTTGAAGTTGCGGTAGCGCGAATCGATGATTTCCATGGCCGGCGCCACCCCGGCCAGGTAGGCCGGCGCTTCCAGCAGCGTCAGCGGCCGGTCGATGTCGCGCCCCACCAGGAAGCACAGTTCCGGTTCCACCCGCGGGTGGATGAAGGCCGACAGGTCGATGGCCGCGCCCTCTTCGCGCAGCATGGCGTCGGTCAGCAAGCCCCAGATCAGGCTGTCCACGCCCATTTGCGCCATCTTGGCGCGGCTGGTGAAGCCCAGCTTGACGCCCAGCGGCCGTTCGCCGCGCGCATGGCGGCGCGCGATCGAGGCGCGCTGGATCTCGTAGGCCTGCGCCAGCGTGAAGCCGTGCCGCGGCGCCAGCGGATCGATAGCCGCGGCGTGGCGCGCGGCGTCGTCCAGCTGTTGCGCCAGCGCCGCGATCGACGCATTACCGGGACTACCCGGCGCCGGTTGTCCGGGCTGTTCCATCATTGCCGCGTTCATGCAGCCTCCTTCCTGCGGTTCACCAGGTCCAGCGCCACGTCGACGATCATGTCTTCCTGCCCGCCCACCATGCGGCGCTTGCCCAGTTCCACCAGGATATCCACGGCGGGGATGCCATAGCGCCGCGACGCCGCCTCGGCATGGCGCAGGAAACTCGAATAGACGCCGGCATAGCCCAGCGCCAGCGTCTCGCGGTCCACGCGCACCGGACGGTCCTGCAGCGGCCGCACCAGGTCGTCGGCCGCATTCATCAGCGTGAACAGGTCGGCGCCATGGTTCCAGCCCATGCGGTCGACCGCCGCGATGAACACTTCCAGCGGCGCGTTGCCGGCGCCGGCGCCCATGCCGGCCAGCGACGCGTCGATGCGGTCGCACCCGTTTTCCAGCGCCACGATGGAATTGGCCACGCCCAGCGACAGGTTGTGGTGGGCGTGCATGCCGGTCTGGGTCTCCGGGCGCAGCGCATCCTTGAACGCCCAGAAGCGCTCCGCCACGTCCTGCATCGACAGCGCGCCGCCCGAATCGACCACATAGACGCACTGCGCGCCGTACGACTCCATCAACTTGGCTTGCCTAGCCAGCGCCTGCGGCGTCGTCATGTGCGACATCATCAGGAAGCCCACGGTATCCATGCCCAATTTGCGCGCGTGTTCGATGTGCTGGCGCGAAATGTCGGCCTCGGTGCAGTGGGTGGCGATGCGCACCGTCCGCGCGCCGGCCCGGTAGGCCGCGTCCAGGTCGTGCACGGTGCCGATGCCAGGGAGCAGCAGGGTCGCGATGCGCGCATGCCGCAGGACGTCCGCCACCGCCTCGATCCATTCCAGGTCAGTATGCGCGCCGAAGCCGTAATTGAAGCTGGAGCCGCGCAAGCCGTCGCCATGGGCGATTTCAATGCTGTCGACCTTGGCCGCGTCCAGCGCCCTGGCGATGGCGACCGCCTGCTCCAGCGTATACTGGTGGCGGATCGCGTGCATGCCGTCGCGCAGCGTCACGTCCGACACGTGGATCTTGCGGCCCTTGTCCGCGACAGGTTTATTTTCCATGGCCGATGCCTTCCTGCGCAATGCGCTCCGCCGTGGCCAGCGCGGCCGACGTCATGATATCCAGGTTGCCCGCATATGCCGGCAGGTAATGGGCGGCGCCCTCCACTTCCAGGAACACCGATACCTTCAAGCCGTGGCGCATGCCCAGGCCCGGGATGTTGAGCGGCCGCTCCTGCGGGATGCGCTCGAACTGCACGTCCTGCTTCAGGCGGTAGCCGGGCACGTAGCGCGACACCCTGCGCACCATGGCATGGATGGATTCGCGCACCGCGTCCTCGCTGGCGCCGGCGTCGGCCAGGCAAAACACGGTGTCGCGCATCATCAGCGGCGGCTCCGCAGGATTGAGCACGATGATGGCCTTGCCCTGCCGCGCGCCGCCCACCGAGACGATGGCTTGCGACGTGGTTTCCGTGAATTCGTCGATGTTGGCGCGCGTCCCGGGGCCGGCCGACCTGCTGGCGATCGACGCGACGATCTCGGCATAGTGCACGTCCGCCACCTGCGACACGGCGCGCACGACGGGGATCGTGGCCTGGCCGCCACAGGTCACCATGTTGACGTTCGGGCTGTCGATATGCTCATCCAGGTTCACCACCGGCACCACGTAGGGCCCGATCGCGGCCGGCGTGAGATCGATCACGCGGATGCCGTGCCGTTGCAGCACCGCGTTGTGATGCGCATGGGCGCCGGCCGAGGTGGCGTCGAACGCGAGCCGGATGTCCTTGAAGCCCGGCAGTTTCTCCAGCCCTTCCACGCCTTCGTGCGTGACGGGCACGCCCAGCCGCGCGGCGCGCGCCAGGCCGTCGGACGCCGGGTCGATGCCGACCATGGCGCCCATTTTCAGGTGGGTTGCGTTGCGCAAGACCTTCACCATCAGGTCGGTGCCGATATTGCCGGAACCAATGATGGCGACGGGCCAGCGCGCGTCTTCGTTTTCAGTATGCATGCGGTTTCGTCCTTTGCGTGTTCCAAGATGTTCAATTGCCGAAGCTGGCGCGCACCTTGCCCAGCCCCTCGATATGCGCCTCGAATACGTCGCCCGCGCGCGCTTCGCACATCGGGCCCAGCGCGCCGGTCAGCAGCACGTCGCCGGCCTGCAGCGGGCTGCCCAGGCGCGCCATGGTGTCGGCCAGCCACACGGCCGCGCGCAGCGGGTTGCCCAGGCAGGCGGCCCCCGCCCCCACCGATACCTGTTCGGCGCGCCGCTCCATCACCATGCCGCAGCCGCGCACGTCGAACGCATCGAGCTTGACCGGGCGCGAACCCAGCACGAACAGGCCGGACGACGCGTTGTCGGCAATGGTGTCGGCCAGGCGGATGTCCCAGCCGGCCACGCGGCTGCCGACGATCTCGATGGCCGGCAGCGCGTACGCGGTGGCGCGCAGGATGTCCGCCACGGTGTTGCGTTCGTGCGGCAGCGAGCGTTCCAGCACCAGCGCGATTTCAGCCTCCACCTTGGGCTGCAGCACGCGGCCAGGCGCCACATCCTCGCCGTCGCACAGCGCCATGTCGGCGAACAGCATGCCGAAATCCGGCTGGTCCACGCCCAGCTGCTTTTGCACGGCGGCCGAGGTCAGGCCGATCTTGCGGCCGGCCAGGCGGCGGCCGCGCACCAGCCAGCGGTCGGTGTTGATCTTTTGCACGGCGTACGCCGCATCGGCGTCGCCCTCGCCGATCAGCGTGCGCACCGGCGCGCACGGCTGGCCGTTCTGGTGCGCTTCCCACAGCAGGTCGGCGGCCTTGCGCACGTCGGCGCCGGTGACGGCGGGCCTGTTATCGTTGCTCATGATGGCGTCCTTATAACTTGATGCAGATGTTGGAAACGTCGGAATAAAAGTCCAGCGAATGCCTGCCGCCCTCGCGTCCCAGGCCGGACAGCTTGACGCCGCCAAACGGCGTGCGCAGGTCGCGCAAATACCAGGTGTTGACCCAGACCAGGCCGACATGGATGCGCCGCGCCACGCGGTGGGCGCGCGAGACGTTGGTGGTCCACAGCGCGCACGCCAGGCCGTAGCGGCTGTCGTTGACGCGGCGGATGACTTCCTCTTCCGTGTCGAACGGCGCGATATGGCACACCGGGCCGAAGATTTCCTCGGTCACGCAGCGCGCATCGTCGGACAGGCCGGTCCAGATGGTGGGCTCGACCCAGGCCCCGGCATCGCGCGCGTCGCCAAACGCGGGCGCGCCGCCGCCGGCCTCCACCCGCGCGCCCTCTTCCAGCGCCAGGCGGTAATAGCCGAGCACCTTGTCGCGGTGCGCGTGCGAAATCATCGGACCGATCGCCACGTTGTCCTCGTGCGGATAACCGACCTTCAGTTGCGCCACCTGCTCGCGCATGGCGGCGACGAAGCGCTCGTAAACCGGCCGCTGCACGTAGACGCGCTCGGAGCACAGGCACACCTGGCCGGAATTGGTAAAGGTCGAGCGCATCACGCCGGCCACGGCGGCGTCGAAATCCGCGTCGGCGAACACCACCGCCGCATTCTTGCCGCCGAGTTCGAACGATACTTCCTTCACCCCGTCCGCCACGGCTTTCATGATGGCGCTGCCGGTGCGCGATTCGCCGGTGAAGGTGATGGCGTCGATGCCGGCCGACTCGGTCAGGAACTGGCCGGCGGAATTGGCGCCGCGGCCGTGCACCAGGTTGAACACGCCGGGCGGCACGCCGGCGGCGTCCATGACTTCGGCCAGCAGCGCCGCGCTGGACGGCGACTCTTCCGACGGCTTGGCCACCACGGCGTTGCCGCAGGCCAGCGCCGGCGCGACTTTCCAGGTCAGCAGCAACAGCGGCAAATTCCACGGCGAGATGATGCCGACCACACCCAGCGGCTTGCGTACCGTGTAGTTCAGGGCGCCGGCGCCGTCGGCCGTGGCCATTTCATAGGCGTCGGTGTGGGCGGTCGAGGCCAGGTCGGCAAAGGTGCGGAAATTGGCGATGGCGCGCGGGATGTCCAGCGTACGCGCCTGGTGTTCCGGGCGGCCCGTGTCGGCCACTTCGGCCGCCACGAACGCGTCGAAACGCGCGGCGATGCCGTCGGCCACCTTGTGCAGCACGGCGGCGCGCTGTTGCACGGTCATGGCGCCCCAGGGGCCGGCCAGCGCGGCGCGCGCGGCGGCCACCGCGGCTTCCACCGTCGGCCGGTCGGCTTCGCACACGCGGGTCAGCAGCCTGCCGTCGACCGGGGCGGTCTTGTCGAACGCCCCGGCGCCGTTGGCGGTGAAATAGCCGCCGATGTAATGCCTCAGTAATGGGGGCTGAGAGGAAGATGAGGATTGCAAGCGAGTCTCCTAGTTGTCGTTTCCAGCATGGAGACGAGTATAGGAAGCGCTTGCAATAAAATATAATGAATAATCAGGCGCTGGATATTCCGAAAATTTATTCCTGAATCGGTTCCAACCGGGGCGGGACGTTTACAGCTCGGCCGCCGCTTGCGCCAGGCACTGGATGAAGAACGCCGCGGCCGGCGTGCTGGCGCGGTCTTCGCGCACCGAATAGCCGATGCGGCCAAACGAGCCGATGTCGCCCATGTCGAGAATGGACAGCAGTTTCAGCTGAGCGAAATGCTGGGCCACCGCGCGCGGCATCAGGTTGATGGCCTGCATCGCCTGCAGCAGGCCGATGTTGGTCAGCAGCGACAGCGACTCCACGATATTGGCAGGCATCGGCAGGCCGGCGTCGGAAAACAGGCGTTCGGCCGTCAGCCGCGCCGGCGACTCCATCGGCGGCAGCACCCACGGCCACGCCATCAGGTCCGGCAGCGCCACGCTGGCCTGGCGCGCCAGCGGATGCTCGCTCCACACCACCGCGCACAGCGCTTCCGGGAACAGCGCCGTGTGGCGGAAACTGTACATGCGGGCCAGCGGCAGGTCGGCCTCCGGCAGGCGGCCCACCACGATATCGAGCTCGCCGGTGGCCAGCGCGGGGAACAGCCGGTCGGTCTGCCCTTCGCGTACGGTCACCAGCACGCCGGGCCGGGCTTTTTTCATTTTTGCTATCGCCAGCGGCAACAGCCGCGCCGACGCGGAAATCAGCGTGCCCACCACCACATGGCCGGAATCGCCGGTGCGGAACGCGTTCAGTTCATCGGTCAGGTAGCGCAATTCCGCAATGACCGCCTTCACGCGCTCGCCCAGCAAGGTCGCGTAGCAGGTCGGCACCACGCCGCGGTTGGTGCGCTCGAACAGTTCGACGCCGAGGTCGCCTTCCAGTTCCTGGATCGCCTTGGTGACGGCCGGCTGCGTCAAGTTCAATTCCTTGGCCGCCCGCGCGATGGAATTGAAGGCCAGCACGCGGTCGAAGATCAGCAGCGGCTTGAGCTTGATCCGCCGCAGCATGACGTCCGACAGCGCCATCGCGCCGCGCATCTGGGCCGCGTTTTCGCCGTCGCCGGCGCCGCCGTCATCGATGTCGTCAGCCCGCATGGCCGGCCTGCCGTTCCCGCAGCACGTCCAGCACGTGGATGCTGAGGCGGTTCGCATGGTCGCGCATGGCCAGGTACGCCTTTTCCGCGTCACCCGCCACGATGGCCGCCACGATGGCGGCGTGTTCGTCGTTGGACTTGCCGAGCCGGCGCTCCACGCCGCCCTGCGCCGCGCGGAACTGGTTCAGCCGCGCGCGCAGCTTGTCGGCCATGTCCAGCAAGCTTTTGTTGTGGGCTCCGGCGCAGATGAGGCCGTGCAGCTTGCCGTTGATTTCCAGATACCCTTCCTCGTCGCCGCGCTCGAGGCATTCGACGCCCTGCAGGTGGAACAGTTCCAGCTGCTTCTTTTGCACGGCGCTCATGCGCTCGGCGCTGATGCGGCAGCAAAGCGCCTCCAGTTCGCCCAGCGCTTCGAGCGTGTCGGCCAGTTCGTCCAGGCTGATGCTGGTAACCACGCCGCCCTTGCGGGGCTTGAGTTCCACCAGGCCTGCGTTGGCCAGTTCGCGCAGCGCCTGGCGGGTCGGCGTGCGCGACACCTTGAAGCGTTCGGCGATGGCCTGTTCTTCCAGGCTGTCGCCCGGGGCCCACCGGCCATTGATGATTTCTTCGGCAAGGATGCGGTACAGCCGCATCGAAATGGTTTCCATCGTATCTGCTTGTCTGTTAAAAAATCGGACGCGGGGCCGGCGTGCGTGATGACCCGCGGCCCCGTACTATAGCGTGATCCGCGCCGGCTCACCACAGCGACGCCAGCATGCGCGCGCCGACCGCCAACAACAGCAGCGCAAACAGTTGCCGCAGCCGGGCCACCGGCAATGCATGCGCGATCCTGGCGCCGAGCGGCGCCGTCAGCATGGACGCGCCGGCAATGCCGGCCAGCGCCGGCAAATAGACGAAGCCGTAGCTGTGCGGCGGCAAGCCCGCCGCCTGCCAGCCGTTGGCGACGTAACCCGCCACCCCGGCCGCCGCGATGGGAAAGCCCAGCGCGGCCGAGGTGCCGATCACCGTGTGCAGCGGCACGTTACACCAGGTCATGAACGGCACCGACAAGGTGCCGCCGCCGATGCCGACAAAGCTCGACACCACGCCGATCGCCCCTCCCGAGGCCAGCATGCCGCCCGTGGCGGGCAACTGGCGCGCCGGCTTGGGTTTCAGGTTCAGCAACATCTGTACGGCCACGAACCACGCAAACCCGACAAAGATCAGTTTCAGCGCGTTCGACGACAGCCGCGCCGCCAGCCAGACGCCCAGCAGGGTGCCGGCCACGATGCCGGGCGCCAGCCGGCCGACGACTTGCCAGTCCACCGCGCCGCGCCGGTGGTGCGCGCGCAGGCTGGCCACCGAGGTGAACAGGATCGACGCCATCGACGTGCCCAGCGCCAGGTGCAGCACGTGCCCGGCCGGGAAATCCAGGCCGGTGAACAGCAAGGTCAGCGCCGGCACGATGACGGTGCCGCCGCCCACGCCCAGCAGGCCGGCCAGCACGCCGGCCACGGCGCCCAGCCCGATATACCACAGCAATTCCATACGGCTCCTTATAACAGTGTGCACGCCTGGCTGAAATCCAGCCGGGGTCCGCGCGGGAACAGGCGGCGCGGGTCGCCGTGGCCCAGGTTGCAAAGGAAGTTCACTCTCACCCGGCCATCGGGAAACAGCAGGCCGTTGAGCGCCGCCGCGTCGAAGCCCGACAGCGGGCCGCAATCGAGGCCGAGCGCGCGCGCCGCCAGCATCAGCCACGCGCCCTGCAGGCTGCTGTTGCGGAACGCCGTGCTTTCCGCCAGCGCGGCGTTGGCCGCGAATGGCGCCCCCGCCTGCGGGTTGTGCGGAAACAGCCGCGGCAAGTGCTCGTGGAAGCGGGTGTCGTAGCCGATCACCGCCACCACCGGCGCGGTGCGCACCTTGTCCACGTTGCCCGGATGGATGGTCGGCAGCAGCGCCGCCTTGCCCTCCTCGGAACGCACGAACACGATGCGCGCCGGCCCGCCATTGACGCTGGTGGGGCACAGCTTCATCAAGTCGTACAGTTCGCGCAGCGTGGCGTCGGCCACCGGTTGCGGCAGCCAGCCATTGTGCGAGCGGGCATGGCGGAACAGTTGGTCCAGCACGCTGTCCGGCACGCGCTCCCGGGACTGGGGTGCATTCCTGTCCGGCGCATTCATGGCCGCCCCCGTCGCGGCGCGTACGCCGTCACCGACAATTCCACCACCATGTGCGGATGCGGCAATTGGTGCACCGCCACGGTGGCGCGCGCGGCGCGGCCATTGAAGTATTCGCCGTAGACCGCGTTATAGGCGTTGAAGTCGGCCATGTCGGTCAGGTACGCGGTGACGGCCACGCAATCGTCGAGCGTGGCGCCTTCGCACGCCAGCGCATCGGCCACCTTGGCGATCACGATGCGGGTCTGCTCGGCGCAGTCGCACACCACGCCGCCCATGGGCAGGTAACGCACGCCGGCGATGGCGCCATCGGCCTGGCGCGCGCTCATGCCGGAAACGTAGACCGTGTCGCCGGCACGGCAACTGGCCGGATAGCGGCCCAGCGGCGCGACGGCTGCCACGCCGTCGGTGGCGTCCCGGACAGTCATGGCGCCTCCATCGGCGCCAGCGCGAAGCGGGCCGCCTGCAATTCCGCCAGCAAGCCCTGTTGTTGCTGGCTCGTCAGCACCGCCAGCGGCGGGCGCTGCAACTGCCACGCGGGCTGGTCGCGGTAATGCGCCAGCGTCCATTTCAGCGCGGCGATCATCGGGTATTTCTGGAACACCAGCCGAACGCGGTCGATCTGCTGCTGGGCCAGCGCCGCCCCGTCATCCCGCCAATGGCGCTGCAAATGCGCGATCGGCCCTGGATTGACGTTCAGGGTGGCGGAAATGCACCCGGCCGCGCCCAGCGGCATGGCGCGGGACAGCATACTTTCCGACGCCGGGAATATCGACAGTTGCGGGAAGCGGTGCAGCATGGCTTCAATGTTGGCCCAGTCGCCGGAACTGTCCTTGACGCCGGCGATCTGCCGCGGATAGCGCTGCGCCAGCCGTTCGATCAGGTTCAGGGACACCGGCACGCCGGAAAACGCGGGAATGTGGTACAGGAACAGCCGCAGGCCGTCGTGCCCGACGCGCTCGATGACTTCGGAATAATACGCAAACAGGCCGTCGTCGCTGACGCCCTTGTAGAAGAACGGCGGCACCACCAGTACGCCGGCGCAGCCATAGTGCACCGCATGGCGCGACAGCGCCACGGTTTCCGGCAGCGCGCAGCACCCTGTGCCGGGCAGCACGCGCGCCATGTCGAGGCCGCGCCCGGCCAGCCGGTCCAGCACCATCATGCGCTCGGTCAAGGACAGCGAATTGGCTTCGCTGTTGGTGCCGAAGATGGCCAGTCCCGCGCCCTGTTGCAGCAGCCAGCGGCAATGGCTGTAAAAGCGCTCGAAGTCGATGTTCAGGTCGGCGCCGAACGGCGTCACGGCCGGCGCGAAGACGCCGGTGATCTTATTGCTCATGTTGTCTCCTTGAATGTTTGCACGCGGTCCCTGCACATGCCGAGGAAGGCGGCCAGCGCCGGTGCGAAGCTTTGGTCGGGGGTATCGAGGTGGGCCACGATGGACGTGTGGTTATGCTGCGGCACGCGGATGAATTGCACGTCCGGCACGCCGGCCTCCAGCGCGCGGTGCACGAATTCCGCGCCATACGCGTCGAGATACGGGTTTTCATGCGCCGCCACCGCCACCAGCGCCGGGATGCGCAGCCGGTGCGCATGCGACACCGGCGACACCGCGTCATAGCGCGACTCGTCGTCCCCCCAATAAGCGCGCACGCCGTGTGCGTTGGGGTTGTGCGTCCTGGCGTCGGCCCGCAGCCTGGCGCTGATCAGCACGAGACCGGCCAGGCCGTCCAGGCCCGGCGCCCCGGACACCCGCCCCAGCGCCGCGTAAGGTGCATGCGCCGCTGCCCCCCCACCCGCCGTGTGCGTGGGGTTTGGGCGTCGTGGGGTCGGCCCCCAGCGTGGCGCTTTTCAGCACGAGCCCGCCCAGGCGGTCGTGCGCTGGCGCGCTGGACGCCGGCCAGTGCGCCGGTTCAGGTACTGGCGCAGGTGCCCGCTCAGGAGCCCGTTCAGATGCCCGCTCAGGCGCCGATCGACGTGCCGTTTCGGGTTGCCGGTTCGATTCCGGCTCGGGGCCCCGGCCGGACGTTGGGCAGGTTGCCGGATCGATGGCGTACCCGGCCACGTGCGCGCCGCCGGCGGAATGCCCGATCAGCACCACGCATCGCGGATCGCCGCCATAGTCTTCCGCATGGCGGCGCAGCCAGTCCAGCGCCAGGCCGACGTCGCGCGCGCCTTCCGGGTAGCGCGCTTCCGGCGCGAGGCGGTATTCCACGTTGGCGGCCAGCCAGCCTTGCCGCGCCAGCCAGCGCGTGACGTTGCCATAGATCTCCGCGTTGCTGTTCATGCTGCCGCGCACGAATGCGCCGCCGTGCACGAACACCGCCATTGGCGCGCCGCGCGCCGGCGTGGCGGCGCTGCGGTACAGGTCGAGCCGCTGGCGCGGATGCGCGCCGTACGCCAGGCCGGTGTCGACCAGGATGCCTTCGCGGCAGGCGCGCGCCAGGTGCGGCGTGTAGATCTCGACCACCTGCCTGCGGTGCGTCTCGATGTCATCTGCCCAGCGCGGGCCCAGCGCGCGCAAGGCGTCCGCTTCGCGCGGCGCCAGCCCGGCAAAAGGTTGCGCGGTCATCACACCACCCCCATGATGCGGCTCAGCTGCGCGATGTACTCGCCGAAGCGCGGATCGGTCTTCACCTGGGCCGGCAGGCGCGGACGCGGCAGGTCGATCGCGATGTCGTGCACGATGCGGCCGGGCCGGCCCGACATCACCAGTACCCGGTCCGACAGGAACACGGCTTCCTGGATGCTGTGCGTGACCAGCAGCACGGTCTTGCGGTGCTCTTGCCAGATGCGCAGCAATTCCACGTTCAGCACGTCGCGCGTCAATGCGTCGAGCGCCCCGAACGGTTCATCCATCAGCAGGATGCGCGGATCGAGCGCGAGGATCTGGCCAATCGACGCGCGCTGGCGCATGCCGCCGGACAACTGGTGCGGAAAACTGTGCTCGAAACCGCCCAGTCCCAGCAGCCGCACCAGCTCGCGCACCTTGCCATGTGCGGCCTCCTGCGGCAGGCGCCGCAACTGCGCTCCCAGCAGCATGTTCTGCTGCACGGTCAGCCATGGCAGCATGTTACTGGTCTGGAACACCACGCCGATATCCGGCACCGGTTTGACGATGTCGCGCCCGCCCACCTGCACCACGCCTTCGCTGGCGCCCACCAGTCCGGCCACGATGCGCAGCAGCGTGCTCTTGCCGCAACCGCTGGGCCCAAGGATCGACACGAATTCGCAATCGCGCACGGACAGCGACACGCCTTCGAGCGCGCTGAACGCCTGCCGGCCCGGATAGCGCTTGGCGACGCCGGACACGCGGATGGCATCGCACTGCGGCGCCTGCGCCGCACCTGGGGCGCCAGCCGCACAGGACGCTCCCGCCGCGGTGATGCCGCCGGCGACGTTGCCGCGGTGCGCGCCCTGCAAGGAACTGATCTTGTTCATGCCGCCCTCCCGCGCCACCACACCAGGCTCGACAGCGCTTCCACCGCCCAGTACAGCAGGCTGGCCAGCACGGTGATGGCCAGGATGGCGGCGAACATCAAGTCCGTCTGCGCATTGGCGGTGGCCATGGTCATCAAATGGCCCAAGCCCTGTTCGGCGCCGATGAATTCACCGACGATGGCGCCGATCACCGCCAGCGGCATGGCGATGCGCACGCCATCGGCCACCGACGGCAGCGCGGACGGCAATTGCAGCCGCACCAGCGTGTCCCAGCGCGACGCGCCGAGCGCGCGGAAATGTTCATCGAGGCTGGCGGCGATACCGGCCAGGCCGCCCATGGTCGCCACCACCAGCGGGAAGAACGCGAACAGGAAGGCCGACGCCAGCTTCGACGCGAAACCATAGCCGAACCAGACGATCATCAGCGGCGCCAGGGCGATCTTCGGCATGCTTTGCAGCGCCGTCACCAGCGGATACACCGTGCGGCGCGCCAGCGCGCTGAAATGGATCGCCAGCCCCAGCGCGATCCCGCCGACCGACGCCAGCGCGAAGCCGGCCAGCACCTCGACCAGCGTGACCCAGCTGCCGGATGCCAGCAATGCACGCTGCTCCCAGCCGGCCGCCACCACCTTGCTCAGCGGCGGCACCAGGTAGCTGCGCACGCCGGCCAGCGCGACGCCGTATTCCCACAGCAGCGCGAACGCGCCCCAGAACAGCAGGGTTTCCAGTGTACGCTTCATGGCTGGCCTCCCTGCTTGGCCTTGACCACGGCGGCCGGCGGCGGCACCACGAAGTGTTCGAAACGGTATTGGTCGAACGATTCGATGCTGCGCTCCCACACCCTGGCTTCATGGTCCGCACCGGCGGGGATTTGCGTCATTTCGCAATACACTTCGACATTGTTGCCGTCGGGATCCTTAAACACGAGGAACAGGTTTTCGCCGGGGCCATGCTTGCCGATGCCGCGCACGATTTCCACGCCGTGCTGCCGCAGCACGTGCACGGTGCGCTCGATTTCCGCGCGGTCTTGCACCAGGTACGAAAAATGTTCCATGCCGGGCCGGCCGTCATGTGGCAGGTCATCGATCCCTTGCGCGTGCTTCGGGATTTGCGACAGCGCCAGGTCGTGGTGGTCTTCGCCGGCGCGCAGGAACACCATCTGGTCGGAAATCCAGTCCGACACCTTCAGGCCGACCACCTCGGTGTAGAACTTCACGGAACGCTCGATGTCGCGCACCATCAGCACCAGGTGGCCGAGTTTCAGCGGGCGCAGGGTTGGCAGGGGTGGCAGGGTTTGCGATGGGTGGGCCATGTCATTCTCCTACGAAGCGGTTGGTATAGATGTCGGCGCTTTTCACCTGCGCCGTGGCGGGAAACGCCTTGCGCACGAATTCCGCGGTGGCGGCCATGCGTTCGTCCGGCATCGCGCCCGGCTTCCTGCCGGCGAAATCCATCAGCGCAGCGGTTTCCTCGATCTGCTGGCGCAGCACGGCCTTGTCCAGCAGCTTTTCCCGGCGCGCCACCAGCTCCACCGCATCGGCCGGGTGCCGCGCCTGGAATTCATAACCCTTGTAGGTGGCTTGCAGGAAGCGCCGCACCAGGTCGGGATTGGACGCGGCCAGCTTTTCACTGGTGACGATGCCGTTGCCCACCAGGTTCAGCGCGAAGTCGCGGTAGCGCAGCGCGCCGATGCGCATGTCGTTTTTCTGCGCCAGCTTTTCCAGCACCGGCTTGTTGGCGCCTTCCCAGCATTCGGCCAGGTCGATGCCGCCGTCGAGGAAGGTGGTGTTGATCACGGCCGGATCGAGCCGCAACAGTTTCACGTGGTCGGCCGGCAGGCCGTTGGCCGCCAGCCAGGCCGGCACCACGTTGTGCAGCGGCGACGCGGCGCCGCCGCCGATCACCAGCCCTTTCAAGTCGGCCACGGTGCGGATCTTGCGGCCGGGCTTGTCCACGTAGCACAGCGCGGCCGGCCAGCGGGTATTGATGGCGCCCACCATCACGGTCTTGCCGCCCTGCGCGCGGTTCAGCATCACGCTGATCGGATCGCCATAGCCGAATTCAAACAGGCCCTGGTCCACTTCGTTGACGGTGCGCTGGCCGCCATAGCCGCGCGTGGCCGTGACTTCGAGCCCCGCTTCCGCGTAATAGCCCTTGGCAATGGCCACCAGCACGCCGCTGGTGGAACCCTGCGGCAGCCACGCCAGGTTGAAGCGCACCGCGTCGGCCGCCTGCGCGGACAACGCGGCGATGGCCAGCGCGCACGCGGCGGCCGCCCTGCTCACGGAGGCCTTCATTGCGGGCCTCCGGCCACCACGGTATTGCGGATACTGCCGATGCCTTCGGCCGTGGCCACCATCACGTCGCCCGGCTTCAGGTACACGCCACGTCCCATGCCGACACCGTCGGGTGTGCCCGTCATCAGCAGGTCTCCCGGCTTCAGGGTCAGCATCGACGACAGGTAGGCGATCTGCTCGGCGATCGGGAAGATCATGTCGGAGGTGCAGCCGTCCTGCATCATCTCGCCATTGACGGACAGTTGCAGCCGCAGGCGCTGCGGGTCGGCGATGCAGCCGGCCGGCACCAGCCACGGGCCGATGGGGCCGAACGTGTCATGGCTCTTGCCGCGGAACCAGTCGTGCTTGAACGGATAGTCGCCGCGCCGGTTCAAGTCGCGCGCCGTCACGTCATTGACCACCATGTAGCCGGCCACCACGTCGAGGGCCCGTTCCAGGGGCACGTTGCGGCATTGCCGGCCGATCACGACGCCCAGCTCGACTTCCCAATCCAGCTTGTCCGTCGCCGCCGGCATCACGACGTCGGTATCGGTGGCGGTCACGCTGGTTTCCGCCTTCATGAAACAAAATGGCGCACTTTCCGAGCGGGGCGCCAGTTCGGTACCCATCTCCGCGGCATGGTCGCGGAAATTCGACGCCGCCCCGAAGATCCGGCCCGGGATATAGGGCACGCACAGGCGCACCGCGTCGCGGTCCAGCGGCCGTATCTTGCCGGCCAGCGCCAGGACATCGCACGACGCGGCCAGCGCGCGCAAGGTCGCGGCGTGCGCATCCCAATCGTGCAGCGCTTGCTGCGTGCTGGCCGGCGCGTGCGCCACGCCGCACGCCTCGGCCAGGTGCGCCAGGTCATACAGCGCATCGCCACACGCCAGGGCCGGACGCGGCCCGCGTCCTCCTTCCTTCGATTCAATCATTGCCAGTGCATGCCACATGTCTTCCTCCTTGTTTTGACGTTGAACGGTTGCCGTTTCTTTGGAATACGATAATATCTATCCGTATACATAGCAAGATAAATGTACTTATTTTTTAAACCAATGAGGAGACATGCATGCCATACCCGCCTGAACACGCCGCCGTCCTGGTATTGATTCCACTGCCGCCAGCCTGCCTGGCGGCGCTGCGCGCCCGCTGGCGCGTGACGGACGCCGATCCCGCAGCCGTGGCGCACTGGCCTCCGGCGCGCCGGGCCGCCGTGCGCGCCGTCGTCACCAACGGCACCACCGGCATGCGCTCGGCGTGGATGGAAGCCCTGCCCGCGCTGGGCATCGTGTGCGCGTTCGGTGCGGGCCATGAAGGGATCGACGTGGCCGCGGCGCACGCGCGCGGCATCACGGTGACCCACGCGCCGGGCGTCAACAACGCCACGGTGGCCGACCACGCGATGGCGCTGCTGCTGGCCTGCGCACGCGGCGTGCCGCTGCTGGACCGCGCGGCCAAGGCCGGCCAGTGGCAAGCCCACCGCGGCGCGCGGCCCGCCGTGCACGGCAAGCGCCTGGGGCTGGTCGGGATGGGCAACATCGGCGCGCTGATCGCGCGGCGCGCGCAGGGCTTCGACATGGAGGTGGCGTACCACACGCGCACGCCCCGCCCCGGCCTGCCATACCGGCACGTGGACAGCGCGGTGGCGCTGGCCGGCTGGTGCGACTACCTGGTGCTGGCTTGCCCTGGCGGCGCGGCCACGCATCACCTGGTCGACGCGGCGGTGCTGGCGGCGCTGGGGCCGGACGGCTTCCTGGTCAACGTGGCGCGCGGCAGCGTGGTCGACACGACCGCGCTGATGGGCGCGTTGGCCGGCGGTGCGCTCGCGGGCGCCGCGCTCGACGTGCTGGAAGACGAACCGGAGTTGCCACCCGGCGCTGCGGGGTGCGACCGGCTGATCCTGACGCCGCACATGTCGGGACGCTCGCCGGAAGCGCAGGCCGCGCAGCGGGATATGCTGCTGGCGAACCTGCAGGCGTGGTTCGATGGGCAGTCGTTGCAATGCGTGGTTGGCGGCTGACGACCGTGCCGGCGGCAGTTGAGCAAAGAGCTGCCGCCGGCAGCGCCGGCAAGGTTCAGGCAATGCCGCTGCGGTCCGCCACCAGGTCCGGGTGCCGCAGCGCCGGCCCCTCGCCGCGCGCGCCGGCCGGGCCGGCCGGGTCCTTCACGGCGCCGCCCCAGCCGTGGTCCGTCAAGTCCACGATCACGCCGTCCGGGTCGCGGTACTTGACTTCATAGAAGATGTTGCCCTTCACGGGCACCTCGCCCATGTAATACGTCCCGCCTGCCGCTTCGGCCGCCGCCCGCGCCGCGCCGATGTCGTCGACCCACATGCCGAGATGGTGCAGCCCGACGTAATCGCGCCCGCGTTCGCCCGCCGCCTCGTCGGTCTTGTAATTGAGCAGGGCCAGCGACATGACGCCATCGCTGAGGTACACGCCGCGCGCCAGCGACGAGTCGGTTTCGCCAACCTTGCGCAGGCCGAATGCCTGCATGTAAAACTCGGCGCTCTTCCATGGGTCGGGAACGGAAATGGCGATATGGCGCAGTTTGGTGCTCATGCTGGTGTCTCCTGTGGTGGTGAAAGTCAACCAATTTTATCTGGCGCGTTTCTATATGTATACATATAATTTCATCAGAACTCAAACAGGGAGAAGCAATGAAACACCTTTTCAGGGCCGCGCTGGCCCTGCTGGCCTGCACGCCGGCGGCGGCGCAGGAGAACGTACAGGTTTATGGTTTCCTCAAGGTCGACGTGGAAAGCGTCACGGCCGGCGGCGGTCCGCGCCAGGCGCGTGTCTCGAACGACTTGTCGGTGCTGGGCTTCAGAGGGGCGGAGGACCTCGGCGGCGGCGCCCAGGCCTTTTTCCAGATCGAAATGCCGGTTGCGGTCGATACCGGCGGCGGTGGCGACTTTTCGCGCAATACCGCGGTGGGATTGCGCGGCCGCCATGGCGAACTGTTGATGGGAATATGGGAGTCGCCCTACCGCCACGTTTCAGTGTATACGGTCGATCCGTTCACGGCCGGCATCTTCGCCTCGAACGCCATCATGGGCAACGGCTTCGCCACGGCAGGCAACGCGGCATCGCCGGCGTCGTTCGACCGCCGCCAGCGCAACCTGGTGCAGTACACGTCGCCGCGCAGCGGCCCATGGCAGGCAAAAGCCGCCATCAGCGCGCGCGAGGAACGCAGTAACGGCGGCGATCCGCACATGCACGCGGCGCTGCTGTCCTACGACGACGGGACCACTTTTGCCGCGTACGGCTACGAACGGCACCGCGACTATTTCGCCGCCGGAACGCGCGACACCGCCCACAAGATCGGCGCCGCCCACGGCATCGGCCCGTGGCGCCTGCGCGGCGCGTTCGAGCGGCTGCGCTACCAGCCCACGCCATCCACCTGGCTGCGGCGCGACGCATGGCAACTGGCGGCGACCTGGAGCAATGGACCGCACACCGTGCGCGCTTCCGTCACCGTGGCCGGCAATGCACATGGTAATGCGGCGGCTGGCGTCGGCGGCGCCGGCAAGCCGGGACCGGACTCCGGCGCGCGCCAGTGGACGGCGGGATATGGCCATGCGCTGTCGAAGCGCAGTGAATTATGGATGGCGTGGACGCATACCGCCAACGACGGCAACGCGGCCTATAACCTGTCGGCCAATCCGGTCACGGGATTGAAGGCAGGGCAGGATGTGGCGGGATTCGGCGTGGGCGTCACCCACAGGTTCTGACGCCGAAAAAAATAAACGGCTGCGCGGGGAGCGCGCAGCCGCTGAAACGGCCGCCCCGAAGGGAGGCGACCGGAGGAGACACAGTCAGTACAAGTTCAGAATTCGACCCAGTCGTCGTTCGCGCCATTGGCCACGGCACGGGCTTTCTTCGGCGCAAGCGCGGCCTTGGCCGGACGGCTGGCGATCTGGCGGATCGAGCCTGCCTTGGCGGCCGGCTTGGCAGGAGATTTAGCCGCCGGCAACGCGCTCTTCACCGGCGCGCGCGGCGCCGACAATTGCTGCGGCGCGTTGTCGACCTTGAAGACGCTGACGACCTGCTGCAGGCCGGCGGCGCGTTCGTACAGCGAGTCGGCGGCCGCCGACGCTTCCTCCACCAGCGCGACGTTTTGCTGGGTCAGGCCATCCATCTGGCTGATGGCGGCATGGATCTGGTCGAGGCCCGCGGTCTGGTCCTGGCTGGCCTGAGTGATTTCACTCATGATGCTGGCCACGCGGCCGATGCTGGTGACGATTTCCTCCATGGTGGCGCCGGCCTGGTCGACCAGCTTGGCGCCGGAATCGACCTTGTCGACGGAATCGTCGATCAGGGCCTTGATTTCCTTGGCGGCCGCCGCCGAGCGCTGCGCCAGCGAACGCACTTCGGACGCCACCACGGCAAAGCCGCGGCCCTGCTCGCCGGCGCGCGCCGCTTCCACCGCGGCGTTCAGCGCCAGGATGTTGGTCTGGAACGCGATGCCGTCGATGACGCCGATGATGTCGACGATCTTCTTCGACGAATCGTTGATGGACCCCATGGTTTCCACCACCTGTGACACCACCTGGCCGCCGCGGCTGGCCACTTCCGAGGCCGATTGCGCCAGCTGGTTGGCCTGGCGCGCATGATCGGCGTTCTGCTTGACGGTGCCGGTCAATTCTTCCATCGACGACGCGGTTTCCTCCAGCGACGCGGCCTGCTGCGCGGTACGGTTCGACAAGTCCATGTTGCCGGCCGCGATCTGGCCCGACGCGCTGGAAATCACGTCGGTGCTGCCGCGCACTTCGCCCACGATGGCGGCCAGGTTGGCCTTCATCTTGTCGAGCGCACGCAGCAGCGAACCGATTTCATTGTTGCTGTCCGAATTGGTTTTGCCGGTCAGGTCGCCCTCGGCCACGCGGTGCGCCACGTCCACGGCTTCGCGCAGCGGCGCGGAAATCGCCCCCACCACGGTCACGCCGGCCATCAGGGCCAGCAACGCGCCTATCACGACCACTGCAATCATGGTGTTGCGGGTCGACGCCAGGCTGGCCCGCACCGCTTCCTCGTTGTCCTTGGCGCGCTTGTCGGTGAACGCCGTGAACGCCTTCATGGCTTCGTCGCCGACGCGGTAGGTCGGATTGATTTTCTTGATCAGCACCATTTCCGCGTCATCCCACTGCTCGGCCTTGATGGCGGCGGCGGCGGCCTTGATGTGTTCCAGGCCCAGGCCGGCGCTCTTGGCGTACCACTCCTGCGCCAGTTTGCGCTCGTCATCGGACTTGATGTCGGCCAGGTACTTTTCCCAGTTCTTCGCCAGGCGGGCCGACGTGGTGTCGATGATGGTCCAGTGGTTGGTCAGCGGATGGTCGTGCAGCTTGGACCAGTCGAACCCCGGATTGTGCTGCAGCGCCTGCAGGATCTGGCTGCGGTTGGTTTCCATGTCGAGACGGATGGCCGTGCGCTCGCTGGCGTTCTGCTCATCGCTGAGCGTGACCTCGCTGAGCAGGGCCACTGATTTGTTGGCGCCATAGATGCCCATGACGCCCATCAGCAGCATCAGCGCGCTGAGGAACCCCAGCGCACCGATCACCAGGTTCTTGATCTTGAAATTAGCCAGCATGTCGTACTCCTTGTTTTAGCTGCAAGCCTATTGGATTTGCAGGGTTTTGCCACTGAAGAAGCGGTGGATTGGGCCCCTCAGTTCTTCTACATCGTCAAACTCGATATACGTGACGTCGACCATGTCGTCCAGTTCGCGCAACAGCGTGGTCTTGATGGGCGCGCCCTTCCAGACCAGGAACAGCACCGGGGTCGCGCGCCCCTTGAACACGTGGTACGCCATCTCGAACGCGCTCGATTCGCTCATGCCGACACGGATGTTGATCATCACGTCGGCCTGGTCCAGCAACTCCAGGCGGTGGCGCCGGAAGTTCTTCGGCGTGAACGGCTGGTTGTGGTTGCGTTCGAACGAGGCGCGGAACGTGTCGGCGCTTTCCGCTTCCGTGCCGGTCAGGTACTTGAACGGATACGGGATGCCGTTGGCAGTGTCGATCAGCGTCAGGATGTCGGCGATCATGCGCTGCTGGTGCGCGTCCGATTCCGTGAACGGCTGGCGGATGAACAGTTTCAACGGTGGCACGCCGACGCTGCGCTGGCGCAGGCTGCGGCGCCGTTCCGGCACCTTGAACGATGCGGCGGCCAGGTCCTCGGCGCTGGGTGCGCGGCGGCCTTGCGGCTGCAGCGCCACGGCCGCTTCGGCCGCCATCCTGTGCAGCGCCTGCACCGGGTACAGGCTGGGCGCGCGGCCCGCGTACTTGAGCGCCTCGGCGCAGGCTTCGGCGGCTGCGATGGTGGTGCAATACACGGCGCCCGACGCCAGGGCCGCCACCCGCAGCGCGCGCGACGAACCGATGGCCGAACGCTTTTCATCGACCGTGACCACCACCAGCGCGATGGCCTTTTCCTTCAGCAGCGCCAGCACCTTGTCGTCCTGTTCCTCGCGCACCGCCACGCCGCCGGCGGCCACCACCTGCGCCGTCACGTGGCTGGCGATCAGCTCGAAGCCGGCCGCCGACAGGTCGCGCGCCAGCGCCACCGCGCGCGCCTGGTCGCCCTGGCGCACCCGCAGGTAGGCCACGGCGCCCTCGCCGCCCTGCGGCAGGCGCACGCCGGCGCCCAGTTGCGCCTTGTAATATGCCTCGCCGAAGGTCGGCGCCACGCCCATCACTTCACCGGTGGACTTCATTTCCGGACCGAGGATGGTGTCGACGCCCGGGAATTTCCCGAACGGCAGCACGGCTTCCTTGACGCTGTAGAACGGCGGGGTGACTTCACCCTTGACGCCCTGCTCGGCCAGCGTTTCGCCGGCCATGCAGCGCGCCGCGATTTTCGCCAGCGGCCGGCCGGTGGCCTTGGACACGAACGGCACGGTGCGCGAGGCGCGCGGATTCACTTCCAGCACATACACCTGGTCGCGCACGCGTCCGTCGACTTTCTGCCGCTGCACGGCGAACTGCACATTCATCAGGCCCACCACGTTCAGGCCGCGCGCCAGGCGCACGGTCTGGCGCTTGATTTCCTCCACCGTGTCGGGCGCCAGCGAATAAGGCGGCAGCGCGCAGGCCGAGTCGCCGGAATGGATGCCGGCCTGCTCAACGTGTTCCATCACGCCGCCAATGATCACTTCCACGCCGTCGGCCACGCAGTCGACGTCGATTTCCACCGCGTCGTTGAGGAAGCGGTCCAGCAGCACCGGCGAATCGTTCGACACCTGCACGGCTTCGCGCATGTAGCGTTCCAGGTCGGCGCGTTCATGGACGATTTCCATGGCGCGCCCGCCCAGCACGTACGACGGACGCACCACCAGCGGATAGCCGATTTCCTCGGCCAGGCGCACCGCGTCCTGCTCGGTGCGCGCGGTGCGGTTCGGCGGCTGGCGCAGGTCCAGTTCGTGCAGGAGTTTCTGGAAACGCTCGCGGTCTTCGGCCGCGTCGATCATGTCGGGCGAGGTGCCGATCACCGGCACGCCGTTGGCTTCCAGGTCCAGCGCCAGCTTGAGCGGGGTCTGGCCGCCATATTGCACGATCACGCCGGCGGGACGCTCCAGCGCGACGATTTCCAGCACGTCTTCCAAGGTCAGCGATTCAAAATACAGCCGGTCGGACGTGTCGTAATCGGTCGACACGGTTTCCGGGTTGCAGTTGACCATGATGGTTTCATAGCCGTCTTCGCGCATCGCCAGCGCCGCGTGCACGCAACAATAATCGAATTCGATGCCCTGGCCGATGCGGTTAGGACCGCCGCCCAGCACCATGATCTTGGTCTTGCCGGTCGGCTGGGCTTCGCATTCCTCGTCGTAGGTCGAATACATGTAGGCGGTGCGGGTGGCGAATTCGCCGGCGCAGGTGTCGACCCGCTTGTACACCGGACGCACGTCCAGCGCATGGCGGTGCGCGCGCACCGCGCCTTCGGTGGTGCCCAGCAGCGCGGCCAGGCGGCGGTCGCCAAAGCCCTGCTGCTTCAGGCGGAACAGCACCGGCTTGTCCAGCGCTTCCAGCGCCTGGGTGGCGATCCACTGCTCCACTTCCACCAGGTCGTGGATCTGGGCCAGGAACCAGGGGTCGATTTTCGACAGTTCATGCACCTCGCCCTGCGTCATGCCCTGCGCGAACGCTTCGCCGACGTACCAGATGCGCTGCGGTCCAGGTTGCGCCAGTTCCTGCGCGATCACGTCGGCCCCGGTATTGGCGCGGCGCAGGCCGTCCATGCCGATGTCGAGACCGCGCAGGGCCTTCTGGAACGATTCCTGGAAGGTGCGCCCCATCGCCATGACTTCGCCCACGGACTTCATCTGCGTGGTGAGTTTCTGGTCCGCGCCCGGGAATTTCTCGAACGCGAAACGCGGCACCTTGGTCACCACATAGTCGATGGCCGGCTCGAACGATGCCGGCGTGGCGCCGCCGGTGATGTCGTTGCGCAGTTCGTCGAGCGTATAGCCGACCGCCAGCTTGGCGGCCACGCGCGCGATCGGGAAGCCGGTGGCTTTCGATGCCAGCGCCGACGAACGGGACACGCGCGGATTCATCTCGATGACGATCATGCGGCCGTCTTTCGGGTTCAGCGCGAACTGCACGTTCGAGCCGCCGGTATCGACGCCGATTTCGCGCAGCACGTCGAGCGACGCGTTGCGCATGATCTGGTATTCCTTGTCCGTCAGGGTTTGCGCCGGCGCCACCGTGATCGAGTCGCCCGTGTGCACGCCCATCGGGTCCAGGTTCTCGATCGAGCAGACGATGATGCAGTTGTCCTTGCGGTCCCGCACCACTTCCATCTCGAATTCCTTCCAGCCCAGCAGCGATTCCTCGATCAGCAGCTCGGTGGTGGGCGACAGTTCCAGGCCGCGCGTGCAGATCGCGAGGAATTCCTCGGCATTGCGGGCAATGCCGCCGCCGCTGCCGCCCATCGTGAACGATGGCCTGATGATGACGGGGAAGCCCAGCTTTTCCTGCTCGGCCCACGCCTCGGCCATGCTGTGCGCAATGCCGGAGCGCGCCGAGCCCAGGCCGATGCGCGTCATGGCAGCCTTGAATTTCGCGCGGTCCTCGGCCTTGTCGATGGCTTCCGGCGTGGCGCCGATCAGTTCCACGTTATATTTTTCCAGCACGCCGTGGCGGTGCAGGTCAAGCGCGCAATTGAGCGCGGTCTGGCCGCCCATGGTGGGCAGCACCGCTTGCGGACGCTCCTTCTCGATGATGGCCGCCACCACCTGCCACGTAATAGGCTCGATGTAGGTGACGTCAGCCATGTCGGGATCGGTCATGATGGTGGCGGGATTGGAATTGACCAGTACCACCTTGTAGCCTTCCTCGCGCAGGGCCTTGCAGGCCTGCGCGCCGGAATAGTCGAATTCGCACGCCTGGCCGATCACGATAGGACCGGCGCCGATGATCAGGATGCTGTTGATATCGGTGCGTTTAGCCATGCTGGTTGACTCCCATCAGCGAAATGAATTGATCGAACAGAGGCGCCAGGTCATGCGGACCGGGCGACGCTTCCGGGTGGCCCTGGAAGCAGAATGCGGGTTTGTCGAGGCGCATGAAGCCTTGCAGCGAACCGTCGAACAGCGACACGTGCGTCACCTTGCAGTTGGCCGGCAGGGTCGCCGCGTCGACCGCGAAGCCGTGGTTTTGCGACGTGATCATGACTTCGCCGGTCAGCACGTTTTGCACCGGATGGTTGGCGCCGTGGTGGCCGAATTTCATCTTCACGGTGCGGGCGCCGCACGCCAGCGCCATGATCTGGTGGCCCAGGCAAATGCCGAAGGTGGGAATGCCGCGTTCCATCAGTTCGCGCGCCGCCTCGATCGCGTAATCGCACGGGCCGGGGTCGCCCGGTCCATTGGACAGGAAAATGCCGTCCGGGCGCAGCGCCAGCGCGGCTTGCGCGCCGGCTTCGGCCGGCAGCACGGTGACCTTGCAGCCGCGCTCGGCCAGCATGCGCAGGATGTTGGATTTGACGCCGAAGTCATACGCCACCACGTGGAAACGCGGCGCGTGCTGGCGGCCGTAGCCGCGCCCCAGCATCCATTCGGTTTCATGCCATTCAAAGGCGGCCGGCGCGGTGACGGTGCGCGCCAGGTCCATGCCGTTCAAGCCGGGGAATGCGCGCGCCTGCGCCAGCGCCGCCTCCGCGGCCTGCGCGCCGTTATCGCCGGTGGCGATGGCGCCGTTCTGCGCGCCCTTTTCACGCAGGATGCGGGTCAGCTTGCGCGTATCGATGCCGGCAATGGCAACGACATCCTGTTCACGCAGCCAGGCCGGCAGCGATTGCGTGGCGCGGAAATTCGACATCAGCAGCGGCAAGTCCTTGATCACCAGGCCGGCCGCATGGATGCGCGGCGATTCGCCGTCTTCGCCGTTGACGCCGGTGTTGCCGATGTGGGGATAAGTCAAGGTCACGATCTGGCGGCTGTAGCTTGGGTCGCTGAGGATTTCCTGGTATCCCGTCATGGCAGTGTTGAACACCACCTCGCCGCTGGTGGCGCCTGCCGCGCCGATCGAGGCGCCGTGAAATAAGGTGCCGTCGGCAAGCGCCAGTACGGCATGCTGCACGTTGCCGAGAACGTGCCTGAGTGGATGCTTCATTGACTCCCTCCAGAGTAAGAACTGTCAACAGGCCGTTTCTTGGAATAAATATTTTTGGCGCTAGACGCACGATACAAAAAAAAGTCCGTTCAAATCTATCGAAAAGTAACAACCGCGCGAATCAGCATGTACGTGTTTTACAGATGAGGCTAGCGCGCAACGCATCGTGTAAAAAGCAGCAAGCCTTGTGACAAACCGGCATTGCCGGCCTGGCTACAAGGCTTGCTGGACAAGGAGAAAAGACTTTGTGCTAAGCGCTCAGTGGCTTGCAGGCGTCAAGTGTTGGACTGGCGGCGGCGCCATGCGCCCACGATACCCAGGCCGGCCAGCAGCATGGCGTAGGAGCCGGGTTCGGGCACGCCCGGCACGGTGTGCGGCGTGCTGGCATAACTGCTGGCGCTGAGCGTGATAATCCCGCTCATGCCCGTGCCACCGGTCTCCATACGGCCGCTCATGATGCCGCTGTTGCTGCCCGGGGCGCCGCTCAGGCTGTCATAGCCCGAGAACCAGAACGCGCCGCCCATACTGGCTCCAACGTAAAAACTGCTCGATCCGCTACTGCCCGGCGTCAGGTCCAGCACGACGGTATAGGGAATGCTGAACACCGCCGCCGTATGTGGCGAGAGATCGAACACCGTATTCAAGAAAGCGCTGGCCATGAAGGTGGTGTCATCCTGCGTCGCCTGTGTGGCGGCGGCGGCCACGCGCGGGCCGGTTTCCGCAAACAGCGTGCCGGTCGGCCAGTTGCGCTCCAGTTTTTCGAACCGGCCCTGGACCCTGCCGCCGTCGCCGGCCGGATGCAGGTAATCGTACGCCGATATCGTGACCGAACTGTCCATGCCGGTATCGCGAAATACAATCGACGGCGTAACGCCGTCCAGCGGATCGAGGTCGATCAATTCCACTCCAAAGCCCGTATTGCCGGCCGATGCGCTGGCCGTGCCGGCTGCGCCCGCCCCCAATGGCGCGGCCAGCGCCGCGGCAAGCGCTGTCCACGCGAGGATAGTTTTCATATGTTCACCTTTCATGAAAATTGCATATTATCAATATGATAATCTTGCATTTTTTATTATGTTCCAACGCTCCGATCTTGCCAATACCGCTGCGGCCGCTGCGCGATCGCGCCAGTCTTATATAATGTCCGGCCCATGCCATTACCCACGACGGATTTATGACCCAACTGGCCATCATCGTTGCCGCCGACCAGAACCGCGGCATCGGCATCAACAACACCTTGCCGTGGAAACTGCCGGAAGACCTGGCGCACTTCAAGCGGCTGACCACAGGCCACGCCATCATCATGGGCCGCAAGACCTTCGAATCGATCGGCCGCCCATTGCCGAACCGCCGCAACATCGTCATCACGCGCAATGCCGGCTGGCGCGCGGACGGCGTGGAAACCGTGCACTCGATCGAGGCGGCGCGCGAACTGGTGGCAGGCGATGCGCGCGCCTATATCATCGGCGGCGCGCAGGTCTACCAGCAGGCGCTGGGGGCGGCCGATGAAATCATCCTCACGGAAATCCAGGCCACCTATGACTGCGATGCGCACTTCCCTGCGCTCGGGCCCGAATGGCGCGAACTCGAACGCGAGGCGCACGTATCCGCCAATGGCTTGCACTACGCGTTCGTCAGGCTGGGCAAATAAGCGGCCCGGCCTCGTCCAATCAACCACTGAAGCACTCAATTCTTTTCACTTTTACGAGGTACACCATGTCCGGACACGGTTTCCACGTCCACGGCCCGCATGACCACGCGGTCGAACACGCAGGCCACAGCAACGACAAATTCGCCGGCAACATCGCCGTCACCACGGCCATCCTGGCAACGGTTGGCGCATTGTTCGGCTACCAGGGCGGCGCCACGCAAAACGAAGCGGCCATGTACAAGAACAATGCCGCCATCGACAAGACCCAGGCCGCCAACAGCTGGAGCTACTACCAGTCGAAGTCGTCCAAGCAAAACCTGGCGGAACTGGCGATGATCCTGCCGGGCGTCGATCCGGAAAAGTACAAGGCCGAAGTGGCGCGCTACAAGACGGAAAAGGAAGACATCAAGAAGGACGCGGAAAAATGGGAAGCGTCGTCGGCCGAGTGGAACAAGAAATCCGACGCCGCGATGCACACGCACCACCAGTGGGCGCTGGCCACGACGGCCGTGCAAATTGCGATCTCGCTGGCCGCCATCACCCTGCTGACGCACCGCCGGTGGCTGCTGTACACGTCGTATGGCGTGGCGGCCGCCGGCATCATCCTCGGCATCTGCGCCGGCGCGCACGTGGATCCGCTGGCAATGCTGGGCGGCGGCGGGCACTAAGTTGCCATGGAGGCGGCCCGTATGGCGCACTCCCGGGTGAAATGGTTCTGCCGTAACAGCGATTTCATCGGGATCGTCTAAACTGGATACAAATTAGGCGAAAAATTCGGCAACTTTTTTCCCAAAAGCTGCGAGTTTTCTGCGAGAATCGCGATCTTATTTTTTGCGTACTGAACCTTGGTGCCTGATCCCGGAGGTGTCCGGTACCACTGATATACGCCCAGCCCGCTCCGGAGTTGAACGATCCCGGGGCGGTTGTTCTTTTTGGAGAGCTCCATGAAATTTCGTTTCCCTATCGTCATCATCGATGAAGATTTCCGTTCCGAGAACACGTCCGGACTGGGTATCCGCGCCCTGGCCGCCGCGATGGAAAAAGAAGGCATGGAAGTGCTGGGCGTAACCAGCTATGGCGACCTGTCCCAGTTCGCCCAGCAACAGTCGCGCGCCTCGGCCTTCGTGCTGTCGATCGACGACGAGGAATTCGGCGGCGGTTCCAAGGAAGAAACCGATGAAGCGCTGAAGTCGCTGCGCGCCTTCGTCGAGGAAATCCGCTACAAGAACGCGGACATCCCGATTTACCTGTATGGCGAGACCCGCACCTCGCGCCACATCCCGAACGACATCCTGCGCGAACTGCACGGCTTCATCCACATGTTCGA
>CBIHOX010000027.1:0-53799 GCA_966211685.1 uncultured Pseudoduganella sp.
GGATCGACAAGGACCTGGGCAACGGCCAGTCGAAGGAAGAGTGGAAGGGCGGCGCGGAAACCAACAAGATCCTGGGCCGCGGCCTGGACTTCGGCAGCACCCCGATTCCTGTCGACGGCTTGTGCGTGCGGATCGGCGCGATGCGTTGCCACTCGCAGGCGCTGACCATCAAGCTGAAGAAAGATGTGCCGCTGGACGAAATCAACGACATCATCGCCAACGACAACCAGTGGGTGAAATTCGTGCCGAACACGCGCGAAGCGTCGATGCGCGACCTGACCCCGGCCGCCGTGACCGGCAGCCTGACCATTCCGGTCGGCCGCGTGCGCAAGCTGGCGATGGGCGGCGATTACCTGTCCGCGTTCACGGTGGGCGACCAGCTGCTCTGGGGCGCGGCCGAACCGCTGCGCCGCATGCTGCGTATCGTGCTGGATAAGTAAGCGCTGCCGGTCAGCCTGGTGGATTGGCGCGCAGCGCATAATCGGCCAGGCTCCGCCAAAGCGTCATCGAAAGGCTGGTTTCCCATGGAAACCAGCCTTTTTTCTTTCGATGGAATTTGAAATTCAGCACCAAGGTGACAGATCTCCCCGCAAAGCTTGCATGCGCCATGCCATGGTGTTATGTTGGGATATCCGGGAATGCAACTTTTTCCAATTCAACAACTACAATTTCACACTATGCACGTTAGCCACCGCTCCAAGCCCCTGTCGTTTGCGTTGAAAACACTTACCAGCGCCGTAGCCTGCGCAGTATTGCTGTCTCCCGTCGCCAACGCAGCCGGGCTGGGCAAGCTGACCGTGCTGTCGTCGCTGGGCCAGCCGCTGCGTGCGGAAATCGAATTGACGTCGGTGGCGGCGGAAGAATCGTCGGACCTGACCGCCAGGCTGGCGCCGGCCGATGCCTTCCGGCTGGCCAACATCGATTTCAACCCGGCGCTGTTGTCGCTGCGCTTTGAAGTGGAGAACCGCAATGGCCGCCAGGTGATCCGCGTATCGTCGACGCAACCCATCAATGAACCGTTCGTCGACATGTTGCTGGAATTGAGCTGGACCGGCGGGCGCCTGGTGCGCGAATACACGTTCCTGCTGGACCCGGCGGAAATGCGCAGCACGCAGGCGCCGCAAGTGGCCGCGCCGGTGGATGTGCCGAGCCGCGCCGCGTCGGCCGCGCAAGTGGCGCCGCCGGCCGCCCGCGCCGCCACGCCGCGCCCGGCACGTGAACCGGCGGCCCGCGAACCTGCGCGTGAGAGCGCGCGCAATACCGCCGATGCCGCCAATGGTGGCGAGTACCGCGTGAAGCCGGGCGATACGCTGGGCCGGATCGCGCGCCAGCTGAAGCCGGTCGACGTATCGCTGGACATGATGCTGGTGGCGCTGTACCGCGCCAACCCGGAAGCATTTGCCGGCAACAACATGAACCGCCTGAAGTCGGGCCAGATCCTCAGCGTGCCGGATTCGGATGCCATCAAGGGCGGCATGTCGGAAGGCGAGGCGCATGGCGTCGTGATTGCCCATGCCGCCGATTTCAACGCCTACCGCAACAAGCTGGCGGGGCAAGTGGCTGCCAGCACACCGGCGCGCGGCGGCGAGAGCGGCCAGTCGGCCGCCGGCAAGATCACCGCGAAAGTCGAAGAGCGCGCGACGCCGGCCAATGAAGCCAGGGACCAGCTGAAACTGTCGAAGTCTGCCAGCGGCGAGGCGGGAGCGGGCAAGACCGCCAAGTCGTCGGACGAAGACAGGATCGCGCGGGAAAAGCAGGTGGCCGAGGCCAATGCCCGCGTGAAGGAATTGGAAAAGAACGTCACCGACCTGGAAAAGCTGATGGCGGTGAAGAACAAGGCCATGGCGGACAAGCAAAAGGCAGCTTCGGCGCCAGCGCCTGCCGCCTCGGCCCCTGCGCCGGTGGTGGCGTCGGCGCCGGTGGAAACCGCGCCCGCGCCAAAGAAACCGTCGAAGCCGGTCATCACCGAGCCATCGCTGATGGATACCGTGATGGACAATATCCAGCTGATCGGCGCCGGGCTGGTGGCGGTGCTGGGCCTGGCCGGCCTGGCCGCGGCGCGCCGCCGCCGCGCGGCGCAAGCCGCACCGGCCGCCGAAGCGCCGAAAGCCGAAGTCAGCGTGCTGGGCGATCCCGGCCCGCAGGCGCAGCCGCTGATCGCGGAAACCGGCGGCCAAAGCGTCGATACCAATAACAGTGTCTTCAATTCCAACTTCGCGCCATCGGCCAGCCAGCTCGATACCAATGAAGTCGATCCGGTGGCCGAAGCCGATGTGTACATTGCCTACGGCCGCGATGCGCAAGCCGAGGAAATCCTGAAGGAAGCCCTGCGCACGCATCCGGAGCGCCATCCGGTGCGGTTGAAATTGATGGAGATTTTCTCGAACCGCAAGGATGCGCGTTCGTTTGAAGCGCAGGCGTCCGAGCTGTATTCGATGACCAAGGGGCAGGGCGAGGAATGGGCGCAGGCAGCCGTGATGGGGCTGGCGCTCGATCCGAACAACCCGCTTTATGCGGGATCGGCCGGTGCTGCCGCCGTGGCGGCCGAAGCGCCGGCCGCTGCCGCCGATGCGCCGCTGTCTGCCGACGATTTCGCCAACATGTTTGCCGAACCGGCGCCGGCGTCCAGCGCCGCCCCGGTTGCGGAAGCGCACGACTTCTCCGGCCTGGACCTGGACCTGAGCGCCGACGCCACCGCCACGCCGACCGAAGCGCCCGTGCATGCGATGGACTTCTCGCTCGATGACATGACGGCGCTGCCGGCGCTCGATGATTTGCCGGCCGCGACGCAGGCGCCGATCCCGGCGGCGGACGCCGAGCATTTCCTTGACTTCGACCTGGGCGGCCTGAGCATGGACAGTACCACGGCGCCGACCGCGGCGCCGGCGGAACCGGCAGCGGCCGAGCCATTCGACCTGGCGTTCGACCTCGAAGCGCCGCCATCGTCCGCCACCGACGCGCCGGCCGCGGCGCCATCGTCGGAACCGGCGCCGCTGACGGCCGATGATTTCGCGATGGACTTCGGCCTCGACTTGCCGACCACGGCCCCGGCCATCGACGTGCCGACCACCGCGCCGGCCGCGGCAGCCGATCCTTTGGCCGAGCTGGACATGATGGACTTCGACCTGCCTGGCGTGACCCCGGCTGAAACCGCCGCGCCGGCCACGGCCGCGCCTGAACCGGTACTGGACGTCAGCGATTTCGCCATGCCCGATTTCCCGGAACTGGACATCGCCGCCACCCAGGCCCCGTCGGCGCCGCCCACCGCGGCCGACTTCGATTTGTCCGGCATCGACCTCGACCTGATCGGCAGTAACGCCAAGCTGGCGCCTGCCGAAGGCGGCGAAGAAATGTCCGCCCTGCAAATGGAAATGGACACCAAGCTCGACCTGGCCATCGCCTACCAGGAAATCGGCGACAAGGAAGGCGCCCGCGAACTGTTGGACGAAGTCATCCGCGGCGGCACCAGCGACCAGGTCAACCGCGCCACCGCGATGCGCACCGCCTTGGGCTAAACCCATCTCGCATTCCCCCGAAGCCGGCTCCGCGCCGGCTTTTTTATTTCCTATTGTAAATATTAAACACCATGGGGCCAGGCGTGCATTCGTGCGTTTCTTTTGCCGAGAAACCGTGCCGGTGCTGTGTTTCTATTGGCAGAGCTCGAATGTCGAGCCATGCAAAACTAACGAGCTCATCGGGCCGTAAGCCTGCCGTCGTGCGGGGTGGGCGGATTCGGGAATGCATCAATGCACGCCTGGCCCCATGGTGTGTGGTTGAGCTCGGCTCGTCGATGGCGGTGAGGAGACGTGCCGCTGTACGGGTGGGTGGCTTGGGCGTGCGCGAACGCGCGGCGGGGGCCAAGGTATAATGCGGCGATTCATCTTTTCCATGAGCAGCCATTGAAACGCATCGCACTCGGCGTCCAGTATGACGGCCAGGCCTGGCAAGGCTATCAAACCCAACCCGGCGGCAATACCGTGCAAGACCAGCTGGAAGCGGCGATCGAGCGTTTCGCCACCGTGCACCTGGGGACGACATGCGCCGGACGGACCGATGCGGGCGTGCATGCGCTGGGGCAGGTGGTGCATTTCGATACGGCGTTGCGCCGCGAAATGCATGCGTGGGTGCGCGGCATCAATGCCTTTTTGCCGCCGTCGATCGGGGTGCGCTGGGCCAGGGAAATCCATGACGTGGAACCGGGCGAACGCCATGTCGAAGGCGACTTCCATGCGCGCTTCTCGGCCCGCTCGCGCACTTATCACTATCTGCTGCACAACCACCAGGTCCGCTCGCCGCTGCTGGCCGGCCGCGCCGGTTTTTGCCACCGCCCGCTCGACGTCGATCGCATGCGCGCCGCCGTGCCCGCTCTGCTCGGCGAGCATGATTTCACCACGTTCCGCGCCGCCTATTGCCAGGCCAAGACGCCGGTCAAGACCATGCACGAGATCCGCATCGAGCGGCATGGCGACTTGATCGTCTTCACCTTGCGCGCCAGCGCCTTCCTGCACCACATGGTGCGCAACCTGGTGGGCTCGCTGGTCTACATCGGGCAGGGCAGGGAAGAGCCCGAATGGCTGGGCCAATTGCTGGCCGCGAAAGACCGTACGCTGGCCGCGCCGACCTTCATGCCGGACGGCCTGTACCTGGCCGATATCGAATATGACGACAAGTGGGGCGTGCCGCGCGAAAGCGGCCGTCCGCTGCCGTGGTTTTGAGGAGGATTCCCATGCAACGCACCCGTATCAAGATTTGCGGCCTGAGCCGTCCTGAAGACGTGGCGGCCGTGGCCGCGGCTGGCGCCGACACGGCCGGCTTCGTGTTTTATCCGAAAAGCCCGCGCTACGTGACGCCGGAGCAGGCGGGCGCGCTGATCGCCGCCATGCCGCCGTTTATCACCGCCACCGGCCTGTTCGTCAACGCCAGCCCGGAAGAGGTGGCCGCCACCGTGAAAGCGTCGCGCGTGACCTTGCTGCAATTCCACGGCGATGAAACCCCGGAACAGTGCGCGCGCGCGGCCGAAGCCGCCAATACGCGTTATTTGGCTGTCTTCCGCGTCAAACCTGACACGCATCAGGATGAACTGCTAGAATATGAGCAGATTTGCCGCGCCTCCAGCCCGTTGTTTGCGGGCCTGCTGCTCGATACCTGGGTGGATGCGTACGGCGGAGCAGGAAAGGTTTTCGATTGGTCCCTCGTCCCAAAAGATCTCGCGCATCGGGCCGTTTTAAGTGGTGGCTTGAGCGTACACAACGTGACTGGCGCGGTGGCGCAGCTACGCCCGTACGCGGTTGACATCTCCAGCGGTGTCGAAGCGTCCAAGGGCGTGAAGGATCCCGAGCGGATTGCCGCCTTCGTCAAGGCGGTCCGCGCAGCCGACGCAGCCCTGTAGCGCCTGACCCAGTGGGATCGGGCGCTGCACCAAACAGAGAGATCGATACCATGACCACGCAATCCAAGGCGGCAGCCCCGCTGTTCCACGCGACCGATTACGAACTGCCCGACCCTTCCGGCCACTTCGGCCAATATGGCGGCTCCTTTGCCGCCGAAACCCTGACCTATGCGCTGTCCGAATTGAAGGAAGCGTATGCGAAATTCAGCCAGGACCCGGCGTTCCTGGAAGAGTTCCGCTATGAGTTGAAGCACTTCGTCGGCCGCCCTTCGCCGATCTACCACGCCAAGCGCTGGTCCGAACTGGTGGGCGGTGCGCAGATTTACTTCAAGCGCGAAGACTTGAACCACACCGGCGCCCACAAGATCAACAACGTGATCGGCCAGGCCCTGCTGGCCAAGCGCATGGGCAAGCCGCGCATCATTGCCGAGACCGGCGCGGGCCAGCACGGCGTCGCCACCGCCACCATTTGCGCGCGCTTCGGCCTCGAGTGCGTGGTGTACATGGGCAGCGAAGACGTCAAGCGCCAGGCGCAAAACGTCTACCGCATGAAATTGCTGGGCGCCACCGTGGTGCCGGTCGAATCCGGCTCCAAGACCCTCAAGGATGCGCTCAACGAGGCCATGCGCGACTGGGTCACCAACATTGAAAACACGTTCTACATCATCGGCACGGTGGCCGGTCCGCACCCTTACCCGATGCTGGTGCGCGACTTCCAGTCGGTAATTGGCGAGGAATGCCTGGTGCAGATGCCGGAACTGGCGGGCCGCCAGCCCGACTACGTGGTGGCGTGCATCGGCGGCGGTTCCAACGCCATGGGGATTTTCTATCCCTACATCGACCAGAAGCAGGTGCAACTGGTGGGCGTGGAAGCGGCCGGCGAAGGCCTCGATACCGACAAGCATGCGGCATCGCTGACCAAGGGCTATCCCGGCGTGCTGCACGGGAACCGCACCTACCTGCTGCAGGATGAAAACGGCCAGATCATCGATACCCACTCGGTGTCTGCCGGCCTCGATTATCCGGGCGTGGGCCCGGAACACGCGTACCTGAAAGACAGCGGCCGCGCGCAATATGTATCGATCACGGACGAGGAAGCGCTGAAGGCCTTCCACGACAGTTGCCACATCGAAGGCATCATTCCGGCGCTGGAATCGTCGCACGCGCTGGCCTATGCGGCCAAGCTGGCGGCAACCTTGCCGAAAGATAAAATCGTATTGGCCAACCTGTCGGGCCGCGGCGACAAGGACATGCATACGGTGGCGGAGCGCATGGGCATGAAATTCGGCTGAGTTCCACGGACTTCGCCTGATTTTCCCTATATCTCCATAACCACTATGAACAGAGAGTGATCATGTCCCGTATCGCCCCTACATTTGCAGCACTGAAAGAACAAAACAAGACCGCGCTGGTTACCTTCATCACCGGCGGCGACCCCGCGCCGGAATTGACGGTCCCCCTGATGCATGCGCTGGTCGCCGGCGGCGCCGACGTACTGGAGCTCGGCGTGCCGTTTTCCGACCCGATGGCCGAAGGCCCGGTGATCCAGCGCGCCTGCGAACGCGCGCTGGCGCTGGGCGTGACCATGCGCGACGTGTTTGGCTACGTCGCGCAATTCCGCCAGACCAACCAGCACACCCCGGTCGTATTGATGGGGTATGCGAACCCGATCGAACGCATGGGCTGGGATGCCTTCGTGGCGGCCTCGAAAGAAGCGGGCGCCGATGGGGCCATCGTGGTCGATTATCCGCCGGAAGAGTGCGAGGAATTCGCCGCCAAGATGCGCGCAGCCGACCTCGATGTGATTTTCCTGCTGGCGCCCACTTCCACGGAACAGCGCGTGCAGCAAGTGGCCAAGGTCGGCGGCGGCTTCAGCTATTATGTATCGCTGAAAGGCGTGACCGGCGCCGGCCACATCGATACGGCCGACGTGGCGACGCGCTTGGAAGGCATCCGCAAGCACGTCAAGCTGCCGATCGGCGTGGGCTTCGGCATCCGCGACGGCGCCACGGCGCGCAAGGTGGCCGAGGTGGCCGATGCCGTGGTGATCGGCAGCCGCATTATCCAGGAAATCGAAAACACGCCGAAAGAAGGCGCGGTGGCCGCCGTGCAGGCGTTCACGCAAAGCATCCGCAGCGCGCTGGACGCGTAATTTTCAGTGCGGGCGGGACTGAAAAACTCACGCCCGTGCTTAAAATTGCAAGTTTTGAATGTTCGACATGGCAAGCTAAAACGGCTACACTTCCGCCACTCAAGTTGAAGCACGCTGTTTACACGTTATGAAGCAGGGGTTTTCTGGCAAGATTGACACCCCTGCATAACAGCCTGGCCGGCGGTGCGCCGCTGGCGGGGCCATGTCCGTTCAGGACCATAGGAGAAATATATGAGCTGGTTGGAAAAACTGCTGCCGCCGCGCATCCAGCGCAACGAAGCCGCCGCACGCAAGACCATGCCGGAAGGCCTGTGGGTCAAATGCCCGTCGTGCGAGGCGGTGCTGTACCGTACCGACCTGGAATCGAACCTGCACGTGTGCCCGAAGTGCGACCACCACATGCGTATCCGCGCCCGCGAGCGCCTGGATGCGCTGCTGGACGCGGAAGGCCGCTATGAAATCGGCCAGGAAGCCCTGCCGGTCGATACGCTGAAATTCAAGGACAGCAAGAAATACCCCGACCGCCTGAAGCAGGCCATGGAAGCCACCGGTGAAACCGATGCGCTGATCGCCATGGGCGGCGCCATCATGAGCCTGCCGGTCGTGGTGGCGTGCTTTGAATTTGAATTCATGGGCGGTTCCATGGGTTCCGTGGTGGGCGAGCGTTTTGCCCGCGCCGCGCAAGTCGCGCTGGAACAAAAAGTGCCGTTCATCTGCATCACCGCCACCGGCGGCGCCCGCATGCAGGAAGGCTTGCTGTCGCTGATGCAGATGGCAAAGACCACCGCCATGCTGACCAAGCTGGCCGAGAAAAAACTGCCGTTCATCAGCGTGCTGACCGACCCGACCATGGGTGGCGTGTCGGCCTCGTTCGCCTTCATGGGCGACGTGGTGATGGCCGAGCCGAAAGCCCTGATCGGCTTTGCCGGTCCGCGCGTGATTGAAAACACGGTGCGTGAAAAATTGCCGGAAGGCTTCCAGCGCGCGGAATTCCTCGTGCAAAAAGGCGCGGTCGACATGATCGTCGACCGCCGCAAGATGCGCGAAGAAATCGCGCGCCTGCTGGCCCTGCTGCAAAACCAGGCGGCTGAAGTCATCGCCTGATCAACGCCATGCGTTACCTGCGCGGCGGAGCGGATGCCCGCCGCGTTTGTTTTTTGCCCGGCGGAGCGTCCTCCGCCGCGCAGGCGCGAAGCGCACCAATCGCGCCATACCGTCATACCCGTAGCCACTCCGCAGGAATTCCACCATGTCGACACTCCCCACCACCTTGCCGGCCTGGCTGGCGCTGATCGAGTCGCGCCACGCTGTCACTGAAATCAACATGGGCCTGGACCGCGTGCGCGCCGTCAAGGAGCGCATGCAATTGCAGTTCCCATGCCCCGTCATCATGGTGGCGGGCACCAATGGCAAGGGTTCCACCTGCGCCATGCTGGAATCGATCCTGCTGACGGCAGGGTACAAGGTCGGGCTGTACATCAAGCCGCACTTCCTCGACTTCAACGAGCGCGCGCGCCTGAACGGCAACCTCGCCACCGATGAGCAGCTGGTGGCCAGCTTCAACGTGGTGGAAGCGGCCCGCGGCGACACCATGCTGACGTACTTTGAATTCACCACCCTGGCCATCATGCATTTGATGGCCAACGCCGGCCTGGACGTGGCAATCCTGGAAGTGGGCCTGGGCGGCCGGCTCGACGCGGTCAACGTGGTCGATGCGGACGTGTCCATCGTCACCAGCGTCGATATCGACCACGTCGATTACCTGGGCGGTACGCGCGAACAGATCGGCTTTGAAAAGGCCGGCATCTTCCGCACCGGCAAACCCGCCATTTGCAGCGATCCGGTGCCGCCGCAGTCGCTGATCGACCATGCGATGGAAATCGGCGCCGACCTGTGGCTGATGGGCCGCGACTTCAATTACGCCGGCGACAAGCAGCAGTGGAATTACGGCGGCCGCTCGATGCGCCGCAATGCGCTGGCCTATCCGAGCCTGCGCGGCGCCAACCAGCTGTTGAACGCGTCGGCCGCGCTGGCCGCGCTGGAAGCGTTGAAGAACGTCTTGCCGACCGGCGCGCAGGATGTGCGCACCGGCCTGGTGACGGTGGAATTGCCGGGCCGCTTCCAGGTCTTGCCGGGCCGCCCGACCGTGATCCTGGACGTGGCGCACAATCCGCACGCGGCGGCCGGCTTGAACCAAAACCTCGGCAACATGGGATTCCACGCCTACACCTACGCTGTATTCGGTTCCATGCATGACAAGGATATCGATGGGGTGATCCGCGCCATGTCCGAGCACGTCGATCATTGGTGCCTGGCAAACCTGCCGTCGCCGCGCGCCGCCAGCGCGTCGGAACTGGCCGCCAAAGTGCAGGCAATCCAGCCCGAGCGCGATGAACGCACGATCCACATCTTCGACGACCCAGCCCAGGCATTCACAAATGCAATGAGCCGGGCCACCGAGAATGATAGAATTGTGGTCTTTGGATCGTTTTATACGGTGGCCGGCGTGATGGCGGCACGAAAAAACGCTCTGCATTGAAGAATTGACTGTCTGATACTGAATCGTCGCATGGGCTTGTTCTCGAAATTCTCCAAAAACAAGCAGGAAGCTGCTGGCCAGGACAGCGGCTACTATAGCAAGGCCGATGACCAGGCCGTGCTGGAGCGGGCCAGGTCCAAACGCGCAGCCAGCGCGGAAGGGCCTGCGGCCCGCCGTTCCCGTTCCGGCGACGATCCCGCCTTACCTGAAAAGAAACGCGCGCGCCGCCGCCTGGTAGGCGCCGTGGCGCTGGCGCTCGGCGTGGCGATCGGCTTGCCGATGCTGCTCGATTCCGAGCCCAAACCGCCGGCGTCCGATATCGCGATCCAGATTCCGTCGAAAGACAAAACCGCCGAGCCTGCGTCCACGCCGCGTTCCAGCGCGGCCGGCCATGGCGTGTCCGATGTGGCCGCGCTCGACAAGAATGAGGAAATCGTCGAGCCGCCGGCTGCTGCCGCCAAGCCAGCCGGGGCTGCGGCCGCGACGCATGGCGGCACGGCGACGCCGGCCGCACCAACGCATGGCGCCACGGGCGCCGCGCCCGCCGCCGCCACACCGCACGCCACTGCCGCCACGCCTGCCGCGCCAGTGGCCGCAACGGTAGCCCCGGCCGTGAAACCCGTCACGGTGGATGCTGCCCCAGCCGCGACCGCCCCGGCCAAGGATCCCGCCCGGGAAGCCGCCGCCAAGGCTGCCGCCGACAAGCTGGCGCTGGAAGCGAAACTGGCAAAAGAACACAAGGCGCAGGAAGCGAAGGAAGCCAGGGAGCGCGCCGACGCGAAAGCCAAGGCGGAGCACGAGCAAAAACTGGCCGACGCGAAAGCCGAAGCGCGGGCGAAACAGGAAGCGGACGCCAAGGCCAAGCTCGAAGCCAAGGCCCGGCAGGAACAGGAACAAAAACTCGCCAAAGCCAAGGCCGAGGCGGAAGCCAAGGCGAAGGCGGAAGACAGGCACGCGAAACCCGACGATGCCGCGCGCGCCATGGCGATCCTGGAAGACAAGCCATCCGATGCGCGCTACATGGTGCAGGTGGCGGCCGTGGCGTCGCAGGAAAAAGTCGATGAGTTGCAAAGCAAGTTGAGGGAAGCCGGCATCAAGTCGTTTACGCAAAAGGTCAATACCGCCGGCGGCGGCGCCCTGACCCGTATCCGCGTGGGCCCGTTTTCCAGCAAGGATGAAGCGGAAAAAGTCCGCGCCAAGCTCAACAAGATTGGCTTGAGCAGCAGCCTGGCCACCTCGTAATACAGGCGGCAATGGATGGAGACAGGCGGCGCGGCGGCGATGTTCAGTCATTTGACCCTCTTCGATTACCTGGTGATTTTTATCCTGGCCACGTCCGTCATCATCAGCACGCTGCGCGGGCTGGTGCGGGAAATGGTGTCGCTGGCCGGATGGGTGATTGCCTTCGTGGTGGCCAACGCCTACAGCGCGCAACTGGCGCAACTGTTGCCGGAGGCGTTGCCGGGCGAGGTGGTGCGGCTGATGCTGGCGTTCATTGCCCTGTTCATCGGGGTGCGGCTGCTGACGGGATTGTTTGGAATGGCAATTGATGCATTGATCAAGGCCGGTGGCCTGACCTTGGCCGACCGCGGCCTGGGCAGCCTGTTCGGCCTCGGGCGCGGCCTTGTGATCGTGCTCGCTGGCGTCATATTGTGCGGGATGACGTCGATCCCGCAGCAGGATTTCTGGAAGAACGCACTGTTGAGTCCGTACGCGGAGACCGGAGTGCGCACCGTCAAACCCTTCCTGCCTGCCGCGCTCGCGCAGCATGTGCAGTTTAAAGACCCGGGTGCCGGGCCTTTAGGCCGGGCTTCCGCAAATTAGACCCGGGTGCCGGGCCTTCAGGCCGGGCTTCCGCAAATGAGACCTGGGTGCCGGGCCTTCAGGCCGGGCTTCCGCAAATGAGATCCAATCAGATTCGTTAAATCCGCAGTACAAGTCCAGGAGCACTACCATGTGTGGCATCGTCGGCGTCGTTTCCCACCAACCCGTCAATCAATTGCTGTATGACGCGCTGCTGCTGTTGCAGCATCGCGGCCAGGATGCGGCAGGCATCGCAACCAATCACAGCAGCATGTTTTCCATGCACAAGGCCAACGGCCTGGTGCGTGACGTCTTCCGTACCCGTAACATGCGTTCGCTGGCCGGCAATTCCGGTATCGGCCATTGCCGCTACCCGACTGCCGGTTCGTCCAGCGAAGAGGAAGCGCAGCCGTTCTACGTCAATGCGCCGTTCGGCATCACGCTGGCGCACAACGGCAACCTGACCAACTGGGAACAGTTGAAGCAGGAAATGTTCAAGAACGACCGCCGCCACATCAATACCGATTCCGATTCGGAAGTATTGCTGAACGTGCTCGCGCACGAAATCCAGACCGCCACCACGGGCCTGTCGCTGGACCCGGAAGCCATCTTCAAGGCCGTGCAAGTGCTGATGCGCCGCGTGCGCGGCGGCTATGCGGCCGTGGCGCAAATCGCCGGCGTGGGCTTGCTGGCGTTCCGCGACCCGAACGGCATCCGCCCGCTGTGCCTGGGCATCAATGAAACCGAACAGGGCGCCGAATACATGATCGCGTCCGAATCCGTGGCGCTGGAAGGCATGGGCTTCCGCTTCGTGCGCGACGTGGCGCCCGGTGAAGCGCTGTTCATCGACGCCGACAAGCAATTGCACGCGCAACAGTGCGCCGACAATCCGCAATTGCAGCCGTGCGTGTTTGAATTCGTCTACCTGGCACGTCCGGATTCGGTCATCGATGGCGCGTCGGTCTACGCCACCCGCCTGAAAATGGGCGAATACCTGGCTGACAAGATCAAGCGTGAAATTCCCGACGGTGAAATCGACGTGGTGATGCCGATCCCGGATTCGTCGCGTCCGGCCGCGATCCAGCTGGCGCTGCGCCTGGGCGTGGAATACCGCGAAGGCTTCATCAAGAACCGCTACATTGGCCGTACCTTCATCATGCCGGGCCAGGCCGCGCGCAAGAAATCCGTGCGCCAGAAGCTCAACGCGATCGGCGATGAATTCAAGGGCAAGAATGTGCTGCTGGTGGACGACTCCATCGTGCGCGGCACCACTTCGCGTGAAATCGTGCAGATGGCGCGCGATTCCGGCGCCAAGAAAGTCATTTTCGCTTCCGCCGCGCCGCCGGTGATCTACCCGAACGTGTACGGCATCGACATGCCGACCCGCGACGAGCTGATCGCCCACGGCCGCTCGGTGGAAGAAGTGTGCAAGGAAATCACGGCAGATTACCTGGTGTACCAGGATATCGATGCACTGAAAAAATCGATTTCCGACGTCAATCCGAACCTGACCAGTTTCGAGGCATCGTGCTTCGATGGCATCTACATCACCGGCGACGTGTCGCCGGATTACCTGGACAAGCTGGAACACGCCCGCCACAACCCTAAAAAGGCCGTGGTGGAAGACGCGGCCCGCACCCAGCTGAACCTGAACGCGGCAACCACGGAAGCGTGACGCCACAACCCGGGGCCCGACCCCGGGTTTTTTTTGTGAAGATCATGACAGAAAAGAAAACTTACGGTTTTACTACCACCATCCTGCATAACGACCGGCAAAAATCCATCGAACACGGTTCGCTGCACAAGCCGGTGCATACGTCCGTGACGTTCGGCTATGCCGACGCGCGCCAGCTGGCGTCGGTATTCCAGGGCAAGGAGCCCGGCTTCCGCTATGGCCGCCAGGGCAACCCGACCGTGTCGGCGCTGGAAGATAAAGTCAGCAAGATGGAACAGGGCATCGCCACCCTGTGCTTCGCCACCGGCATGGGCGCGATCGGCGCCGTGTTCCAGGGCTTGCTGCGCGCCGGCGACCACGTGGTGTCGTCGTCTTTCCTGTTCGGTAATACCAACTCGCTGTGGCAAACCGTGGCGGGGCAGGGCGTGGCGGTGGACTTCGTCGACGCCACCGACGTCCGGCACGTCGAAGCGGCCCTGCAGCCGAACACCCGCATCGTGTTCGTGGAAACCATTGCCAACCCGCGCACGCAAGTGGCGGACTTGAAGCGCATCGGCGAGCTGTGCCAGGCGCGCGGCATCCTCTACATCGTCGACAACACGATGACGACGCCGTGGCTGTTCTTGCCGAAAGCCGTGGGCGCCGGCCTGGTGGTCAATTCGCTGACGAAATCCATCGGCGGCCATGGCGCGGCGCTGGGCGGCGCGCTGACCGATACCGGGGCCTACGACTGGACCCAATTCCCGAACATTTACGAAAACTATAAGAAGGCCGCGCCGGCGCAGTGGGGCATCACGCAAATCCGCGCCAAGGGCTTGCGCGACTTCGGCGCCTCGCTGGGCCCGGAAGCGGCGCACCACATTGCGCTGGGCGCGGAAACGCTGGCCCTGCGCATGGAACGCACCTGCGCCAACGCCAGGGCGCTGGCGGAATTGCTGGAAGCCGATGAGCGCGTGGCGGCCGTATATTACCCGGGCCTGGCTTCGCACCCGCAGCACCACATCGCGTCGGAACTGTTCCGCGCGCCCGGTTCGCTGCTGAGCTTTGAATTGAAGGAGGGCATCGACTGCTTCGACTTCCTCAACAAGCTCAAGCTGGCGGTGCCCGCCTCGAACCTCGGCGATACCCGCACCCTGATCATCCCGGTGGCGCACACGATCTTCTATGAAATGGGCGCTGAACGCCGCGCGTCGATGGGCATTGCGGAATCGCTGATCCGCGTGTCGGTGGGGATCGAGGATACGGCCGACTTGCTGGCGGACTTCAGCGACGCGCTGGCCGCGTTCTAATTCCAGCGGAAATGGAAGGTCGCGCGCGGCACTACATGCCGCGCGCATGCGCGGTGCGGCGATATGTGCCAGTGTTTACGGGCCTGGCACAAAACCGGGCAGGGCGGCCTTCACCGGGCGCGCCCGGCACCAGTCACCAGGGCTGCGCACCCTCCATCTGATACGGATGCCGCCACCCCGGCAGCGCCGCAATCCGTTCCAGCCATGCCTGCACTCTGGGTGGATAGCTGACCTGGGCCTGTTCCGGCCAAAACAGGTAGCCGCAAATGGAAAAGTCCGCGACCGTCACCTGGTCGTCCAGCAGGAACCGCCGGCCATCCGATAATTCGTCTTCCAGCCGCGCGATGTCGGCGTCGAAACGGGCGCGGAACCAGGGCAGCACGGTGCCCGCGTAGGCCGCCGGATCGAACTTTTGCCCATAGCGCAAATGCGCCATGGAAAAGCCGATGCGGTTGGCTTCCCAGAACAGCCACTCACGCACCCGCTCCAGCCGCGGCTGCGATTCGCCGCCGTAGGCTTTCAAGTGTTCGGCCAGGTGCAGCAGGATCGCATTCGATTGCACGTAGGCCTGGCCGTCATGCACTAATAAGGGCACTTCGCCATATTTGGCCAGCGAGCGGAACGGTTCCGGCCGGTCCTTGCGGTCCAGCCTTAAATCGATTTCCTCATAGGTGTGCGCAATCCCGGCCACTTCCATGGCCAGCTTGACCTTGTAGCTGTGGCCGGATTCGCAACTGCCGTAGAGCTGAAATGCCATGCCGATCAGTGCCAAGTGCGCAGCAAGCCGACCGCCAGGCCTTCGAGCGCGAATTCATCGGCTTCCGGATTCACCGTGATGACCTTGAAGTCCGGGTTTTCCGGCAACAGTTCGATCATGGAACCGGTCTTGCGGTAGCGCTTGACGGTGACTTCGCTGCCGATGCGCGCCACGACGACCTGGCCGTTCTTTGCGCTGTCGACTTTTTTCACGGCCAGCAAGTCGCCATCCATGATGCCGATGTCGCGCATGGATTCGCCACGCACCTTCAACAGGAAGTCCGGCTTGGCGGAAAACAGCGCCGGGTCCACGTTGTAGCTGGTTTCCAGGTTTTCCTGCGCAAGGATGGGCGAACCGGCTGCCACGCGGCCGATCAGCGGCAGGGAAATCAGGTTGTTGACGGCCGACGCCGCTGCCGCCACCGCGGCGCCGGCGGCGGCCTTGGCCGATTCCGCATGCGCGCCGAGCAGGCGGATGCCGCGCGAGGTGCCGGCCGCGATTTCAATGGCGCCCTTGCGCGCCAGCGCCTGCAAGTGTTCTTCGGCCGCATTGGCGGACTTGAATCCCAGTTCAGCCGCGATTTCCGCGCGGGTCGGAGGGAAGCCGGTATTGTCGATGGCATCCTTGATCAGGTTGAGAATTTGTTCCTGACGGGCGGTGAGCTTGATCATAATGCGGGCGCTGTGAGAGCTGTGGATATAGACAGTCTGTATTTTTGTACAGTGTGACTGCTATTGCAAGGGTTTTTCGCTGTGCGGAACAAATTATTTTCATCGGGCGGGCGGCGGCTTTCCGTTGCGTACTATTGCTACAAAACGGAAAACGCGCTATAGTCGCGGGCTTACCTCTTCCCACACCCGTCTTGACGCCGGGGTGGGCATTAACACAGTCCTTAAGGGAGTTTACATGCGTCACTACGAAATCGTATTTATCGTCCACCCGGACCAAAGCGAGCAAGTTCCTGCGATGATCGAACGTTACAAAGCCAGCGTGACCTCGCGCGGCGGCAACGTGCACCGCGTGGAAGACTGGGGCCGCCGTCAAATGGCTTACTCGATCCAGAAGCTGGCCAAAGCCCACTACATCTGCATGAACATCGAATGCGACAACGAGACCCTGGTCGAGCTGGAAACCGCATTCAAATTCAATGATGCCGTGCTGCGTCACCTGACCGTGAAGATGAAGAAAGCGGAAACCGCTCCTTCGCCGATGATGAAGTCGGTACAACGTGAAGACGCGGCCAAGAGCCATCGCGCAGAAGCCCAGGCTGCCGCTGCCGCCTAAGTATTGAGCAGGAACCACACTGGATAATCAGCTCGTCGTCACGGCATTGATCACCGAAAGGGATCTGATCCGTTACACCCCCGCAGGACTGCCGATTGTGAATGCCGTGTTGCAGCACAGTTCGCAGCAAACCGAAGCCGGCATACAGCGCCTGGCCGAGTTTGAAATCCCCGCTGTCGCAGCGGGCGAGATTTCAAGCCGGTTCATCCAGGCGCCGCTGGGCGGGCTGTACCAGTTCACAGGGTTCTTGAACAAGAAAAGCCGCAATAGCAAAAGCCTGGTGTTTCACATCATTGATTTTCGTTTATTAGATACAGGAGCCTAAAATGGCATTCGGTAAAAAGTTCGACAAAAACAAGCTCAAGCTGAAAGAAAAGCGCAAGCAACAAAACCCTCTGTTCAAGCGCAAGAAGTTCTGCCGCTTCACCGCCGCTGGCGTTGAGCAAGTGGACTACAAAGACGTAGACACTCTGAAAGATTTCGTTCAGGAAAACGGCAAGATCATGCCGGCACGCCTGACCGGCACCAAAGCACACTACCAGCGTCAAGTTGACACCGCCATCAAGCGCGCTCGCTACCTGGCCCTGCTGCCATACACCGACCTGCACAACGCTTAATCGCGGCAGTCGCTAGAATCTGGAGAACACTATGCAAATCATTCTGTTGGAAAAAGTTGTTAACGTCGGCAACCTGGGCGACGTGGTGAAAGTCAAAGACGGCTACGCACGTAACTTCCTGATCCCGCAAAAGCTGGCTCGCCGTGCGACCACCGCTGCTGTGGCTGAATTCGAAGCCAAGCGCGCCGAACTGGAAAAAGCCGCCGCCGCCAAGCTGGCAGCTGCGCAAGCCCAAGGCGAAAAGCTGAACGGCATGACCGTGACCGTATCGCAGAAAGCCGGCGTTGACGGCCGCCTGTTCGGTTCCGTGACCAACTTCGACATCGCTGAAGCGCTGACCAAAGCCGGCTTCCCGGTTGAAAAAGCTGCTGTGCGCATGCCAAACGGCCCGCTGAAAGTCACCGGCGAGCACGCTGTTTCGGTAGCCCTGCACACCGACGTCGTGGTCGATGTGACCGTGGCTGTCGTGGGCGAAGCTGCCTAATATTTCCATCAGGGAATATTCAAGTAAGACTTGTTGTTGAATTAGAAAAGCCGGGCTCGTCCCGGCTTTTTTATTGCAACCAACTAACGCAAGTTGTGGTTTTTTAACGTGAAATACACAACTATTAGCAGGTATAATTCGCGACCATGAACTCCCCCGCATCCGATCCACAGGTAGATTCGCTACGTATTCCGCCGCATTCGATCGAGGCAGAACAGTCCGTCATCGGCGGCCTGCTGCGCGACAATGCCGCGTTCGACCGTATTGCGGACTTGCTGAGTCCGGATGATTTCTACCGCTATGACCACCGCATCATCTATGAACAGGTGGTGCGCCTGATCAATGCGTCCAAGCCGGCCGACGTCATCACGGTGTTTGAAGCCATGACCATGCTGGGCAAGCAGGATGAAGTCGGCGGCCTTGCCTACCTGAATGCGATGGCGCAAAACACGCCGTCGGCCGCGAATATCCGCCGTTACGCGGAAATCGTGCGCGACCGCGGCATCTTGCGCAAGCTGATCACCGTGGCCGACGAAATTTCCGGCAATGCGTTCAATCCGCAGGGCAAGGAAGTCAAGCAAATGCTGGACGAGGCGGAATCCAAGATTTTCGCCATTGCCGAGCAGGGCGCCCGCGGCGCCGCCGGCTGGCTGCCGGTGCAGCCGCTGCTGACCCAGGTGGTCGAGCGTATCGATGAACTGTACAGCCGCGACAACACCAGTGAAATCACCGGCGTGCCGACCGGCTTTGCCGACCTCGACAAGATGACGTCCGGCCTGCAGCCGGGCGACCTGGTCATCGTGGCCGGCCGCCCATCGATGGGCAAGACCGCGTTTTCCGTCAATATCGGTGAAAACGTCGCGGTCGACGCCGGCTTGCCGGTGGCGATTTTCTCGATGGAGATGGGCGGCGCCCAGCTGGCAATGCGTATGCTGGGTTCGGTCGGTGAACTCGACCAGCACCGCCTGCGTACCGGTAAATTGATCGATGAAGACTGGCCGCGCCTGACCCTCGCGATCCAGAAGCTCAATGACGCGCAAGTGTTCATCGATGAAACGCCGGCCCTGAATCCGATTGAAATGCGCGCGCGTTCGCGCCGCCTGTCGCGCCAGTGCGGCAAGCTGGGCCTGATCATCGTCGACTACCTGCAGCTGATGCAGGGTTCCAAGCCGGGCGACAACCGTGCGTCCGAAATCTCGGAGATCTCGCGTAGCCTGAAGGGCCTCGCGAAGGAACTGGGATGCCCGGTGATCGCGCTGTCCCAGCTGAACCGCTCGCTGGAACAACGCCCCAACAAGCGCCCCGTGATGTCCGACCTGCGCGAATCGGGCGCTATCGAACAGGATGCGGACGTGATCATCTTCCTGTATCGTGACGAAGTTTACAACCCGGACTCGCCCGACAAAGGTACCGCCGAGATCATTATCGGCAAACAGCGTAACGGCCCGATCGGCGCCGTGCGACTGACCTGGATGGGCATGTACACGAAGTTCGGGAATTACAGCGGCAACCTTGGTATCTACCAGGGCGATTAAAGCCGATAGCAGTCAAGGATCGCGGCGCCAAAAGATGCCGCGACTTTCAAAGAAGTCCCAAGAGATTTACCCAACGGAGAACCTATGTTTGGACGCCTGATGCCCACGGAGGGCAAATTTTTCGACCTGTTCAACCAGCACGCCGCGTTGTGCGTGAAGGGTGCACAAGAGATGGTCGGCCTGATGACCAACTTCGACGACCTGGAAAACCGCACGCACGCCGTGGAGAGCATCGAAAAGCAGGCGGACAAGATCACGTACCAGTGCGTGGACCTGCTGCACAAGACGTTCATCACGCCGCTCGACCGTGACGACATCCACAAGCTGATCACCCGCATGGACGACATCCTCGACATGATGGAGGACGCCGCCCAGACCATCTCGCTGTACGACCTGCACGCCGTCACGCCGGAAGCGAAGCGCCTGGCCGAGCTGTGCCTGGCATGCTGCGAAAAGGTCCAGCAGGCCGTCGGCATGCTGCACAACATGGACAATGCCCAGAAGATGGTCGCCATCTGCGAAGAGATCGACCGCCTGGAATCGGACGCCGACCACGTGATGCGCGCCGCCATGTCCAAGCTGTTCCGCGACGAACCGGACGTGCGCAACCTGATCAAGATGAAGGCCATCTACGAGATCCTGGAAACCGTCACCGACCGCTGCGAAGATGTCGCCAACATCATCGAAGGCATCATCGTCGAAAACGCATAATTAAAAAAGACTATTCATGAGCAACTTCGAAATTAGCATCTGGGCGCTGGGGGCACTGGTCTTCCTGGCCCTGGTGTTCGACTTCATGAACGGCTTCCATGATGCCGCGAATGCGATCGCCACGGTGGTGTCCACCGGCGTGCTGAAACCGCAGACCGCCGTGATGATGGCTGCCTTCTTCAACTTCATCGCGATCTTCGTGGTCGGCCTGAAAGTGGCGACCACCATCGGCAAGGGCACCATCGAACCCTCGGTGATCGACCATTACGTGATCTTCGGGGCGCTGATCGGGGCCATCGTCTGGAACGTGATTACCTGGTATTACGGCATTCCTTCCTCGTCCTCGCACGCCCTGATCGGCGGCCTGGTGGGTTCGGCGGTGGCCAAGTCCGGCACCGGCGCGCTGATCTCCGGCGGCTTGATCAAGACCGTGACCTTCATCGTGGTGGCGCCGCTGCTGGGCTTCGTGCTCGGTTCCCTGATCATGCTGATCGTATCGTGGGTGTGCGTGCGTTCGACGCCGCGCAAGGTCGACACCTGGTTCCGCCGCCTGCAACTGTTTTCCGCGGCCAGCTACAGCCTGGGCCACGGCGGCAATGACGCGCAAAAAACCATGGGCATCATCTGGATGCTGCTGATCGCTTCGGGCCACGTGGCTGCCGATGCGAAGGCGCCGCCTGACTGGGTCATCATCGCTTGCTACGGCGCGATTTCGTTCGGCACGCTGTTTGGCGGCTGGCGCATCGTGAAAACCATGGGCCAGAAGATCACCAAGCTCAAACCCGTTGGCGGCTTCTGCGCCGAAACCGGCGGCGCCATCACCTTGCTGATGGCATCGTTCTGGGGCGTGCCGGTATCGACCACCCACACCATCACCGGCGCCATCGTCGGCGTCGGTTCGGCGCAAAAGATGTCGGCAGTGCGCTGGGGCGTGGCCGGCAACATCGTGTGGGCCTGGATCTTCACGATTCCCGCGTCGGCCTTCGTGGCCGCCATCGCGTGGTGGGTCGGCAAGCATATCATGTGACCCGGGTGCCGGGCCTTCAGGCCGGGCATCCGCATATCAGGCAGAAGGCTTGGGTGCCGGGCCTTCAGGCCGGGCATCCACAAATTAGACAGGGCCTTCAGGCCGGGCATCCACAAATCAGATAGCACAAGCAATTTAAAAGGGAGCTTCGGCTCCCTTTTTTTCCTGGCTGCTACAATGGCTGGATGTCTGCCTTCACTTCGTTCCTGAACCGGATCAAACCGGATAACTTCACCCTGGCCCTGCTGGCCACCGTTGCCGTGGCGACCGTGCTGCCGTGCACCGGACGGGCCGCCGCCGTCTTCAGCGACATCACCGCCATCGCCATCGGCCTGCTGTTTTTCCTGCATGGCGCCAAGTTGCCCCGTGAAGCCATCATTGCCGGCATGACGCACTGGCGCCTGCATTGCACCGTCCTGTGTTTCACGTTCGTGCTGTTTCCCGTCCTGGGCTTGTTGATGAAGCCCCTGGCGCTGGCCGTGCTGACGCCGGAACTGTACCTGGGCATGCTGTTCCTGTGCATGCTGCCATCGACCGTGCAATCGTCGATCGCCTTTACCGCCATGGGGCGCGGCAACGTGCCGGCCGCCATCTGCAGCGCGTCGGCCTCGAATTTCATCGGCATCTTCATCACGCCGCTGCTGGTGTCGGCGTTCGTGATGCAGGGCGCGGCGGGCCGCTCGGCCGGCGACGCCGTGCTGGCCATCGTGATCCAGCTGTTGTTGCCGTTCATTGCCGGCCAGCTGATGCGCCGCTGGATCGGCGCATGGGTCGACCGGCACAAGCCGGTATTGAAATATGTGGACCAGGGCTCGATCTTGCTGGTGGTGTATACCGCGTTTTCGGAAGCCGTCAGCGAAGGCATCTGGAGCAAACTGGGCGTGCCGTCCCTGGTGGCGCTGGTGGCGGTATGCTGCGTGTTGCTGGCCGTGGTGCTGTGGCTGACCGGGTACGTGAGCCGCCGCCTCGGCTTTTCACGCGAAGATGAAATCACCATTGTGTTTTGCGGTTCCAAGAAAAGCCTGGCGTCCGGCGTGCCGATGGCCAAAGTGCTGTTTGCCACGTCGTCGCTGGGCATGGTCATCTTGCCGCTGATGCTGTTCCACCAGATCCAGCTGATGGTGTGTGCGGTATTGGCGCAGCGTTTCGGCAGCCGGCCGGAAGGAGAATAAATGGGAATACTGACGATTGCACAGGAAGATCCAGGCTCGCCCGACGCGGTGCGCCTGATGGCGGAATTGTCCGCCGTGCTGGAAACCATCACCGGCGACAACGGCTTGTCGTCGTTCGGCCCCGATGACGTGCGCGCGCCCCGCTCATGCTTCCTGGTGGCGCGCGACGACAAGGGCAGGGCGGTCGGCTGCGGCGCCCTGCGCCCGCTCGATGGTGCGGCGGCGGAAATCAAGCGCATGTACGCCGTCCAGGGAGGCAGCGGGGTGGGCGCCGCATTGTTGGCGGCGCTCGAGCAGGAAGCCGCAGCGCTCGGCTACCACGTGATCCGCCTGTCGACGCGCATCGTCAATACGCGCGCCGTGTCGTTCTACGAGCGCCATGGCTATCGCCTGATCCCGAATTTCGGCCGCTACAAGGGGCGCGAGGAATCGGCGTGTTTCGAAAAACAACTGGTGCGCCACGAATGAGCCGTCTCTTCAAGTTCGCGGTCCCTGCGCTGGTGCTGGCGGCGGCTTCCTGGCTGTATGCCACGCCCTACCTGGCCGTCAACGGCATGCGCGCCGCCGCCGAAGCGCGCGACGCGCAGCGCCTGAGCGGCTACATTGACTTCCCCGCGGTCAAGGAAAACCTGAAAAGTTCGCTGAACGCGAAAATCGGCGGCGACGTGCGCGCCAGCGAGCAGCCGCTGAAGGCCATGGGCGCGGCGCTGGGCGCCATGATCATCAACCCCATGGTCGATGTGTTCATCACGCCCGAAGCCATCGCTGGCATGATGCAGGGGCGAAAGCCCGGGCTTGGAGAGAGGGCCGAAGGCACGGGCAGCAATGCCAAGGCTGAAACGTCGATGGGCTATGAAGGGATTAACCGCTTTGTGGTGTCGTTCCGCCGGCAGGGCGATCATTCCCAACCCATCGCCATGGTGTTGCAGCGCGAGGGGCTGGCGTCATGGCGGCTGGTCGCGATCAGGCTTACTTGATGCACACCGCCCGCACCATCTTGATGTCGGTAATACCCAGCAAGACTTTCTCGATACCGTCCATCTTCAAGGTCAGCATGCCGTCTTCCAGCGCGGCGGCCAGCAGCTGGGCCACGCGGGCGTGTTCCTGCAACAGTTTTTTCACCTTGTCGGTGCCGATCATCAGTTCGTGCAGGCCGACGCGGCCCTTGTAGCCGCGGTTGCATTCGTCGCAGCCGACCGCGCGGTACAGCGTGAACCTGCCATCCTTGTCCGCATAGCGTTCGCGCCATCCGGCCAGCACCGCGGCGCGTCCGGCCTTTGCGTCTTTCCTGAATTTTTCGGTGTTCTGCAATTCCTCGCAAAACTCGGTCAACATCAGTTCCAGTTCGATGTCGGACGGCTGGTAGGCCTGCTTGCAGTTGCCGCACAGGCGCTTGGCCAGGCGTTGCGCCAGGATGCCCAGCAGCGCGTCGGCGAAGTTGAACGGGTCCATGCCCATGTCCAGCAGGCGCACGATGGATTCGGGCGCGCTGTTGGTGTGCAGCGTGGCGAACACCAGGTGCCCGGTCAGCGATGCTTCGATGCCCATGCCGACGGTTTCCTTGTCGCGCATCTCGCCGACCATGATGATGTCCGGATCGGCCCGCAGGAACGCCCGCATCACGGTGGCGAAATCCAGCCCCGCCTTGCGGTTGACCTGCACCTGGCGCAAGCCTTTTTGCGTGATTTCCACCGGGTCTTCCGCGGTCCAGATCTTGGTATCCGGCGTGTTCAGGTAATTCAGTACCGAGTGCAGGGTGGTGGTCTTGCCGGAACCGGTCGGGCCGCAGACGAAGAACAGGCCATACGGTTTTTCGATCGCGGAGCGCAGCCGGTCCAGGTTGAAAGGCAGCACCCCCAGCTTGTCGAGCGGGATCGGTTCGCCGGCCGCCAGGATGCGCATCACCACGTCTTCCACGCCGCCGGTCGAGGGAATGGTGGCCACGCGCAGTTCGATGTCCAGCGGGCCGTATTTCTTGAACTTGATCTTGCCGTCCTGCGGCTTGCGGCGCTCGGAAATATCGAGGTCGCACATGATCTTGATGCGGGCCACCAGCGCGCCGCGGTAGGCGTGCGGGATTTCAATGTAGGGCACCAGCGAGCCATCCTTGCGGAAGCGGATGCCGGTCTTGCCCTTGCCGGGCAACGGTTCGATGTGGATGTCGGACACGCCCTGGCGGTAGGCGTCGACGATGATCTTGTTGACCAGCTTGACCAGTTCGTTTTCGACGGCTTCCGACACCTGTTCCGGCTCGCCGCCTTCGTCGTCATGGTCGTCCAGCCCGGACAACAGTTCGCCCACGGTGCCGGTATCGCTGGCGGCCCCATAGAACTGGTCGACGGTCTGTTCGAATTCCAGGTTGGTGGTGACGCGGTAGACGATTTTCGAGCGCGGGAAGATCTGGTTGACGATGCGCGTGTTGGCCACCTGTTCCGGGTCGGTGGCCATCACCAGCAAGCCATCCTTGTTTTCCTCCAGCGGCAGCCACAGGCACTCTTCCACGTATTGCCGCTTCAGGTTGCGCAGCAATTCCACCGGCTTGACCCGCTCGGCCTTGTATGGCTCGTACGGCACGTTGAAGTGGCGCGACAGGGCGTGGCCCAGCACCGGCAGTTTCACGTGCAACTCCTTGAGCAGCACGTCTTCCACCGGCACGTCGTTCTTGCGCGCGGTGCGCGTCGCGGCTTCCAGGTCGGCGGTGGAAATCACCGCGTCCGACACCAGGCTGTCGTACTTGGTGCGCACGAATTGCGGCGGCTTCATGCGCTGGCTGAAGGCCACCGACAGCGTGTCGCACAATTCCTTCACGCCATCGAGCGCGATCTGGGAAAACGGTCCACCTTCGCGGTTGTTGATGAACTGGACCACGCCCAGCAATTCTTTCGATTGCACGGCAATCAGCGGCGCCACCAGCATTTCGCGCGTGCGGTAGCCGGTGCGCTGGTCCACGCCCTGCTGGAAACGCAGGTCGGGCGAGAGCCGCTTCAACTCGGCCTCGTCGTAGACGTCGCGGATGTTGACGGTCTTGTGCGTGAGCGCCACGTAACCTGCAATCGAATGCGGCGTGACCGCCAGTTTCAAGTCGCGGAAGGTGGTCAGCCCGGTCTTGACCTTGGAGACGATGTAATCTTTTTCATGGTCCATTGCGTACAGCGTGAAGCGGTCGCAATTGAACAGGTCGCAGAATTCCATGCCCAGGTCGAGCATGATTTCATCGAGATTGTTGGTGGCGTGGATTTTTGTGGTGACTGCCTGGAGCTTCCTGAAGAACGCCAACCGCAGGTCAACCTCGCTGGGTTTGGGACTAGGATGGCCGGCGTCGTTCATAGATCCTGGAAAAGTCCTTACAGTTCCACTTCCAGGCCTTCGTAGGCAAGGAAGACTTGCAATCCTTCAGGTAGCGGCGCGTGGCGCGCCATGACTTCAGCAAACACGGCTTCGAGTTCCTCGTCGCCGCGGGTGGGCTCGTGGTGCGTGCAGTACAACTGTTTGGCGCCGGCCTTGATGGCCATCGCCAGTGCCGAGTCGAACGTGCCGTGGCCCCAGCCCTGCTTGGCCGGATATTCCTCGCGCGTATAGGAACAGTCTACTATCAATGCGGTGACGCCGCGCACCATGTCTTCAATCGCGCGCGCCCGCTCTTCGATATGGCGCTGGTAGGACGCATGGTCGGGGTGGTCTTCCGGGTAAATGTTGTAATGCGGCTCGTGGTCGCCCGTGAAAAACACGGATTTGCCGTTGCAGTCGATACGGTAGCCGAGGTCGATCACCGGATGGTTCATGACCACGTTCGACACCTGCGCGTCGCCCACCATGATGGATTCGCCCAGGCCCAGGGTGCGGTATTCGATGGTGGCGTCCATCTGGGTTTCGCTGACCGGGAAATAACTGTTTTGCAACTGCACGCCCATCACGTGCTCGATGCCATTGCCGGTGTCCGGGTCGGTCGCGCCATGCAGGCGCACGCGGCTGCCCTTGATGAACAGCGGGGTGAAGAACGGCAAGCCGTGGATATGGTCCCAATGGCTGTGGGTAATGAAGATATTGGCCTGCACCGGCACTTTCTTTTGTGCGATCAGCGATTGCGCCAGTGCGAAGATGCCGGTGCCGCCATCGATCACGATCAGGGTGTCGTCATCACTGCGCACTTCGATGCAGGTGGTGTTGCCACCGTAGCGCGCGGTGCGTGGCCCGGGTGATGGAATCGACCCCCGGACCCCCCAAAATTTGAATTTCATGCTGTAGCCCCTAACCATTCTTATTGTCCCCGTAGTTGCCCGGTTTCATCTTCATGGTTGAACAGGCAAGTGACGGTCTGCACGATGATAGCCTTTTTTTCACGAAATCTGGGCCAAAAGTTGCGAAATTGAAGTACGGTGCGCCAGTTCGCCACTGCATCGGGTTTTTAACTGCAATTCCCGTGTACAGAGGGCGGCCCGGGAGCTAAACTGTCAATAATTACGTCTGGGCATCAATTAAACCATGCAAGAGCTGAACCATACCCAAATTGCGCAGAGGCTGGACCAGCTGACCGAGTTGAGCGTGGCGCTGGGCGCCAGCTACAACACGGACGAGCTGCTCGAGCGCATCCTGATGGTGGCAAAAAGCATGACCCATGCGGATGGCGGCACGCTGTACCGTCCGAGCGAGGATGGCCGCAGCCTGTGCTTCCATATTTCCGTCAACGATACGCTGGGCATCCGCCAGGGCGGCGCGCACGGCGACAAGATCGACATCCCCGCCGTGCCGCTGTATGACGAGCATGGCGACAAGAACCTGGCGTCGGTGGCCGCATATTCGGCAAACTTCCGGTTGTCGGTCAATATTGAAGACGTGTACCAGGCCGACGTGTTCAACTTTTCCGGCATGCGCATGTTCGACCAGCAGCGCGGCTACCATTCGCAATCGTTCCTGACCGTGCCGATGGCGGACCACGAGGGCGAGCTGGTCGGCGTGCTGCAACTGATCAATGCAAAAGATCCGGTGACGGGCGCCATTCATGCGTTCTCGCCGACCGACCAGCGTTTCATCGAAGCGCTGGCCGCGCAGGCCGCCGTGGCCATCACCAACCAGCGCCTGATCCAGCAGTTGGAGGAATTGCTGGAGTCCCTGGTGAACCTGATTAACATCGGCATCGATGAAAAGTCGCCGTACACGGGCCGCCATTGCCAGTTCGTGCCGGAATTGACGATGATGCTGGCCGAGGCCGTGCACAACGCCGACAGCGGCCCGCTGGCCGAATTCCGCATGACCGACGCCGACCGCAAGGAATTGTGGCTGGCCGGGCTGCTGCACGATTGCGGCAAGATCACCACGCCGGTGCACGTGGTGGACAAGGCCACCAAGCTGGAAACGATCTTCGACCGCATCCACATGGTGTCGACGCGCTTCGAAGTGCTGATGCGCGACGCGGAAATCCGCGCGCTGAAAGCCAAGCTGGCCGGCGGCGACCATGCCGCCATCGATGCGCAGCTGGCAGGGGAACTGGCGCAGCTGGAGGTCGACCGCCAGTTCCTGCGCATGGCCAACATCGGCGGTGAAGGCATGAAACCGGAAGACCAGGAGCGCGTGCGCCAGCTGGCGAAGTTGCGCTGGATGGGGCCGGTGATCCAGAAAAAGGAACCGGGCTGCGAAGAGCCGCCGTTCCGCCGCGAAGAACAGGACTTGCTGACGCCGGAAGAAATCGACAACCTGACCATCCGTTTCGGCACCTTGACCGAATCCGAGCGCAAGGAAATCAACAACCACATCGTGATGACGATCCGCATGCTCGAATCGCTGCCGTGGCCGAAGCATTTGCAGAACGTGCCGGAATACGCCGGCGGCCACCACGAGCGCATGGATGGCAAAGGGTACCCGCGCGGCCTGACCAAGGACCAGATGTCGGTGCAGGCGCGCATCATGGCCATCGCCGACATCTTCGAGGCGCTGATGGCGCGCGACCGTCCTTACAAGAAGGGCAAGATGATGTCCGAAGCCATGCGCATCCTGGGCAACTTCAGCCTCAATGGCCACATCGACCCCGACCTGTTCGACATCTTCGTGCGGCAAAAGGTGTACCTGGAGTTCGCCACCAAGAATGTGGATGAGCGGCAGATCGACTTCATCGACGAATCCAAGATCCCCGGCTACACCCCCTGACCGCTCGTGGAGGAGCTGGCGTGCCACTGAAAATTCCCCGGTTTGCGGACAAGGCGGCGAAAGCGCTGCAAAAGTATTATCAGCGCTGGCTGCTGGGGTTGGCGCTGACGGTGCTGGCTTGCCTGTACCTGACCAACGTGCTGCATTCGGAATCCATCGACCGCATGGAAACCGCCGTGGCGGATTTCCGCATGCGTCTGGAAAAGGCCGAACTCGATCCACGCATCGTCATTGTCGACATCGACAGCAAAAGCCTGACGGAAGTCGGGCGGTTTCCCTGGAGCCGCAACCATGTGGCCCACCTGGTGCGGCAGTTGACGGAAAAATACCAGGTGCAGGCGGTCGGCTTCGACGTTTCGTTCCCGGAGCCGGACACGAGTTCCGGCTATGGCGTGCTGCAGCAACTGGCGCAAAATGAATTGAAGCAGGTGCCGGGCTTGCAAAGCCAGTTGCAGCGCCTGGAGTCGGCCATGGATTACGATGGCTTGCTGGCCGCCGCCATGGAAGGACAGCGCGTGGTATTGGGATACAACCTGTCGGGTACCGAAACCAAGGGCGTATTGCCCAAGCCGGCGTTTACCGAAGACGTGTTGAATGGCCGGGCGTTGACGGCGTTTGAAACCCCCGGTTATGAAGGCAACATCAAGCGGCTGCAGGATGCCGCCGCGACCGCCGGCAGTTTCAGCGTGGTGACCGATGCCGATGGCGTGGTGCGCAGCACCGCGCTGCTGCAAAAAGTCGGCAAGGGTTATTATCCGACGCTGTCCCTGGCCACGGTGGCGGTGGCAATTGGCGCCCACGCCATCGCGCCTTACCTTGAAGGCACGGTCGATACACTGTCCGACAGTGAAAAAGCCAATGGCGGGATCGACAAGATTGCCATGTTCAGTTCCGAAGGCAACCGCTTGATACCGGTCGGCGAAGGCCTGGTCACGACCGTGCAGTTCCGTGGCAGGGGTGGTCCCGATGGCGGTGCGTTCCGTTATGTTTCGGCGGTTGACGTCATGAAGGGCGCAGTGCCGCAAGAGGTGCTGGAAGGTACGATAGTCCTGGTTGGCACCACCGCACCGGGCCTGAACGACTTGCGGGCGACCCCGGTGAACGCGGAATATCCGGGGGTGGAAATCCACGCCAACATCATCAAGTCGATTCTCGACGACCAGTTCAAGGTCCATCCCGACTTTGCCGTGACCTTGGAAGTGGCAATGGTGCTGGCGGTCGGCCTGCTGTTGACATTGGCGCTGCCGGTGTTGTCGCCGCTGTGGGCGATCACCATGGCGCTGGCGGTGATGGCCGCCGCCGCGGGCGCCAACTACCACATGTATACCAGCTGGGACTGGGTACTGAGGCTGGCCATTGTCCTCCTGCTGGCCGCCGCGCTGTTCGTGCTCAACGTGGCCTGGGGCTATTTCTTCGAAGTGCGCCGCGGCCGCGCGCTGGTGTCGCGCTTCGGCGAATACGTGGCGCCGGAGCTGGTGGCCGAGATGGCGGAAGACCCGGAAAAATACAACATGGATGGCGAAAGCCGCGAGTTGACGGTGATGTTCGTCGACGTCCGGGGCTTTACCACGATTTCCGAGGGCTTGACGCCGAAACAGCTGCGCGAATACATCAACCTGTACCTGACCGCGATGTCGACCGATATCCGCGATTATTACCGGGGCACGCTCGACAAGTACATCGGCGACGCCGTGATGGCGTTCTGGGGGGCGCCGGTGGCCTTCCCCGACCATGCGTTCCGCGGGGTGGCCACGGCGCTGAAAATGCAGGAAAGCGCGCACAAGCTCAATGAAGACTTCCTCAAGCGCGGCTGGCCGGAACTGAAAATCGGCATCGGCCTGAACTCGGGCCCGATGCACGTGGGCGACATGGGTTCGGAAATCCGCCGCGCCTATACCGTCATGGGCGACGCGGTGAACCTGGGTTCGCGCCTCGAAGGCATCACTAAGGTGTATGGCGTGGGCATTTGCGTGGGCGAGGTCACGCGCCACGCGGCCACCGAATTCGCGTACCGCGAACTGGACCTGGTCAAGGTCAAGGGCAAGAACGAACCGGTGGCGATCTTCGAGCCGGTCTGCCTGGACAAGGATTTGCAGGACGCCGAGCGCGCCGAGATCGCGCGCTGGCATGAAGCGCTGGCGCTGGTGAGAAGCCAGCAGTGGGACGCCGCCCAGGCCATGCTGGAAGAACTCAACACCGCCCATCCACGCGGCCTGTACACACTGTATTTGGAGCGGATCGCGATCTACCGCGAACATCCGCCTGGCGACGACTGGGATGGCGTCACCAAATTCGAGACCAAATAAGGCGCCGGCCGGGGCCGCCCGGCCGCCACTATCAAAAGTGTCTCCAGCCTGCATCAGGCTCCGCAAAAATTGCTCGGTTACGTGCGCAACGCGGTTAATTCGGACTAAACTTTAAGTAACAACCATTTCTTATTGGCTAATTTATCAGGTAGCTACCGGGAGTGGTGACGTCTGCTGTCCGGAGGCATCATGGGATGTCCAATCGTGCAATCGCTGGCTGCCACGGCCCTGGCCGCGGCAGCGGCCGTCGCACATGCCGGCGGACAGGATGACCCATCGGCGCTGAAAGGGGCGGCGGTACTCGACAACAGCGACAGCCGCCTGCGCGGCGGTGTCCGGCTCGGGTATTCGATCCCGCTCTCAGGCCTGGAACGGCGCGGCGATACGCTGGACGTCTATGGGAGCTGGTCGCAGGCCGCGCGCCTTGGCGGCGCGGCCGCGCGCGCCGGTCCGGATGGCGTTGGCGGTGTCGGCAACGCCGCGGGAACAGGCGGCGCGGCCGGCGCATCCGGTTCGCGGCAGGATGCGCTGGACAGCCCCGGCAAGGGGGCGGCATTGGGCGTGCGCTGGAACCAGTTGCTGTCGTCCGGCGGCGCCTACGAATCGCGGGTCAGCCTGGGCGCCGACGTGCGCGGTTACCGCGCCAACGGGCCGCTGCAGGAGGTCGAACCCGGCAACGACGTCACCGTGACGCCGGTGAGCGTGAATGTCAGCGGCAACTGGACTTTGGACGAGGGCACCGTGAGCGGATCGGTCACCTGGCTGCACAACATCGGCGCACCGCGCGGCCACCAGGATGACGTGGCGCGCCTGCGTCCCGGCGCCAGTTCGAATTACAGCATCGTGCGGCTGGCGGCGCAGCTGACGCGCGACCTGCCCAGCGACTTCCAGGTACGGGCCGGGGTGCATGGGCAATACACCAGCGACGTGCTGCTGCCCGGCGAGCAGTTCGGCGCCGGCGGCGCCGGCGGCGGGCTGCTGGTGCGCGGCTTCAATGACCGCGCATTGGCGCGCGACAGCGGGCTGGCGGCGCACGTGGAATTGTATTCACCGGAATTGTGCGGCGAATACGTGCGCTGGCGCTGCCGCGCACTGGCGTTTTACGACAAGGGGTATTTCCGCAACAACCGCGACCTGCCCGGCACGCTGCGCAGCAATTCGGTGCGCAGCGTCGGCGTGGGCTTGCGGATGAATGTCTATAAGAACGTCGACCTGCAAGTGGATTATGGCCGCGTGGTCCGCTCCACCACGGTGCCGCAGGAAGACAAGAACCGCCTGCACGTGCGCATAGGCATGCGCTGGTGATCCCGCCACAGCAAATAAGGAAGGCATGATGAACCTCCATCCCGTCCACCATGGACTGCGCCGCAAAATGCTCGCTGTCCTGGTCGCCGCATGCTATACCTCCGCATCCGCCAATCCCACCGCCCCGCAAGTCATCGCCGGCCAGGCCACGTTCCAGCAAAGCGGGAACCTGTTTTCCATCACGAACACGCCGAACGCCATCATCAACTGGCAGAGTTTTTCCATCGCGCCCGACGAAGTCACGCGCTTCATCCAGCAAAGCGCCAACAGCCGGGTACTCAACCGCATCACGGGACAGGACCCCAGCCGCATCCTGGGCGCACTGCAATCGAATGGCCACGTGTACCTGATCAACCCGAACGGCGTCGTGTTCGGCAAGGATGCGCGCGTGGACGTGCAATCACTGGTGGCGTCGTCGCTGGCGCTGTCGGACAACGACTTCCTGGCCGGACGGCACCGCTTCAGCGGCGCCAATGCCGGCAAGGTGGTGAATGAAGGGGCGATCGTCACGCCGGGCGGCGGGCGCGTCTACCTGGTCGGCGCCAGCGTGGAAAACAGCGGTGTGGTCACGTCGCCGCAGGGCGAAGTGGTGCTGGCGGCGGGCCATACGGTGCAGCTGGTCGATTCGTCCGACCCGTCGGTGCACGTGGTGGTGTCGGCGCCGTCGGACCAGGCGCTGAACCTGGGCCAGGTGCTGGCGTCGGGCGGGCGGGTCGGCATTTATGGGGCGCTGGTGAACCAGCGCGGCAAGGTCAGCGCCGACAGCGCCGTGCGTGGCGAAAACGGCAAGATCGTCTTGAAATCGTCCGGCACGACCTTGCTGGAAAAAGGGTCCGTGACCAGCGCCACGCACAGCGCCGGCAAGGGCGGCGACATCGCGCTGCTGGGCAGGCAGGTCGGCCTGACGGGGGACGCGGTGGCCGACGCCAGCGGCGCCGAGGGCGGCGGAAACGTCCTGATCGGCGGCGGCAGGCAGGGCAAGGATGCCGCGGTGCCGAACGCGCAGCAAACGTACATCGGTGAACAGGCTGCCGTGAAGGCCGACGCCACCGGCAGCGGTGACGGCGGCACCATCATCGCATGGAGCGACAAGGCCACCCGCGTCTATGGCAGCCTGTCGGCGCGCGGCGGCGCGCAGGGCGGCGACGGCGGCTTCATTGAAACGTCGGGGGGCTACCTCGACATGCAGGGCAAGGTCGATACCAGGGCGCCCCAAGGCAAGACCGGCCAGCTGTTGCTGGACCCGACCAACATCACCATCATTTCCGGTTCGCCCACCGGCAGTATCGGCATTTCCAGCAACATCTTCTCGGAAAGCGGCAGTTATACCAACAGTGAACTCGATACCGGCCGCCTCCAAAACGCGCTGGACAGCGCCAATATCACGGTGAGCACCGAAAACAGCAGTGGCGCCGGCGCCGGCAATATTACCGTTTCCGCTCCCATCAGCTGGGGCACGGGCAATGCGCTGACCTTACGGGCCGATAACAATATTGTCATCAACGATACCATCACAGCCGCAAGCGCACCGCTCATGCTGAATGCCCTGGGCGGTTCGATTTCTCAGAGCGCAGCCGTCACCGTGGCATCGCTGACGGCGTCCGCGCCGGCCGGCAGCATCGCGCTGACGAATTCGTCGAACGCCATCAGCGGCACGGTCACCGCGTCGGCCTTGAACAGTATCGGCTTGACGGCGCAGACGCTGACCACGGGCGCCGTCACCTCCAGCGGCAGCGGCGCCATTTCCCTGACCAGCTCCTCGGGCGCGCTCACCGTCAATGGCAACGTCACCACGGGCGGCGGCGCCGTCACGCTGCAGGCGGCCTACGGCCAGGGTATCGCCACCGGCAGCAGCACGGCGATTTCCAGCGGTAACGGCTTGATCACCCTGCGCGCCGACAACATGGATTTGCAGGGTTCCGTCAGCGCCGGCAGCGGCGCGATTTCCGTGGCCGCGCGCAGCACCAGCCAGGCGCTGCACCTGGGCGGCACGGAAGCCGATGCGGCCAACACGCTGGCGTTGAGTGAAGAGGAAATCAAGCGCCTGTCGACCACGGGCGACATCACGCTGACGCATAATGGCGACATCGGCAGCCCCGACGTGGTGGTCAATGCGCTCGACGTGACGTCATCGCACCCAAGCGGCGCGCTCAACATCGTTTCGCGCGGCAGCGCCGGCATCAACGTGCAGGGCACGGTGGCGGCCACCGGCAACCTGGTGCTGGCCACCACGGATACCAGCGCGGCGCGCATCACGCTCGACGGCATGCTGTCGTCCGGTTCGGCCGTGGTCCTGGGGGCAGGGCTGCTGTCAGTGAACCAGACCATCACCGCACCCATCATCGGGGTGGTGACGGAAAATTCGATCGACTTGGGCGCCAGCAGTGAAACCAGCGGCGTGCTCAACATCCCCACCGCCACGCTGTCGAAGTTCAATACCAGCAACCTGAGCTTCACGGTGGACGACGCCATCACAGCGGGCAATATCACGATCAGCCAGCCGCTGACATGGTCGGGCCACCTGTTCCTGAGCGCGATGGGCCAGTACATCACCGGCAGCAACGCCATTACCGTGGGGGGCCAGCTGTCGCTGGAAAACGGCAGCTGGGTCCAGGATGGATCGCTGCCGTCGCTGAGCCTGGGACAGCTGGCGCTGACGTCGGCCGGCTTCCGCCGCGTTGCCGGCGGCGACGGCACCTCCAATTCACCGTACCAGATCACCGACGTCTATGGCCTGCAGGGCGCGACCTCGTTCAACAGCGCCGAGCATTACATCCTGGCCAACAATATCGACGCCTCCAGCACGTCGGCCTGGAACGGCGGATCCGGCTTCGCGCCGCTCGGCAGTTCCGGTTCGCCCTACACTGGGACCTTTGACGGCAATGGCATGACGATTTCCGGCCTGGCCATCAACCGCTCCAGCACCGATGGCGTCGGCCTGTTCGGCTACCTTGGCGCCGGCACCGTGAAAAACCTGACCTTGTCGGGCTCCATCACGGGCGCGGAATACACCGGGGCGGTGGCCGGCAGCAGCAGCGGCGGCACCGTGTCGGGCGTCACCAGCAGCGCGTCGGTGTCCGGCGTGTTTGCCGTGGGCGGGCTGGTCGGCATGTCCAGTTCCGGCACCGTGACCGGGTCGTCCAGCAGCGGCGCGGTGACGGCGTCCGGCAGCGGCAACCTGGCCAAGGCCGGCGGCCTGGTCGGCTTCAATTACGGTGGCCTGGTCACCAAATCGTCGGCGTCCGGTGCGGTTTCCACGACGTCCGAAGTGGCCGGCGGGCTGGTTGGCTACAACTCCGGCAGCATCACCAAATCCTATGCCACCGGCAGCGTGACGGGCGGGCGCAGCGTGGGCGGCCTGGCCGGCTACAACGTGGGCACCATCAGCGATACCTACGCCACCGGCAGCGTGTCCGGCACCAGCGCCAACAGTGGCTTGACCCATGCCCAGGTCGGCGGCCTGGCCGGCTATTCGGCCGGCTCGATCGGCACGTCGTATACCACCAGCGCGCTCAGCGCTTCCGGCTTTACCGACGTGCACGGCGCCGTCGGCCTGAATTCGTCCGGCTCGGTCACCAGCGTGTACTGGAATTCCAGCACGGCCGGCAGCGGCGTCACCGATACCGCCGCGACCAGCCTGACCAGCACGCAAATGCTGCAGCAGTCGAATTTCTCCGGCTTCGACTTTTCCGGGACCTGGCAACTCTACAACGGCAGCACCAGCGCGATGCTGCGCGACTTCCTGGTGCCACTGACCGTCACGCTGACCGGCGGCACTACCAGCAAGACGTATGACGGCACGGCCCAGGCGTTCGACGTGACGGCCGCCTACAGCGGCTTTACCGGCGGCGATACGTCGTCCAGCCTGGGCGGCGCGCTCGGATGGGGCACCGCGCTGCACGCCGGATCGTACACGGCCGGCGGCCTGTCGTCGACCAAATACGACATCAGCTACACCGGCGCGTCGTCGTCGCTGACCATCAGCCAGCGCCCAGTCACGGTGACGGTGTCGGGCAGCAAGGTTTATGATGGCCTGCTGACCTTCCCGGGCGCCACCATCGCCCTGTCCAACGTGCAGAGCGCCGACAGCGCCAACGTCGGCACCACCGGCAGCGTGACGTTCCAGACCAAGGGCGCAGGCACCGGCAAGGGGCTGAATTTCAGCCTGTCGCTGACAGGATCGGCCGCGTCCGATTACACGCTGGCCAGCACCACCGGCACCGGCACCATCACGGCGGCGCCGCTGACACTGAGCAACCTGAGCGCCGTGAGCCGGGTCTACGACAGCACCAACGTGGCCTCGCTCAACACCGGGTCGGCCACGCTGTGCTGCGCCGTCAGCGGCGACACGGTCACGTTCAGCTACACCCCGGGCCTGGCCACGTTCGCCGACAAGAACATCGGCACCGGCAAGGTCGTCACGATCGGCGCCTCGGCCTTCACGCTGAGCGGCGCCGACGCGGCCAATTACACGATGACGCCGCCGACCGGCCTGACTGCCAACGTCACGGCCGCCACGCTGACGGTCAGCGGCGTGACCGGACCCACGCGCACCTATGACGGCACCACCACCGCCGCGCTGGCGGGGACCGCGTCGCTGGGCGGCGTGCTTGGTTCGGACGTGGTCAACGTCACCCTCGGCAATGGCGCCTTCGCCGACAAGAACGTCGGCACCGGCAAGGCCGTCACGGTATCGGGTTCGTCCTTCACCCTGGGTGGCGCCGACGCCGGCAACTACACCCTGACCCTGCCGTCGGGCCTGACCGGCGACATCACCGCGGCGGCGCTGACGGTCAGCGGCGTGACGGCCGTCAACCGCACCTATGACGCCACGACCACGGCTGCGCTGACCGGCACGCCGGTGCTGTCGGGCATCATCACCGTGGGCAGCACCACCGACGACGTCAGCGCCAGCGCCAGCCTGGGCAGCGGCACCTTTGCCGACAAGAACGCCGGGTCCGGCAAGGCGGTGACGGCGCCGGGCAGCGTGATCACCCTGCAGGGCGCCGACGCCGGCAACTATACGGTATCGGCGCTGACGGGACTGACGGCCGACATCAGCCAGGCGGCGCTGACCATCTATGGCATGACGGCGTCGAACCGCACCTACAACATGCTGACGTCGGCCACCACCAGCGGCGGCTACCTGACCGGCATCCAGGGCAGCGACGTGGTGGCGATCGGCGCGGTGTCGGCCGATTTCGACACGAAAAACGTCGGCACCGGCAAGGCAGTGACGGTGTCGAACGTGGCGCTGACCGGCGCCGACGCCGCCAACTACAGCGTGACGCCGCCCACCGGGCTGACCGCCAACATCACGCCGGTGACGCTGACGGTCACCGGCATGACCGCCAACAGCCGCGTCTATGACGCTACCACCACCGCCACCACGACCGGCGGCGCGCTGAACGGCGTGCTGGGTAGTGAAACCGTGGCGATGGGCACGGCGACGGCATCGTTCGCGGACAAGAACGTCGGCACCGGCAAGGCCGTGACGGTATCGGCGCTGCCGCTGACCGGGGCCGATGCCGGCAATTACTCCGTCACGCTGCCGACCGGGCTCACTGCCGACATCACGGCGGCCAGCCTGACGGTCAGCGGCATCGCCGGCGTCTCGCGTGCCTACAACGCCGGTACCGGCGTCACCATCAGCGGCGCGCCGGTACTGAACGGCGTGATCGGCAGCGATGCCGTGACGTTGTATTCCAGCCTGAGTTCAGGCACCTTTGCCGACAAGAATGTGGGCACCGGCAAGGCCATCACCATCCCCGGCGGCGCGCTGACCCTGACGGGCGGCGACGCCGGCAATTACACGCTGGTGACGCCGAGCCTGACGGCCGACGTCACCGCGGCGGCGGCCACGGTATCCGGCTTGACGGCAACCAGCCGCGCCTATGACGGCGGGACCAGCGTGGCCACCTCGGGTGGTTCGCTGTACGGCATTTATGAAGGCGATACCGTCACCATGGGAACAGTGACGGCCGATTTCGCGGACAAGAACGTCGGCACCGGCAAGGCCGTCACGGTGTCGCAGGTGGCGCTGGGCGGCGCCGACGCCGGCAACTACACCGTGACCCTGCCGACCGGGCTGACGGCCAACGTCACGCCGGCGGCGCTGACCGTGACCGGCATTGCCGGCGTGTCGCGCGTCTACGATGGCACGGTCGCCGCGACCACCAGCGGCGGTGCGCTGTCCGGCGTGATCGGCAGCGACACGGTGGCCATCGATACCGTTACCGCGGCGTTTGCCGACAAGAACGCCGATACCGGCAAGCCCGTGACGGTCAGCGCCGTCACGCTGAGCGGCGCCGACGCCGGCAATTATGCCGTCACCCTGCCCAGTGGACTGACTGCCGACATTACGCCGGCCAGCCTGACGGTCAGCGGCCTGGCCGGCGTTTCGCGCGCCTATAACGGCAGCACCGGCGTCTATGTCAGCGGCACCCCGGTACTGGCCGGCGTGATCGGCAGCGACAGCGTGACCCTGAATTCGTCGGTCAGCATCGGCAATTTCGCCGACAAGAATGTCGGAACCGCCAAAGCCATCACGCTGCCCAACGGCGCGCTGGCCATCAGCGGGACCGACGCCGCCAACTATGCGCTGTCGCAGCCCGCGCTGAGCGCCGATGTCACGGCGCTGGCGCTGTCGGTATCGGGCCTGAGCGCCACCAGCCGGGCCTACAACGGCGGCACCAGCGTGGCCACCTCGGGCGGGTCGCTGTCCGGCATTTACGAAGGCGAACTGGTGACGATGGGCGCCGTCACGGCGGACTTCGCGGACAAGAACGTCGGCACCGGCAAGGCCGTCACGGTGTCGCACATCGCGTTGACGGGCGCCGACGCGGTCAATTACACGATTACCCTGCCGACCGGCCTGACCGGCGACATCACGCCGGCCGCGCTGACCGTCAGCGGCATGACCGCCAACAGCCGCGTGTATGATGGCTCCACCGCCGCCACGACGGTGGGCGGCACGCTGGCCGGCGTCATCGGCAGCGAGAGCGTGGCGATCGGCGCCGTCAGCGCCGCGTTCGCGGACAAGAACGTGGGCACCCTGAAACCGGTGACGGTATCGTCGCTGGCGCTGACCGGCAGCGACGCCGGCAATTACACGGTGACGCCGCCAACCGGGCTGACCGCCAATATCACGCCGGCCGCGCTGACCATCACCGGCATCACGGGCGTATCGCGCGAATACAACAACACCACGGCGGCATCGACCACGTCCGGCACGCTGCATGGCGTGATCGGCAGCGACGTGGTGGCGGCGGGCACCATCACCGCGGCGTTCGCGGACAAGAATGTCGGCACGGCCAAGCCACTGACGTTCAGCACGATTCCACTGGTCGGCGCCGATGCCGGCAACTATACGGTGACCTTGCCGACCGGCGTCACGGCCGACATCACGCAGCGCGCGCTGGCTACCTGGACCGGCGGCGCCGGCAATCTCTGGACCAACGCGTCCAACTGGCAGGACGGCGTGCTGCCCGACGGCGCCAACGTGGCGGCCGTGCTGTTGCCGCTGGCGTCCGGCGACGTGGTCTTGAACAGTGGCGCGGTCACGCTCAATACACTGAGCGTGTCGGGCAGCCAGAACCTGGTCATCGGCGGCGGCACGCTGAACCTGGGCACCAGTGCCGGCCATGCGTCCACGATTGCCGGCCTGACCATGAGCAGCGGCGCCGTCAACGTCACCGGCACGCTGAGCGGCGGCAGTTACACGCAGACCGGCGGCGCGCTGGCCGGCGGCGGCAGCGTGGCGTTCAACAGTTTCGCGCAGGGCGCGGGCACGGTTAGTGGCCTCAACGCCGTGACCGTCAACGGCAACTGGGCGCATACTGGCGGAACGTTCGCGATTCCCGGCACCCTGGCCATCACGCAAAACAGCGGCAACCTGGCGCTGCGGGCGACGCAGGCGCTGGCCGGCATGACGCTGAATGTGGCCGAAGGCGGCGGCATTTCGCAAACCGGACCGCTGGTGACCAACTCGCTGGCGACGCAATCGCATACCGGCGTGGCGTTGACCCATGCCGCCAACCAGGTGCGCGCCTACAGCGGCGTCAATACGGGTACTGGCGACATCACGCTGGTCAACACGACCGGCACCAATATGCTGGTGCTGGGCGCGATATCGAATACGGATGGCTCCATCCTGATCGACAACACCGGCGCCGGCGGTATCAAGGAGCAGAGTCCGCTGAGCGCACCGGGCCATGCGGTGCGGCTCACGGCGCACAGCCCGATCCAGATCCTGTCATCCATCACCGCCGATTCCATTGCGCTCGACGCCAGCACCGACATCTCGCTGGCGCCAGGCTCGTCGCTGACAGCCGTACACAACATCACGATGGACGCCGGCACCAGCATCGGCGTCAATGGCGCCATCACCAGCACGTCGGGCTCGGTATCGATGACCGCCGACACCGGCAATATCGTGGCGGGCTCCAGCGCAGCCATCAGCAGCCCGGGCGGCGTGTCGATGACGTCGCTGACCGGTTCGGTGACGGCGCCTGCAACCATTTTTGCCAGCGGCACCACGCCGACCATCAACGACCCGGCCGCGGCGGCTGAAGCCGCCGCGAAGACGGCCGCCGAAGAAGCCGCCGCCAAAGCGGCAGCCGAGGCGGCCGCCAAGGCTGCCGAAGAAGCCGCGGCGAAAGCTGCCGCGGAAGAAGCCGCCGCCAAGGCCGCCGCCGAAGCCGCCGCGAAGAAAGCCGCCGAGGAAGCCGCGGCCAAGGCCGCTGCCGAAGCCGCTGCGAAGAAAGCCGCCGAGGAAGCCGCGGCCAAGGCCGCTGCCGAAGCCGCCGCGAAGAAAGCCGCCGAGGAAGCCGCGGCCAAGGCCGCCGCCGAAGCGGCAGCGAAGAAGGCAGCGGAAGAAGCCGCGGCAAAAGCTGCCGAGGAGGCCGCCGCGAAAGCCGCGGCGGAAGCTGCCGCGAAAGCTGCCGAGGAAGCTGCCGCCAAGGCTGCTGCGGAAGCGGCCGCCAAAGCCGCCGAAGAAGCCGCCGCGAAGGCCGCGGCTGAAGCCGCGGCCAAGGCTGCCGAGGAAGCCGCCGCCAAAGCCGCCGCCGAAGCAGCAGCGAAAAAGGCTGCGGAAGAAGCCGCGGCCAAGGCTGCGGCCGAAGCCGCTGCGAAGAAAGCCGCGGAAGAAGCCGCCGCCAAGGCTGCCGCCGAAGCCGCCGCGAAGAAAGCCGCGGAAGAAGCCGCCGCCAAGGCTGCCGCCGAAGCCGCTGCGAAGAAAGCCGCGGAAGAGGCCGCCGCCAAGGCTGCCGCCGAAGCCGCCGCGAAGAAAGCCGTGGAAGAAGCCGCCGCCAAGGCTGCCGCCGAAGCCGCCGCGAAAAAAGCCGCGGAAGAGGCCGCCGCCAAGGCCGCCGCCGAAGCGGCTGCGAAGAAAGCCGCCGAGGAAGCCGCGGCCAAGGCCGCCGCCGAAGCGGCTGCCAAGAAAGCTGCCGAGGAAGCCGCCGCCAAGGCCGCCGCCGAAGCGGCCGCCAAGAAAGCCGCCGAGGAAGCCGCCGCCAAGGCTGCGGCGGACGCGGCCGCCAATGCCCAGCAAAACAAGGAAACCGAGCCCGTCCGTGAAGCGTTGAACACCACCGTCAACCTGATCAACACCACGGCCAGCCAGGTGGCGGACACCACGTCCACCCAGGCGGCGGGCGGCGCGGGCGGCGGGGCGCCGGCAGCTTCCAGTTCAAGTACATCGTCCGACAGCAAATCGGACAGCAATTCCAGTAAAGAGGAGAAGAAGGATGGCGTGGCAGCCCAGGACAGCACACCCAGGAAAGAAGAACCCGTCAAGAAGCTTTACTGTAACTAGAGGCTGTAGCGCACGCCGGCCGATGGCGGCGGCCATGCGTGCCGCCGCGCTGGCGCTGTCCGTCATGGCGGGGGCGGCGCTGGCCGGGCCGGTGGCCGGCACCGTTATCCAGCTCAGCGGCGGCATGACCGCCAGCCGCCCCGATGGCGCGGTGCGCCAGTTGACCCTGAAATCCGAAGTGGCCAGCGGCGAAGTGCTCACGACCGGCAAGGAAAGCTATGCCATGGTGAAGTTTGTCGATGACAGTGAAATCGTCCTGAAACCGGTGACCACGCTGGCCATCGACCATTTCACATTTGACCATGGTAAACCGGACGCCGACAGCGCCGGCCTGCGCCTGTTGCGGGGCGGTTTGCGCTCCGTGAGCGGCTTGCTCGGCAAGCGCAACAAAGAGAAATTCACACTGCACACGCCCAGCGCCACCATCGGCATCCGCGGCACCACATTCTTCCTGGAGTACCTGACCGGCAATGCCGATGGTGCGGACGCCAGCCGGCTCGATCCCGGCTTGCACGTCTACGTCAGCGACGGCGGCATTTCGCTGACCAACCAGGCCGGTTTTTTCCAATACGATCCGGGCCAGTATGGGTATATCAAGGATGACCAGGCCAAGCCGGTGAAAATGTTCGCCAATCCCGGCATGCGTTTTGATTTGCCGGCAACATTCGGCGCCGGCGGTTTGCCGGAAAAATAAACTGATTGATAACGTGGTTGAAAGAATAAGTTTGAATTGCAAGTATTTTTGTATCGAAATAATTACAATTGGGCATTAATTGTTGTATCCGTGCTAGCATTCCGTTGGGCTGCAGTTGTGGCCGCCCATTACGGAATTTGTCTCATACAGTTGCAAAATTTCAGGTTGCAGGACGCAACGGGCCACTCCTGAGTAATAATTCCGTACAGCACAAGAACAACCCACGAGCCGATACATGAAACGACAACTTGCGCGCTTATTTGCAGCCTCCCTCCTGGCCGCCGCCGTCAGCAATGCCTGGGCTGCCGAACCGGACGATGGCGTAGTCCGGTTTGAAATCACGCGGTTCACCGTCAGCGGCAACAGCTTGTTGCAGCAGTCGGAAATCGACAGCGTGCTGGCGCCGTTTGCCGGCCCGCGGCGCGATTTTGGCGACGTGCAGCGGGCCCTGGAAGCGCTGGAAGCCGTGTATCACGCGCGCGGCTACAATATTGTCACGGTCGAACTGCCGGAGCAGGAACTCGACAAGGGTGTGGTGCAGTTCAAGGTCGTGGAAACCAGGATCGGCCGGATCAAGGTCAGCGGCAACCAGTACTTTGACGAAGCCAATATCCGGCGTGCGCTGCCCCACCTGCAAGAGGGGAAAACGCCGGACTTGAAACGTGTGTCGGCCGGCCTGCGGCTGGCCAATGACAGCCCGGCGCGCAAGATCGCGCTGAAGTTGCAAAGCAGCGAAGAGGATGGCGAAGTCGATGCGGCGCTCGATGTGACGGATGAAAATCCGTGGAAAGCCATGCTCAACATGGATAATACCGGCACCGACGCCACCGGCAAGACCCACGTCGGCGTGGTGCTGCAGCACGCTAACTTGTGGGGGCTGGACCACGTGGCCAGCCTGCAATACACGACCACGGTGGAAAAGCCCAGCCAGGTCAAGGTGTATGGCCTCGGTTACCACATCCCGCTGTACAGCCTGGGCGACGCGATCGACTTGTTCGCCAGTTATTCCAACGTGGATTCCGGCGTGGTGACGGCCGGGGTGCTGAGCCTGGCCGTGAGCGGCAAGGGCGCCGTGTATGGCGCCCGTTATACGCACAACCTGGCGCGGCGCGGCGAACTCGATTCACGCCTGATCTATGGCCTTGATTACAAGGCGTTCAAGAACAACGTGCTGTACAGTGGCGCCCAGCTGGGCAATGACGTCACGGTGCATCCGCTGTCCATCAATTACGTGGCCAACTGGGCCAAGGATGGCACGGACCTGGGCGGCTCGGTCACGCTGCTGCACAACATTCCGGGCGGCGACAAAGGCGGCGCAAAGGACTTCAACCTTGCCCGCGTTGGCGCCAAGGCGCGCTACACCATGCTGCGCCTGTCCGGCAGCTATGGCCGGGCGCTGCCGGGCGACTGGCAGTTGCGCGCCATCGTCAATGGACAGTTGACATCCGATATGTTGATTCCCGGCGAGCAGTTCGGCGCCGGCGGCGCCGGTTCGGTGCGCGGCTTCGGGGAACGCGAAGTGTCCAATGACAGCGGCGTGGGCGCCAACCTGGAAGCCTATACCCCGGACCTGTGCCAGTCGGACCGCTGGCAGTGCCGCGTACTGGGTTTCTATGATACCGCTTATACAAAACGCAACCATGCATTGCCGAGCGAACTGGCCAGCACTACCATCGGCAGCGTGGGCCTGGGCCTGCGTGTCCTGATGGGCAATTCGTTGAACTTGCAGCTCGATTATGGCCATGTGGTGCAGGCCGGCGCCACCGGCCGCAACGGCGCCAACCGCCTGCATGTGCGGCTGGGCCTGTCCTATTGACGGCACGGTTGCCTGTCCCATGCACCGGGCCAATCACCGCGCCATCAACCGTACAGATCGCACCAGCCGCACCAGTCGTACCAGTTGCATCAATCGCATCACGAATCGCCACCATTAACCGCCATCATTAACCGCCACCATTAATCGCGCCATTCACCGGACTATCAACCAGATGCGAAGTCCGTACGTATACCGGCGCACCGCTTAAGGAAGGCCGCCCCGCCCCGGCGGCACAGAGGAATGATCATGAATACCCGTCAGCTTCCCTTCAACCTCAAGCGCAAAGCGCTGGCTGTCATGGTGGCCGCCTGCTACGGCGCGGCGTCCGCCAATCCGCTGGCGCCGCAAGTCATCGCGGGCCAGGCCACGTTCCAGCAAAGCGGGAACCTGTTTTCCATCACGAACACCCCAAACGCCATCATCAACTGGCAGAGTTTTTCCATCGCGCCCGACGAAGTCACGCGCTTCATCCAGCAAAGCGCCAACAGCCGGGTACTCAACCGCATCACGGGACAGGACCCCAGCCGCATCCTGGGCGCACTGCAATCGAATGGCCACGTGTACCTGATCAACCCGAACGGCGTCGTGTTCGGCAAGGATGCGCGCGTGGACGTGCAATCACTGGTGGCGTCGTCGCTGGCGCTGTCGGACAACGACTTCCTGGCCGGACGGCACCGCTTCAGCGGCGCCAATGCCGGCAAGGTGGTGAATGAAGGGGCGATCGTCACGCCGGGCGGCGGGCGCGTCTACCTGGTCGGCGCCAGCGTGGAAAACAGCGGTGTGGTCACGTCGCCGCAGGGCGAAGTGGTGCTGGCGGCGGGCCATACGGTGCAGCTGGTCGATTCGTCCGACCCGTCGGTGCACGTGGTGGTGTCGGCGCCGTCGGACCAGGCGCTGAACCTGGGCCAGGTGCTGGCGTCGGGCGGGCGGGTCGGCATTTATGGGGCGCTGGTGAACCAGCGCGGCAAGGTCAGCGCCGACAGCGCCGTGCGTGGCGAAAACGGCAAGATCGTCTTGAAATCGTCCGGCACGACCTTGCTGGAAAAAGGGTCCGTGACCAGCGCCACGCACAGCGCCGGCAAGGGCGGCGACATCGCGCTGCTGGGCAGGCAGGTCGGCCTGACGGGGGACGCGGTGGCCGACGCCAGCGGCGCCGAGGGCGGCGGAAACGTCCTGATCGGCGGCGGCAGGCAGGGCAAGGATGCCGCGGTGCCGAACGCGCAGCAAACGTACATCGGTGAACAGGCTGCCGTGAAGGCCGACGCCACCGGCAGCGGTGACGGCGGCACCATCATCGCATGGAGCGACAAGGCCACCCGCGTCTATGGCAGCCTGTCGGCGCGCGGCGGCGCGCAGGGCGGCGACGGCGGCTTCATTGAAACGTCGGGGGGCTACCTCGACATGCAGGGCAAGGTCGATACCAGGGCGCCCCAAGGCAAGGGCGGCAGCCTGTTGCTGGACCCGACCGACATCACCATCGTTTCCAGCGCCGCCAGCGGCAGCATGCAGCTGACCGGGTCCACCTTCGTGGAAGTGGGGAGCCTGTCGAGCAGCAGTATCCTGGCCGGCACATTGACGGCCTACCTGGACGCGGGCACCAGTGTGGGCGTGTCGACCGTGAACGCGCTGGGCAGCGGCACCGGCAACCTGACCGTGAACGCGCCATTGTCATGGAGCGGCAACTCGACCCTGACCCTGACCGCGTCCGGCGGCGAAATGGTCCTCAACGCCGCCATCACCGGCAGCCATGCCAATGCCGCGCTGGTGATGACCGCGACTGGCGACATCACGCAAAACAGCGGCGGCATCACGGTGCCGACCGTGACCGCCACGTCGTCGACCGGCAGCATTTACCTGATGGCGTCGAACGCGATTTCAACGCTGTCGATGGCGGCCCACAAGTCCATCGACGTTTCGCTCACCAGCGCCGCGACCACGATCACCAACGCCACGTCGGCCACCACTACCGCACAGGACGATGGCCATATCAACGTCTACAGCGATGGGGTATTGACCCTGTCCGGCCCGGTGTCGACCAGCCAGGGCGGTATTTATATCCAGGGTTTGCAAGGCATCGTCGTCTCGGGCGCGGTGTCGTCCGGCGGTAATTCCATCATGCTGACGCAGGACAGCGGCTACAGCGTCGATATCGCATCGAGCGGGAGCGTCAGCAGCGGCGGCGGCGACATCGCCATCTTGGCCGATACGCTGGCGGCGTCCGGCGTGGTCGACGCCGGATCAGGCACCCTCAGCATCAGCACCCTGTCCGAGGGCCGTCCGGTGGAAATCGGCGCATCTTCCGCCACCGCCACGTCACTGTCGCTGACCTCGGGCATGCTGCCCAACTTGCGCACCACGGGCACGCTGCTGGTGAGTACGTATGGCGATGGGGGGACGGTCACGGTGTCGGGCAATGCGGACTTCACGACCGGCAATTCGCAGCCATCGACGCTGACGCTGTCGGCCGAAGACAATATCACGCTGAACGGTACCTTGAATGTGCCGGGCAGCCTGATCTTGTCCACCAGCCAGACCGGCGACAAGCGCGTGACGTTCAGCAGCACCTCGTCCACCACGGCCGACAGTACTGTTGCAGTCATGGCGGGCAAACTCACGATCGATGGCGCCGTATCCACTTCAAGCTTTGCGGTCCACACGGGCAATTCCATCGTCCTGGGCAGCGGCTCGGAAACGTCCGGAACGATGGTGGTGCCGGTGTCCAGCCTGACCAGCAAGGTCACGGCCGATTACCTGGGCTTTTACATTTCGAACGACAGCGACGAGGGCAGCATTTCGCTGAACCAGGCCTTGACGTGGGGCGGCAGCCTGTCGCTGTATGCGCCAAGCAACCTGGACGTGACGGCCGACCTGGCCGTCACCGGTACGCTGTCGCTGGACCGTGGCGCGTGGGTACAGAACAGCGCCACGCTGCCGGCCCTGTCGGCCGGCGACTTCTATATCGGCGGCACCTTCCTGCGAGCGAAGGGCGGCAGCGGCACCGAGGCGTCGCCCTACCTGCTGGTCGACGTCTATGGCTTGCAGGGTGTCGGCAGCATGCTGGAGACCACGTATCACTACAAGTTGGCCAACAATATCGATGCCAGCGGCACCTCGGGCTGGTCCGAGGGCTTCCAGCCGATCGGCAACAGCGATTACGCGTACCAGGGCAACTTCGACGGCAATGGCAAGACCATTTCCGGCCTGTACATCAACCGCCCCTACAACAGCACGGTGGGGCTGTTTGGCGAGTTGGGCGGCAGCGCCAATATCCATGACCTGACGCTGTCCGGCAATATCCAGGGCGGCACCCACGTGGGCGGCCTGGCCGGCGTGGCGGGTTCGTCCGTCACCATCAGCAACGTCACCAGCAGCGTCAACGTGACCGGGGTGGAAAAGGTCGGCGGCCTGGTGGGCGACAACTACGCCACGATTTCGAATTCCTCGTCCAGCGGCACTATCACCGGCGACAATGACAACGGCACCACGTATGCGGGCGGCCTGGTCGGCTACAACAACAATACGATTTCCAATTCCCACGCCAGTGGCCAGGTGTATGCAATCGGCGAGTCGGCGCATGCCGGCGGCCTGGTCGGCTATAACTGGGAAACCATCTACAATTCGTACGCGACCGGCTCGGTGTCCGGCCACGCCGATTACGGCGGCGCGGCAGGCGGCCTGATCGGCACCAACAACGTCAATCTCGACAATGTGTACGCCACCGGATCGGTAACCGGCTATAACACGCCGTCGGGCGGCCTGATCGGCTATAACGATGGCGCGACCCTGTCGTACGTGTACGCCACCGGCGCGGTCAGCAACAGCGGCCATTACGCGGGCGGCCTGGCCGGCTATAACTCCGGCAGCATCGACCATTCGTACGCCACCGGCGCGGTATCGAGCCTGGGCAAATACGTGGGCGGCCTGGTCGGCAGCCATGATTACGGCACGCTGGCGTACGTCTATGCCACCGGCAGCGTCAGCGCCGGCGCCTATGGCGGCGGCCTGGTGGGGGAAAACCTGGGCACCATCCATGACGCTTACGCGACCGGCAGCGTGACCGGCGTGACAGGCCAGGATATTTCCCATCAATACATGGGCGGCTTCGTCGGCTACAACGGCAGCTCGGTTTCCCGTGCCTACAGTTCCGGCGCGGTATCGGCTTCCGGCTTCGGCAACAAGGCCGCGTTTGCCGGCGGCGGCTGCGGATGCCAGACCAATGCGTACTACAACAGCGACACGGCGGGCCTGACCGATACCGGCGCCACCGGCCTGTCGTCGGCCAACATGATGCAGTCGACCAACTATTCCGGCTTTGATTTCGACTCCGACTGGCGCATCTACAACGGCTATACGACGCCGCTGCTGAAATCCATGCTGACCGCGCTGACGGTCAGCGTGTCCGGTTCGTCCACGCACGTGTATGACGGCACCACGCCGACGTTCAGCGGTTCGGCCACCTATACCGGCTTCACCGGAAGCGACTCGGCCGCGTCGCTGGGCGGCACGCTGGGCTGGGGCACGGCCGTCAACTATGGCAGCTACAGCCTGACCGGCCTGTATTCATCGAAATACGACATCAGCTATGCCGGCGCCGGCGCCACGCTGTCGATTACCAAGCGCACCGTGACGCCGACCATCACGAAGACGTATGACCGCAGCACGTCGGTAACGACGTCGAATATGACGTTCAACAACATCGTCAGCGGTGACACGCTGAGCCTGGTCGCGACCGTGAATTTCGCCGACAAGAACGTCGGTACCAACAAGTCGCTGTCGATTTCCGAAGCCGTCCTGTCCGGCGCAAGTTCCGGCAACTACACGCTCAATACGTCCGGCGCCACCGGCACCATCACGGCGGCGCCGCTGACGGTCACCGGCATGACCGGTGTTTCGCGCGCCTATAACGGCGGCACGAGCGCCAGCACCACGGGCGGCACGCTGTCGGGCATACTGACCGGCGACACCGTGACCCTGGGGACCACCACCGCCAGCTTCGCCGACAAGAACGTCGGTACCGGCAAAGCCATCACGGTCGGCACGGTCGGCCTGTCCGGCACGGACGCCGGCAATTACACGGTGACGGCGCCGACCGGCCTGACGGCCAACATCACGGCCGCGCCGCTGACGGTGTCCGGCCTGACCGGCGTGTCGCGCACCTACGACGGCGGCACCAGCGCCAGCACCACGGGCGGCACGCTGTCCGGGATATTGGGCAGCGATGTCGTGACCCTGGGGACGGTATCGGCCAGTTACGCCGACAAGAATGTCGGCGCAGGCAAGGCCGTGACGGTTAGCAGCGTCGGCTTGTCCGGCACCGATGCCGGCAATTATTCGGTGACCGTGCCGACCGGCGTGACAGGCGCCATCACGGCCGCGTCGTTGACGCTGACGGGCATGTCGGCGGTGAGCCGCGCGTATGACTCCACCACCAGCGCCACCACATCGGGCGGCTCGCTGTCCGGCGTGCTGGGCAGCGACGTGGTGACGCTGGGTGCGGTGACGGCCAGCTTTGCCGATAAACATGTCGGGACGGGCAAGACGGTCACCGTCAGCAATGTTGTCCTGTCGGGCACGGACAGCGGGAATTACACGGTCACGTATCCGGCCGCCCTGACCGCCAACATCACGGCGGCGCCGCTGACGGTCACCGGCATGACGGGCGTGAGCCGCGTGTACGACGCCACCACGGCCGCCACCACGTCGGGCGGCACGCTGAGCGGTATCTTCAGCGGCGACACGGTCACCAAGGGCGCCGTGACGGCCAGCTTTGCCGACAAGAATGTCGGCACCGGCAAGGCCATCACGGTCGGCAGCATTGCGCTGTCCGGCGCCGATGCGGGCGACTACACGGTCACCGTACCGACCGGCCTTACTGCCGACATCACGGCCGCGCCCCTGACCGTCACGGGATTGACGGGCGTGTCGCGCGTCTATGACGCCACGACGGCCGCGACCACCACCGGCGGCGCCTTGTCCGACGTGCTGGGTTCGGACACGGTGGCGATGGGCACGGTGACGGCCAGCTTTGCCGATAAAAACGTCGGCACCGCGAAAGCCATTACCCTGGGCACGGTGACGCTGTCGGGCGCGGACGCCGGCAATTACACGCTGACCCAGCCAACCGGCGTGACGGCCGACATCACGGCGGCGCCGTTGACGGTATCGGGCCTGAGCGCCGCCAGCCGTGTGTATGACGGCACCACCGACGCCAGCATCAGCGGCGGCACGCTGTCCGGCGTGCTGGGCAATGACGTGGTGTCGGTCGGCACCATCAGCGCCAGCTTTGCCGACAAGAACGTCGGCACCGGCAAGACCGTCACCATCAGCAGCAGCGGCCTGTCCGGTACCGATGCCGGCAACTACACGCTGGCGCAGCCGTCGGGCCTGACCGCCGACATCACGGCCAAGGCATTGACGGTGACGGGCATGACGGCCGTCAGCCGCACCTATGACGCGACCACCGCGGCCACCACCACGGGCGGCACGCTGTCCGGCATCGTCAACGGCGATACCGTCACGCAGGGCGTCGTCACGGCGGCGTTCGCGGACAAGAACGTCGGCACCGGCAAGGCCGTCACGGTCAGCAGCGTCGGCCTGTCCGGCGCGGACGCGGGCAATTACACGGTCACCGCGCCGACCGGCTTGAGCGCCGACATCACGGCCGCCGCGCTGACGGTGACCGGCATTACCGGCGTATCGCGCGTCTATGACGCCACGACGGCCGCCACCACCACCGGCGGCGCCTTGTCCGGCGTACTCGGTTCGGACACGGTGGCGATGGGTACGGTGACGGCCAGCTTTGCCAACAAAAACGTCGGCACGGGCAAAGCCGTCAACATCACGCAAGTGGGCCTGACCGGCGCCGACAGCGCCAACTACACCATTACCGCGCCAACCGGCGTGACGGCCGACATCACGGCCGCGCCGGTAACGCTGACGGGACTGGTCGTGCCGAGCCGCGCCTATGACGCGCAAGTGACGGCCACCACGTCCGGCGGTGCGCTGGGCGGCGTGATTGGCGGCGATACGGTCACCGTGGGCACGGTCTCGGCGGCATTTGCCAGCGCCATCCCCGGCGTCAACAAGCCGGTGGCGGTCACCAACGTGGTCCTGGCTGGCGCCGACGCCGGCAATTACGTGCTGGCATCGTTGCCGACCGGCCTGACCGGCACCATCACGCAGGCGCCGATGGCGACCTGGAATGGACCGGCCAGCGGCGCCTGGAGCGACAGCGCCAACTGGGCAGGCGGCATCGTGCCGGTGAACGACTACGTGCTGGCGGCAACCCTGCCTGGCGGCTCGGGCACGGTGACGTTCGACGGCGGCAGCGTGACGTTGCGTTCGCTGGCGGCTGAACACGGGCAATCGCTCAATATCGCGGGCGGTGCATTGACGCTCGGTGGTACCGCGTCCGACCTGTCGGCGGTCACGGGCAGCGTGACCCTGGGCGGCAGCGGCACACTGAACCTGGCGGGCCGGCTGACGGCCGGCAATTATGTACAGACCGGTGGCACGGTGGCGGGCAGCGGTGTATTGGCAGCGCAGCACTTTGCCATGAGCGGCGGGGCGATCGGCCACCTGTCCGGGCTGGGCGTGGAAGGCACATACACCCACACCGGCGGCACCATCGCCATTCCCGGCACGGCGCAGTTGACGCAGACGGCGGGCAACCTCGTGGTGGGTCCGATGTCGGCGGCCACCGCCATCAACCTGGCGGCGCCCGGCGGCGCCATCACGCAAACCGGGGCGCTAGATACGGCCGTGCTGACCACCACGTCGCAATCGGGCGTCAACCTGGCCCATACCGCCAACCACGTGCTGGCGTACAGTGGCGTCAATGGCAGCGGCGGTATCGTGTTCGTGAACAAGCTGACGGGTTCCGACGAGCTGGCGCTGGGCACCACCAGCACGGCTGGCGGCAACCTGTCGGTCGACAATACCGGCGGCATCCATACCACCGGCCCGCAGACCGCCTCGGGCGGCAGGGCGTCGCTGGTTGCGCACAGCCCGATTACCGTGAATTATGCGGTGACCGCGGAAACCATTGAATTGTCGGCCAGTACGGAAATCGCGCTGGCGGCCGGCGCCACGCTGCAGGCCGATAACAACATCGGCTTGACGGCAGGCACCGGGATCGCCCTGAGCGCCGGCGCATCGCTGCAGGCGGCCAACAACATCGGCATGCAGGCCGGTACCGAGATTGCCATGAGCCCTGGCGCCACCGTACAGGCGGCCAACAATATCGGACTGACTGCCGGCACCGGCATTACGCTGGCCGGCACGCTGCAAAGCACGTCCGGCTCCATCAGCGCCACCGCCACCACGGGCGGTATCACCGCCTTGCCGGGCACCAGCATCAGCGCCACCACGCCGGTGACATTGACGGCGGTCAGCGGAACTGTGTCATCATCGCAGATTGTGTTTGCCGGAGGCGCGACGCCGGTGATCAATGACCCGGCATCCGTTGCGGCAGCCGAAGCCGCCGCCAAAGCCGCCGCGGAAGCCGCCGCCAAGGCCGCTGCGGAAGAAGCTGCCGCGAAAGCCGCTGCGGAAGCCGCTGCGAAGGCCGCCGCCGAGGAGGCCGCCGCCAAGGCTGCCGCCGAGGAAGCTGCCGCGAAGGCCGCTGCCGAAGCCGCCGCCAAGAAAGCCGCGGAAGAAGCGGCCGCCAAGGCTGCCGCCGAAGCCGCCGCGAAGAAGGCTGCCGAGGAAGCCGCCGCCAAGGCAGCCGCCGAAGCCGCCGCGAAGAAGGCTGCCGAGGAAGCCGCCGCCAAGGCTGCCGCCGAAGCCGCCGCCAAGAAGGCTGCGGAAGAAGCCGCTGCGAAGGCTGCCGCCGAAGCCGCTGCCAAAGCCGCCGCCGAAGAAGCGGCAGCCAAGGCCGCCGCCGAAGCCGCTGCCAAGAAGGCTGCGGAAGAAGCCGCCGCCAAGGCGGCTGCCGAAGCCGCTGCCAAAGCCGCCGCCGAAGAAGCGGCCGCCAAGGCTGCCGCCGAAGCCGCGGCGAAAGCCGCCGCCGAAGAAGCCGCCGCCAAGGCCGCCGCCGAAGCCGCGGCGAAAGCTGCCGCCGAGGAAGCCGCCGCCAAGGCCGCCGCCGAAGCCGCCGCCAAGAAAGCCGCGGAAGAAGCTGCCGCCAAGGCCGCCGCCGAAGCCGCCGCCAAGAAAGCCGCGGAAGAAGCCGCCGCCAAGGCCGCCGCCGAAGCCGCCGCCAAGAAAGCCGCGGAAGAAGCTGCCGCCAAGGCCGCCGCCGAAGCCGCCGCCAAGAAAGCCGCGGAAGAAGCCGCCGCCAAGGCCGCCG
>CBIHOX010000028.1:0-52942 GCA_966211685.1 uncultured Pseudoduganella sp.
TGGCGGTGGTGATCGCCAACGTGAAGAACCGCTACAAGCGCCTGCTGCTGGCGCTGCCGCTGACCGACGAGAGCTGGGCCGAATCCGTGCTGCGTCCTTACTTCCCGGCGCAACTGGTGGCCACCCGCAAGCCGCTGGCGCACCCGCTGGCCAATGCGATCCTGGCCACCGTGCTGGCCAACGAAGTAGTCAACCGCTGCGGTCCGCTGATGCTGCGCGACCTGGCCAGCGAGCACAGTGTCGATGAAACCGACGTGATCCTGGCCTGGGCCCAGGCATGGACCGCACTGAACCTGGCGCCGGTGTTCGATACGCTCGACGCCGATGCGCTGAACGTGCCGCGTTCGGTGGCGATCAAGGTCGATGCGCGCACCCGCGCCATGCTGCGCGCCGTGATGCAGGGCGTGCTGTCGGTGCCAAGCGACCAGCTGCGCCATGGCACCGGGCTGGCCGAGCTGACCCGCCTGTTCGCCGATCCGGCCATGGTGCAATCGATGACGGCCAACGTGGAATCGGAAGCCGATTCCGCCGCGCCCATCCTCAGCATGGAATTCGTGCAGGCGTGGAAAGCCGTCGATGCGATCGAAGGCGTGGCGGCGTTCGTGTTTGCCGCGCTGTCGGTCAAGCGTCCGCAAGGCATGGACTTGCCGGCCTTCCTGCAGGTGGGCATGGCGCTGCGCAGCCAGGCCGGCATCGATACGCTGGAACGCGGCCTGAAACTGCCGGCGCATACGCGCTCGCAGGAACAGTTGCGCAGCTATGCGCAGCAAGCGCTGCGCCGCACGCAACAGCGCCTGTTGTCGCAAGTGCTGACCCGCGCCACCAATGGCCACGACGCCGCGGAAGCGGTGGAACTGGTGACCAACACGCTCGGCCTGTCCGGCTATGCGGTGTCGGCCGACCTGGAACAGGCCATGCTGGATGTGTGGGCGCTGTCCGAGGCGGTGAACGGCATTCCGATGGCGGCTTGAGGCGGGACAGTAACAATGCAGCAGCAACAACAGCAACAACAGCAGCTGCCGGAAGGCCTGGACGCTCAGTTACCTGAGTGTGTCCGGGCCTTCGCGACCGCCGATTTCACGGCGGTTGCGCAGCGCTTTTCCCACGCGGGTTTCGACGTGTCGCAGCCCGCCGATGGCGTGCTCACCATCCATAGTGATTCCGCTCACCAGCGCCCCGCGGTGCTGGTGTCGGTCGGTGTGCACGGCGATGAAACCGGCCCGATTGAAATCATGGCGTACCTGCTGGACGCGCTGTCGCGCGAACCGCAGGCGCTGAAGGTGGATTTGATGCTTTGCGTCGGCAACATCGGCGCGATCCGGGCCGGCAAGCGCTTCATCGACGCCGACTTGAACCGCATGTTCCGCACCGAGCGCGGCGCCCTTGCCGGCACCGCGGAGGCCGCGCGCGCCGATGAAATGATGGCGGTGACCGATGACTTCTTCGTCAACGCCGGTCCGCAGCGCTGGCACCTGGATTTGCACACGGCGATCCGCCCGTCGCACTATCCGGCGTTTGCCATCGTGCCGGAACTGATCGAGGACAAGGCCCGCACCCGGCTGATTTCGTGGCTGGGGCAGGCCGGCATCGGCGCCGTCATCATGAATCCAAAATCGGTGGGGACGTACAGCTATTACTCGTCCGAGCACCATGGCGCGGCCGGGACCACGGTGGAGCTGGGCCGCGTCGGCACGCTGGGCCGCAACAACCTGGAACAGTTCGACGATGCGTCGAAAGCGCTGGACGCCTTATTGCGCGGCAAGGCTGCGCCCGGCGACACCCGTGCGCCGCATGTGTTCAACACCGCGCGCCAGGTGATCAAATTGAGCGATGCGTTCACGATGGCCTTCGGCCGTGATACGTGGAACTTCACGCCATTGCAGCAGGGCGAGGAAATCGCCCGCGACGGCGATACGGTCTATCGGGTGGAGCATCCGGAAGAACTCGTGGTGTTCCCGAATCCGGACGTGCGGGTCGGCTTGCGCGCCGCATTGATGGTGGTGCGGGTTTCATAACCCCTGGGGTTGGCGGGTGTAAGATAGGCGCACGCCAACCTCTGGAGTTCAAACCATGTCCCTATCCATGTTCCAGGTTTCCGTTCCCGCCTTCCTGCGCTCGCTGAATGTGCTATCCACATTGCTGGCCAAGGGTGAAGAACACGCTGCCGCACACGGCATCGTTCCCGATGTATTGCTGGGCGCCCGCCTGGCCGAAGACATGATGCCGCTGACCGCGCAAATCCAGCGCGTCAGCGATACCGCCAAGTTTTGCGTGGCCCGCCTGTGCGGCATCGACGCCCCCAGGTTCGAAGACAACGAAGCCTCGTTCCAGCAATTGCAGGAGCGGATCGCCAACACGGTGGCGTTCCTCAAGAGCGTCAACGACAAGCAGTTCGCCGGCAGCGAAACCCGCGAAATCACGCTGACGTTCGGGCCGTACAGCCAGACGTTCACGGGGCAGGATTACCTGCTGACGTTCGTGCTGCCGAACTTTTACTTCCACGTGACGACCGCCTACGACATCCTGCGCAACCAGGGCGTCAAGATAGGCAAGATGGATTATTTGGGCAAGTATGCCTGACTGACAATGTGGCCACGGCGTGATGGATTCAGGCGCCATCCCCCGCTGGCCACGTCATTTCCAATTCCAGCCCGATCGAGCGCGCCAGGCCGTCGAGGTCGGGGAACAGGGTCGCGGTCGTGATGTTCATCCGGTACAGCGCCTTCATGGCTTCCGAACGCATGGCCAGCGGCAGCACGATCTTCTTCAGCAGCACGCCGCTGCCGGCATAACTGTCGAGGATTTCATCGAGCGGTTTGTCCAGCATGCCCGGCATGACCAGCGTCCCGGCCTGCGCCACCAGGCGCCTGTCCATTTCTTCCGGTTCGCCGGTCCACAGGATGGCGTTGGCGTTGGTCAGGTACAGTTTTTCGAAGTTGCCGGGTTCGCGCGGGTCGATATGGTCGCGGCCCATTTCAGGATGGCCATCCGGCGCCGCCACCCACAGGCGAGGCGTGTTGAGCGCGTACACGGCCGCGTCGCAGGTGGCCGACTGCAGCGCGAAGAAGGCCGCCACATAGGGCGACTTGGTGAAATCGAGCAAACGGGTTGGGGCGCCGTGGTGCTGCATCAGGGCCAGACAGCGCAGGATATCGTCGAGCGCGGTGCTTTCCCCCATGCTGCCGCCCACGGTCCCGCCCAGGTAATTGTGCGCCTTGCGCCGGAAAATGCGGATAGCCCGTTCTTCGCGGGCGCGCCACAGCGACTGGTCGGGGATGTAGGCGTTCAGGTAGCGCGAGAGGGAAGTCAGCAGCGGCCAGCGTGCATCCTGCTGGCTACGGAAAGCCCAGGCGTCGAGGCTGTCCGTCAAGGCCATGAATTCAGACCAGGTGCTGATACGTATCTGTTCCATCGCCGGATTGTATCAGCCCCCAAAAAAAACGCCCCGTGGCGTACATCACGAGGCGTCGGGGAAAGAGCGGCGCGCGGTTACGTGGCCGACGCCATCTGCAAGGCGCGCGGTGCGCGGCGCTTGGCCGGCGTGTCCGGCAGCGAAACCTTGCGCAATCCGCCATCGACGGCTTCCGGCGCCGACGATACCGGCGGCAGCGCATTGGCGCGGTGGTGCTGGGCGGGCATCCAGCCCAGGATGGCGGCGGTGGCCGCGGCGCACAACAAAATCACGGAGCCGGCGGCCAGGATGGCCGTGACAGGTACACGGTTGCTGACGGTTGGGATTTTTTTGACGATGGCCATCCTGGACTCCTTTTTAATTAGATTTGTACGAGCCTTAAGATTAGCGTTTTGCCCTGGCGCAAATCTACATGGTGAGCTGTATCAAAAGTAAGCATGTGTAACTTGACGTCGCCAGGCGGCGACATGGCTGGCAACAGAGTTGCCTTCTTGTACAAAAAAGCTCGTGGGCGCAAGTGCTGTAGCCCTATAATCGCTAATTTTCTGAATCCCGGCAGGACGCGGCGGCACAACCGGCGCGGCAGCTCCACCTCTACAAGGAATCGCCTGTGAATCAAACCCTGGTCCAGAAACTGACCCGTACCAAGCCGCCTGCCGCCGAGCACGGCGACACGCATGCCGGGAATACCCTGTCGCGCTCCCTTGGCCTGTTCCCGCTGACCATGATCGGCGTGGGCGCCACGATCGGCACCGGGATTTTCTTCACGATGGTGGAAGCCGTTCCCAAGGCCGGCCCGGCCGTGATCCTGTCGTTCCTGATGGCGGCCATTACCGCCGGCCTGACCGCGCTGTGCTATGCCGAACTGGCGTTCCGCATTCCCGCTTCGGGCTCGTCGTATTCGTTTGCTTACGCCACCGTCGGCGAATTCCTGGCCTTTATCATGGCGGCCTGCCTGTTGCTGGAATACGGGCTGGCGGCCAGCGCCACCGCGATCGGATGGTCGGATTACCTGAACAATTTCCTGACGAACGCCTTTGGCTGGCACTTGCCGGCCGCGCTGCACAAGCCGATGGTGGTGTCGGGGCCGAATGGCGTCGAATGGCATATGGGCCAGTTCAATTTGCCGCCGATGATCCTCGTTGCCCTGTGCTGCTTCCTGCTGGCGCGCGGCACCAAGGAATCGGCCACCACCAATGCGCTGATGGTGCTGGTGAAGCTGGCGATCCTGGTTTTCTTTGTCGTGATCGCGTTCACGGGATTCGATGCCAATAACTTCACGCCATTCTTCAAGGAAGCCACCGCGAAAAGCGTCGGCGGCATGGCGGGCGTGACGGCGGCGGCCGGCACGGTGTTCTTCTCGTTCATCGGCCTCGATACGATTGCCACCGCGGGCGAGGAAGTCAGGGACCCCAAGCGCAACGTGCCGATCGGTATCCTGGCGGCGCTCGGTATCGTGACGGTGTTTTACCTGCTGGTAGCCGTGGCCGCGATGGGCGCGCAGCCTGCCGCCAAGTTTGAAGGCCAGGAAGCCGGGCTGGCGGTGATCCTGTCGGACGTGACCGGCAAAGCCTGGCCGGCGCTGATCCTGTCGGCCGGCGCCGTGATTTCCGTGTTCAGCGTGACCCTGGTGACGATTTATGGCCAGACCCGCATCCTGTACGCGATCGCCAAGGATGGCCTGATCCCGAAAGCCTTCAAGACCGTGCACCCGCGCACGGCGACGCCGGTGGCCAATACCGTCATTGTCAGCGTGGTGGTGGGCCTGGTGGCGGGCCTGGTCGATTCGACCTTCCTGTGGGATATGGTCAGCATGGGCACGCTGACGGCGTTCATCGTGGTCTCGCTGGCGATTCCCGTGATCCGCCGCAAGGACCGGCTGACCGGCGATACGACCGGACGCCAGGGCTTCCGTGTGCCGTTCGGCCCCTACCTGGTTCCAGCCCTGTCGATCTTCGCCTGCCTGTACATCATGCGCGACCTGTCGGCCACCACATTCCGCATCTTTTCCATCTGGATGGTGGCGGCCGTGGCCACGTACTTCCTGTACGGCATGCGCAATTCCAAGCTGAACCGCCATGGGGAGGCTGAAGCGCAAGCGATCTGATGGCCTGATCCTTGCGCACCCCGCAAAAAACCGGCTGCTTCAGCCGGTTTTTTATTTTTGACGCTCAGCGGCGCGACAGCGATTCGAATTCTTCGAGCGAGCTGTCGATGACAGGCTGCAGGCAGAGGCGGGCGGCAACGGTGGCGGCGCCGATGACGGTGGTGATGAGGGCAAACAGTTCCATGATGGGCATCCTTTCGTTGAGTTGTTGCAGTGCAGTATAGAAGCGCATCAGAAATAATTGAACTTTTAATTTGTGATGCATGCGATTCAATTTGTGAATGTCTTGTTGTGAGTTTGCACCCCGGTAATTACCAACCGCTCACTCAGGTATCATTGATACTTATAAGCAAGTAATCCTGGGGAGCTGTCATGTCTTTGCGCATCAAACTGATGCTGGCGCTGTTCGTCACCGGCCTGGCGGCAGTCGCCATGGTGGGTGGCTTGACGTATTACAGCGTGAATTCCAAATTCGATACGATCCGCAGCCGGCAAGCCGCGGACCATTTCCACCACTATATGACTGCGTACTTCGCTGAATATGGTGACTGGGAAACCGCCATTTCCACGGAATCGTTCGACCGCTTTGTCCAGCGCAAGGAAACTGCCGAAGCGCCGGCCCAAGGCGAGCGCGCCAGTGACATGCTGGAACGCATGCCGCCCGGCATCGACCAGCGGTCGCACCGCGCCGGCGGCGCGGAGGGCGAGCGCCCGCCAGCCTATGGTCCGCGGCTGGACGGCCAGCCGCAAGACCGCTTGCCGCCGCCCGGCGGCGCCCCGCGTGCCGGACAACCGGAAGACCAGCGCCCGCCAGCCTACGGCGCCCCGCGCGGCGGCCCACAGGGCGACCAGCGCCCACCTGCCCAGGGCGCCCTGCGCGCCGGCCAGCCGGATGAGCAACGTCCACCGCCTTATGGCGCCCCGCGCATGGGCGGCGCGCCGCAGGACGGCGCGGCCCCGGGCCAGCCCCGCCCCGGCGGCCCCGACGACGGCCGCGCGCCGCGCGACGGCATGCGCCCGCCGCCTGATGGCGTCAGGCCGCCGCCCGACGGCCATCCGTGGCCTCCGCAAGACGGGATGCGCCCACCGCCCCGGGACGGCATGCGTCCGCCGCCGCGTGATGGCATGCGTCCGCGTCCAGGCGATGGCGCGCCCGAGGGCCGCCCGCGCGACGGCGAACGCCCGCCCCAACTCCAGGGCGCGCTGCCGCAGGCGCACGTGCACCGCGCCGCCTACGCGGCTGGCGCCGCCGCGCAGGATGCCGCGCCGGCTGGCGCGGGCAGTGCCGCCCCACAGCCCGACGCCAGCGACAACGCCGCGCGCCAGGCAGATGGCAACGGTCCGCGCGCAGCCCGCGACAACGCCGCGCGCCGGGGTGGTGACCACCCGCAACGTGAAGCCGTCGGCAACGGCCCGCGCGACGCCCGCGGCGAACCGCCGGACGGAGACCAGCGCCGTGCGCTCGACGGCAGCCCATTCCCGCCGGGCCCCGGTCCCGACGGCCACCGTGCACGTGACCGCGACCATGAACGCCGTGGCCGCGCCGGCGGCCCGCCGCCATTCCGCTTCGTATTGGCCGATAAGCATTACACCGTGCTGCTGGGCGCCGGCCAATATGGCCCCGGCGCCGTATTGCCCGACGAGGCGCGCGCCAAGGCGCAGCCCATCGTCGTCAACGGCAACACGGTGGCGTATGTGTCGATGGAAGGCGTGGCCACGCCCAGCAAGCAGGAACAGGAATTCCTCGACGCGATGCAATCGTCGCTGCTGGCCGGCGCCGGCGCGGCGGCCGCGCTGGCCCTGGGCCTGGGCATGCTGCTGGCCGGGGGCCTCAGCAGCCGCCTCAGCAAGCTGACCGGCGCCGTACGCGCCATGCAGGGCGGCGCGCTGCGCCAGCAAGTGCCGGTACAGGGCAAGGATGAAGTGGCGGCGCTGGCCGGCGCCTTCAATGACATGAGTGAACAGCTGGCGCACAGCCATGAGGAATTGAAGGCGTCGCACCAGACCATCCTGGAACAGGCCCAGCAGTTGAAGGAATTGAGCATCCGCGATGCGCTGACCAGCCTGTACAACCGCCGCCACTTCGATGAACAGGCCAATACGCTGTACCACCAGGCCGTGCGCCACAAACGCCCGATCAGCCTCGTGATCGGCGACATCGACTTCTTCAAGAAGATCAACGACAACTTCTCGCACGCGACCGGCGACGCCGTGCTGCGCCACGTGGGAACGATCCTGCGCAAGCACGTGCGCCTGTCGGACCTGGTGGCGCGCTATGGCGGCGAGGAATTCGTGCTGGCGCTGCCGGACACCGACGGCAAGCAGGCCGCCGCGCTGTGCGACAAGCTGCGGTCCCTGATCGAGGCGCACCCGTGGCATGAAGTGCACCCGAACCTGAAGGTGACGATGAGCATGGGCGTGTTTGCCGATTATGCGGTCGGCACCGCGGAAGCCATGCTGCAAAAGGCGGACGAATTACTGTACAAGGCCAAGGAAACCGGCCGTAACCGCGTATGCCATGCGTGAGGTGAAAAACGGTTACGCGCCTTCCGTGGCCAACGCGGCCAGCGCCGGCAAGCCATGGGCCGCGCGCGCGCCGTTGCATTCCGGCGTGCCTTCGGTGAATTCGCGGCATGTCGACGAACGCTGCAGGTAAATCGAACAGCCGACCGAGCGGCCCACTTCGCCCTGCAGCGCGATGCACCGCACCGGCTTGCGCTCGGTGCCGCGCATGGCCACGTGGTAGGGCGTGACAGGTATCACCATGTGGGCCGGAACGGCGCCGCCCGGATGGTCGTCGGATTCGGCCCAGTAAAACGAGACACGGAAATTGGCGCAGCATGCGCCGCAACTTTGGCAAGCGGATGACATTGGAATCATGCAAAACAAAGACTGGCCGTCATGATAACCGCTGTGGCGTGGCGGCGGTGCAATTGCCGGTATCTGCCGGCGCCACGCTCAGCTATACTGGACCGACTACACTGTCCGCCATGAAACGTATCCCGACTGCCTTGCTGACCCTTTGCGCGCTGGCCCATGGCGCCGCCATGGCGGATACGCAAAGCATCGTCTTTATCGCACCCACCAACCACACCATGCCGATGGCGCAATTCCAGGATGGCGACCTGGTGGGCGGGGTATTGAAGCAGCTGGGCGACCTGATCGCGCGGCGCATGGACCGGCGCGCGGTGTATGTGAGCGTGCCCAGCAAGCGCGTCAGCGAAGTGCTGGCCAATGGCGGCGCCGATGCGCTCTGCTATGTGATGCCATTCTGGATCGATGGCAGCTTCAACTGGAGCAAGCCATTCATCACGTCGACCGCGCTGGTGGTGTCGCGCAAGGATGCGCCGGCGGTGAAATCGCTGGCCGAGCTGGCGGACAAGCCGATCGGCACCGTGATCGGCTACCGGTATCCGGAAATCGAGCGCACGCTGGGCAAGCATTTCGTGCGCGAAGACGCGCCCAGCACGGAACTGAATTTCCGCAAGCTGGTCGTGGGCCGCATGCAATATGCGACGATCGACCAGATCGCGTTTGAATACCGGTTGCGCCAGAATCCGTCGCTGCCGCTGCGCAAGGACGTCGCGTATGCGACGGTGACGACCCAGTGCGCGTTTTCACTGCGCTCGAAAATCCCGTTTGCACAGGCCGAGCATGCGATCGATGCGCTGGTGGCCGATGGCAGCGTGGCGGCCGTACTGAACCAGTACGCGCGCTGAGCCCCGCGCTGAGTCCCGCGCGGTTCAGGCCACGTTGCGTCCGATCGCTTCGCTGTGCACGATGATTTTTTCCGCATCGGCCTGCAGCAGGCGGATACGGCGTTGCACCAGCGGCCAGCCGGACCACGCGACCGCGCCATCCTGCACATCCGGTTCCGGCACGTGCCGCGCTTCCTGCTCATCCTGCGGTCCAAGGCCACCCGCGCCGCCGGCATCGGCAACGCCAGCGCCAGCGCCAGCGCCAGCGGCGCCGGCGTCACCCCCGTGCGGCGCCAGTGCGCGCGCCAGCGGTTTGCATACCTGTGCGTGGCTGTGTTCCAGCAACGCGTTGACCGGCCCGGCCGGAATATCGTTGACGTGGCGGCGCAGGATGGCGCGCAGCGCCGCCACGTGCGCCACCAGCAGGTAATTCTGCACCACGAACAAATTGATGTCTTCCGCCGCGCGCTGCTTGCTGGCCGGTTCGTCGAGCATGCGCCCCATCGCGCCCGACAGCGCCGCCAGGCTGTCCATCAGCCGCTTGCGGTCGATGCGGTAGCGGAAATCGTTGCGGCATTTGCCCTGCAACAGTTCGAAACTCGATTCCATGTAGCGCAAATTGGTTTCCAGCACTTGCCGTACGAGGCGCGGCAACGACTGGAATTCCCAATTCGGCAACACGAAGCTGAACAGCGTGGCGATCGCCGCCCCGATGAAGGTATCGACCAGCCGTTCCATCACGAGATTGGTGTTGCCCGGCGCGATCAGGTACATTTGCAGCAGGATCATGACCGACACCGACACCGCCGCATAGCGGTAGCGGATGTAGAGGAAGGTCGGCGTGGCCACGGTCGCCAGCACCAGCGCACCGACGATCACCGGCGTATAAGGGAAGAATTTCAGCAGCAGCGCCGTGATCACGCAGCCGATCACGGTGCCGACGATGCGATCGGAGCGGCGCTGCCGCGTCATGGCAAACGACGGCTTCAGGATGATGACGATGGTCAGCACGATCCAGTAACTGTGCGCCGCGTACGGCAGGTATTCCGCCACCGCCAGGCCGGCGGAAATCGCCAGCGCCACGCGCAGCGCAAAGCGGAACACGGGCGAATCGAGCCGCAGGTGCGACAGCATCAATTGCAATTCATATTTTTGCTGAGACAGGAACGGCTGCATGTCGGCGTCGACCCAGAACGGCGTGCCTTCATACTCCTTCTGGCTCGCCACGTGCAGGTCGGCGATGGCGCGGATGATGGCGCGCAGCTTGTTGCGCTGCGCGCGCAGTACCGCCAGCGCTTCCTGCGCGGGCACGCCGGCGTCCACCTGCCGCTGCAGGTGCGCGATGTGGCGGTCGACCGCGTCGAGTTCGGCGCTGTAATCGATGGCCTGGCGCGAAGCCTGCTTGCGCGTGACCGCATAGCCGACCGATTCGATGTCGCGCGCGGCCTTGTACGCCAGGCCGTGCAGCGACGCCAGGACCGGCGCATCGGCCAGGTGCGCGCGCAGCAGCGCGTAATCGGTGTGGGTGGACAGCACCAGCTCATACAGGTCCAGCATGCAGACGTGGATCTGCACCACGATGGCGTCCTTGCGATTCTGGTGCGCGCGCAGGATCAGGTCGCGCGACGCTTGCTGGCGGTCGGCCAGCAGGCTTTGATGGCGCACCAGCCGGTTGAACTGTTCCGTGAGGTTGAAGCGGGTATCGTAGAAATCGGCCTTGATGTCGATGTAGGCGGCCAGTTCGAACAGCGCTTCGGCCAGCACCTGTTGCTTGATGCGGTGGCGCAGCAGCCACGCCAGCGCCATTGCATAGCCGAGGTAGGCCACGCTGCCCAGCAGGAACAGGCCGGTATGGGCCAGCGCCTGCGGCGCCGTCATCGTGTGTTCCATCGACATGGTCATGATGAACAGCGCGGCCAGTTGCAGCGGCATCGACTTCTTGCCATACACCACCATCATGCAGGCGAAGAAGCTGACCGCCACCATCATCGGCATCAGCAGCCACGGATACGGGCCGCACAGGCTGATGACCAGGGTGACGCCGGTGCACAGCAGCACCGACGCCAGCATTTCATTGAACTTGTGGCGCAATGGGCTGGGCATGTCCATCAGCGCCGTGCACAGCGCGCCGATGCAGACCGTCATGGCCGTGTTCATGTCGGACAGCGGCAGGGCGATCAGGGTCACGCCGATCAGGCCCGCGGCGAAGCGCAGGCCCAGGTGGAAGTAATGGCTATAGAAAAACGTGCGCGGGTTCAGAGCGTAATGCATAAGGAAGCCATGGCTGTAGGGCGGATTGGCGCGCAGCGCTTAATCCGCCATTGCATGCGTTGCTGTGGCGCCAGCCTGGCGGAAGATGGCGAGCGCCGGGTCCGTCGCTAATCCGCCCTACCTGAAATGTTGCAGGATTGATGCGAAGCTCAGAAGACCGACAGCACCGGATAGCGGCGCCATTCCGGTTCCGCGTGGCGCTTGCCGTGATGGAAAATGAACGTCAGCACCGCATCCTGGTCGCTCAGCAGTTCGGGGTTGGCCTGTTTCCACGCATCGAACTTCGCGCGCAATTCCGGCTCGGTTTCCAGCATTTCCAGCGCCAGGTCTTCGAACACGTAGTCGGAAAACGCTTCCTTCTTTTCCAGCACGCTGTTGAAGAAACCCCAGCGGAAGAAACTGTCGTGGCCTTGCGGTTCCAGCGTTTCCACCGCATAGCGGGCCTGGTCCTGGTCCAGCGGCACCAGGTAATCGCCCACCGCCAGTTCGAACGCGCCGGTGCGCGCTTCGACCTGCACGTCGTCGTGGAACATGTGGCCTTCGTAGGCGGTCGGACGGGACGTCACGGACGCGATATGGTAGTACTGCGCCTGCACCGTCATCGGCTGTTCCACGCGCGTCATCCGCACGCCATTCCACTGCAGGCGCTCGACGGCTTCGCGCCACTGTTGCGGCACCACGTACATTTTCGGCGCGCGCACGGACACGCTGGCGGGGAAACTGTTGTAATACCTGATGTCGCGTTCCCACGGCTGAGAGCGGTCATACGACAGGCGCGTGTAATTGCCGATCACGCTGGGGTGGCGTTTGGCCGCGTAGCCCTTGAAGCGGAACGTCGACGTGTTGCTTTCATCGAGCGCCCACATCACCGGCCACTCTGCGCGGGTGCGGCCTTCGGCCCGGGCGGCGGCGCGCAACCGCCTGATTTCGGCGCCGTGCGCCACCGTGAACGCCATCACCGATTCCACCAGCGAGCGCATCGAGGCATAGCGGTCCGCGAACGGTTTCAGCATGTGGGTTTCCGGCATGAAGCCGATGATGTGGTGCAGCGCCGTGAACCCGGTCGAGAAGCGCGGCACTTCCAGGAATTCCACCAGGCCGTCATCCGGCACGTCCGTCATGGGATTGACGTAGGGGCAGGTCGGCCAGCCGCGCCGGTCCATGTCGGCGTAGATCGCCGGCAGCATGGTGTTGCGCAGGAAGGCGCCCAGGCCGCCGCCGAGCTTGTCGGCCTGGGTGTGGATCAGCGTCATGGTGTAGGTGTAATCGGCGCCGTTGGACGTATGGGTATCGACCATGACGTCCGGGTCCCACGTCGTGATCAGCTGGTTGAACACGCGCGCGTTCAGGCTGTCGCACTTGATGAAATCGCGGTTCAAGTCCAGGTGGCGGCTGTTGCCGCGAAAGCCGAATTGTTCGGGGCCATCCTGGTTCACGCGCGACGTATTGGCGCGGTTCAGGCAACCGTCGACGTTATACACCGGCACGAACAGCAGCACGGTGTCGCCCAGCGCGGCCAGGCGTTCCGGTTCGAAGCACAGGTCGCGCACCATGGCCATGCAGGCGTCGATGCCTTCCGGCTCGCCCGGATGGATGCCGTTATTGTTGAAAAATACCGTGCGCCCGGCGCGCTTGATGGCGTCGCGGTCGAATACGCCGTCCGCGCTCACCACGCCCTGGTGGATGGGGATGCCGCCGTCCGACACGCCGATCTGCCCGAAGCGCAGCACCTGGGGAAAACGGCGCGCCAGCTCTTCATAAAAGGCGATGCATTCGGTCCAAAGGGTAGTCTGGTTACGGTTGCCCTTTTCATAGGGCGTGAGCATTTCTGGGTGCATGGCGTCTGGATCTCAGAGGATATGTCGATGGAAGATGCGGCGCGCGCCGGGTAGGCGCAGGGGACGAATTGTATCACCGGTGTGGCGCGCCAGCCGCGCCCCAGCCAGTCCCGGCGCCTGTTTTCACGTGCAATGCACCGGTCTTGCGCTCGTTCATACGGCGCCGCCGGCGGCCATGTTCCACTGGGTTTCCAGCCGGGCCGCATGTGCGCCCGGCGTCTCTCGCGGAGGCGGCCAATGAACCAGCGTAACCGGTTGAGTGTGGGATTGAAGGTGGGCATATGCACGGCGCTGCTGTCGGCGCTGGCCACGGTGGCGTTCGTGCCGAAGGTGCAGGGGGCGGGCAGTACCGTCCATAACGCCCGTACCGTGCAGGCGGGCGGGGACGCCGTGCGCATCGATGGCGGCCAGGCGCTGGTGCGCTTCAGGGGCATGACGGTGCTGGTCGATCCCGATGCGCGGGCGGCGGACTTGCCGCCGGTCGACCTGGTGCTGTTGCGCGGCTGCGGCGACGGGCAGATGGCGTGGCTGGCGCGCCAGCGCCTGGACCGCGCGGTGGCCGTGGTGGCCACGCCGGGCGGCCAGTGCGTGACGGACGTGCGGGGGCTGGCGGTGCGCCGCGTCCAGGTGCTCGGCATGTGGGGCGCGTACACGCTCAAGCTGGGCGCCGGCGCGGTGCGCCTGACGGTGATGCCGGCCATGGTGGGCGACGGCCCCGACGCCGGCCAGCCGGACCTGGCGGCGGTGCCGGGCGTGATGATGGATTTTTCCGACGCCAGGGGCGCCTCGTACCGCATTTACGCCGGCGGCGAAGCCGATGGGCCGGCGCTGGCCACACTGCCGCAGCGCTTTCCCGGCGCCGACCTGGCCATCGTGCGCCGCGGCGGCGCGCCATTGCTGGCGGCTGTGGAAGCGGGGCGCGGCGGCAGCCGCGTGGTGCGCGAAGTGGCGCTGCCGCCCGGCGATCCGGCCTTCGGCATCGTGGCGCTGAAGCGCCGCTGAGCACCCGACCGCCGGTGGTGGCGCGGCTGCCGCGGCCGAGTGGACCGGCGGACTTGCGCCACTGGAAAATTCAGCGTGATGTCGGGCGGATCGCGATCCGCCATGCGCTGCCGGCGCCGCATGCAGGGCGGATGACGTTCGAATCAGCCGTGTTTCCCGACCCAGTCGGCAAACGCCGTGATGAACTTGGTCAGCACCTCGCGCGTCTGGTCGTTGTTGACGCGGCCGTCCGGGCCCAGCAGGTTGGCCGCGTTGCCGATGTACGCTTCCGGCGCCGGCATGGCGGCCACGTTCAGCGCCACCAGCGCCTGGCGGATGCTGTGGTTGGCGCCGAAGCCGCCCACGCCGCCCGGCGACGCGGTGACGATGGCGGCTGCCTTGCCATTCCAGATGCTCTTGCCCCATGGACGGGAACCCACGTCGATGGCGTTCTTGATGGTGGCCGGCATCGAGCGGTTGTATTCCGGCGAGACGAACAGCACGCCGTCCGCGTTGGCCAATTGTTCGCGGAAGCGGGTCCACGGGGCCGGCGGCGTCCCGGCGTCGTCCAGGTCCTGGTTGTACAGGGCCAGGTCGCCGATTTCCGCCACTTCGAACTCCAGCGAGGGCGGGGCCAGCGCGATCAATTCCTGCGCATATTTGCGGTTCAGCGAATCCTTGCGCAGGCTACCGATCAGGACAGCGATTTTTTTGGGCATGACAGACTCCGTTGCTGTTGTTAAAGAAAAAGGTTGTGCAAAAGCGTTGTCAATTTACCTCACCCGCAAAAAACTTGCGCAAATCAGCGTACAGGAAATCCATCAGCGCGCGGATGCGCGCCGTGTCCTTCAAGTCGCGGTGGGTCAGCAGCCATAACCCCGTATCGAACGCCGGATCGTGCGGCGCCAGCTGGCGCAGGCCGGGATCATGGCTTGCCAGGTGCAGCAGCAGCGGCGCCAGGCCGATGCCGTCGCGCACCGCGTCCACCATGGTCAGCAGGCTGTCGGCGCGCAGCGCGATGCGCTGTTCCGGCACGTGCCGGGCCATCCAGCGCGCCTGCGCCAGGTGCGACAGGGAATCGTCGAAGCCGACCCAGTCATGGGCGGCCCAGTCGTCCGGCGCGATGCCGCGGCCGCGCACGGCGTCCAGGTAGGCCGGCGCGCCAAAGACCGCGCTGTGCATGGCGCCCAGGCGCTTGCCGACCAGCGTCTCGGGCGGCGTATTGGACGGGCGCAAGGCCACGTCGGCTTCGCGCCGGTTCAAGTTCAGGAAGGCATTGTTGACCACCAGGTGCAGCCGCACGTCCGGGTGCCGCTGGCGGAAGCGCGCCAGTGCCGGCAATAGCAGGGAGCGCGCCAGCGTATCGGTGGTGGTGATGCGGATCTCGCCGGACAGCGCCGTATCGCGCCCCTCGACCGCGCGCCGCGCAGCCGCCACCTGTTCGGCCAGCGGGGCCATCCGCTCGCGCAGCGTATTGCCGGCCGCCGTCATCACATAACCGGTCTGGAAGCGCTCGAACAGGCGTACCCCCAGTGTGCGCTCCAGGCTGTCGAGCCGGCGCAAGACGGTCGAATGGTTCACGCCCAGCGCGCGCGCCGCCGCGGCAATGCTGCCGCCATCGCAGACCGCGGCGAAATAACGCAAGTCTTCCCAATCCAGGCTGTCGCTGAGGTTCGGCATATTTGCATAATGTTTGTGATGATATTGAGAATATTAATGCGTTTTTGCCGAACCTATACTGGTCGTAACCATCAACCACCACAAGGAGTGCCACCATGCTGACCCTGTACACGGCCGACACGCCCAATGGCCACAAAGCCACCATCGCATTGCAGGAACTGGAGTTGCCGTACGCATTGACCCTGGTCGACTTGAACGCGGGCGAGCAACACCGCGATGCGTTTGCCGCCATGAGCCCCAACCACAAGATCCCGCTGCTGGTCGATGACGGCCGCGCGATCTTTGAATCGGGCGCGATTTTGATCCACCTGGCCGACAAGGCCGGCCGCCTGTTGCCGGCCGAAGGCGCGGCGCGCAGCGAAGTGCTGCAATGGCTGTTCATGCAGGTCGGCAGCGTGGGGCCGATGCTGGGGCAGTTGTGGTGGTTCCGCCATACCGCCAAACAGACCGGCGTCGACAACGAGCAGGCGCTGCAACGCTATGGGCGCGAAGCGCGGCGGCTGTATGGCGTCTATGACCAGCGCCTGGCCGCGCAGGAATGGCTGGCCGGCGGCGCCTACAGCATTGCCGATATCGCGACCTGGCCCTGGCTGGCGTCGCACCAGGAACTCGGGATCGACATGGCCGGTTATCCGCACGTGGCGCAATGGCTGGCGCGCCTCGGCGCGCGCGACGCCGTGCGGCGCGGCGTGGCGCTGACGAAACCCGGGGCGGCGGGGCGGGGCGCGTGATGACGGCCTGGCTATTGTTGCTGGCGGCCGCGATGGCGGACATCGGCATGGCCGTTGCGCTGAAACATGCGCAAGGATGGACGCGGCTGTGGCCCAGCGTGCTCGGACTGGCGCTGGCCAATGGCGCGATTGCCCTGTTGACGGTGTCGCTGCGGCAATTGCCGGTCGGGACCGCCTTTGCCGTGTTCACGGGACTGGGCGCGGCCGGCGTGGCGGCCCTGGGGATCGTGTATTTCGGGGAAAGCGCTTCGCCGTTACGGCTGGGGCTGATCGCGCTGATCGTGGTGGGAATTGCCGGCCTGAAAATAGCGCCGGCGTAAGCAAGGGGCGGCGTCGCTGCGCGCAGGCCGCCCCGGTGCCGGACTTACTCGGCGCCCATTTCCTTCAGCAGGTTATCGGCATGGTCCACGTGCTTCATGTTCCACAGCATGTAGCGCAGGTCGACCTGGATGTCGCGCGTGTTGGCCTTGTTGAAGTCCCAGTCGGAAATGATGGAGTCCAGCGTGCCGTCAAACGCCAGGCCCACGAATTCACCCTTGGCGTTGAGCGCGGCGGAACCGGAATTGCCGCCGGTGATGTCCAGCGTGGCCAGGAAGTTGACCGGCACCGTGCCCAGTTTCGGATCGACGTACTTGCCGAATTCCTTGCGCTTGATGGCGTCCAGCTGGGCTTTCGGCGCGTTGAACTCGCCTTCGCCGGTGGCTTTCGCGGCCACGCCCTTCACCGTGGTGAAGGCATTCCACGCCAGGCCGTCGGCGGTGCCCCATGGGCGGCCCATGATGTTGCCGAACGTGACGCGCAGGGTGCCGTTGGCGTCCGGGTAGACCGCCTGGCCCTTGGACTTCATGTAGGCAATCTTGGCTTTCATGTACGTCGCATAGGCTTGCTGCAGGTTGCCCGCCAATTCTTCCTCTTCGGCTTCTTCCTTGATCACACCCGGATACATGGCCACGGCCGCCTTGATGAAGGTGTCGTCGCTGGCCTGGAAGTCGGCCGGGGTCTTGCCGATCCATGCTTCGCGCGTGGCGGCGTCGCCCAGCTTGCTGCCGGCGTACAGGCGGTCGATCACGGCTTTCAATTCGTCGGCCGTCATGCCGGCTTTCACGCCCACCGACGCATCCCAGTTGGCGTTGTGTTCGGCGGCAGGCTGCGCCGCGTACTTGGCCAGGTGGTGCAATACCAGCGCCTTGTCGACTTTTTCATCGTAGCTGCGCGACAGCGCGGCAATGTTGGCTTTAATGCGCGGCAAGTCGCGTTCCTGGTAACCGGCCTTGCGGTCGGCGTTCGGCTTTTGCGATTCATGGGCCAGGCGCACCATCAGGCGCGCCGCGGTCAGCAGGCGCGGTTGCGCATAGCCGAGTTCGAAGTCGCGTTTGACTTCGGCGTCGCGCTTGGCAATCAAGCCTTCCACCTGTTCGATGCCGGCCGCGTATTCCTGGCGGCGCTTGGCGTCGGCGTTGACCCATGCCTTCAATTCCGCGTGTTCGCGGGTCTTGCGGGCCAGGAAGTCGCTGTTGGCGTATGAATCGAGCATGCCCTGGCGGTTCTTGTAGTAATTGTTGACGCTGGCCACGCGCGCCGCGTATTTCAGCGCCATGTCGCGGTCGCCCTTGGTTTCGCGGTCGATGATGGCCAGGTCGTCGGCCGACGCCTTCACGAAGTTCGGGTAATTCCAGCCAAACGTGAAGTCCACTTCCGATGGCAGGCGGTGGCGGTTGGTGCGGCCGGGGTAGCCCAGCACCATGACGAAGTCGCCTTCCTTGACGCCTTCCCTGGCCAGCTTCAGGTACGATTTCGGCAGGTAGGGCACGTTATCCTTGCTGTAATCGGCAGCCTTGCCATCCTTGCTGACGTAGGCGCGGTAAAAACCGTAGTCGCCCGTGTGGCGCGGCCACATCCAGTTGTCGGTATCGCCGCCGAACTTGCCGACGCCGGCTGGCGGCGCGTGCACCAGGCGCACGTCGCGGATTTCCAGCTGCTTGATCATGTAGTACTCGAGGCTGCCGTAGAAGGCCGACACGGTGCAGCGGTGGCCTGCGTCTTTTTCACATTCGGCCACCAGGGCTTTCTGGTTTTTTTCAATCGCGTCGCTGCGCGCCTTGCCGTTGAGTTTCGCCACTTCCGGCGTGATGACTTTCGCCGTGACGTTCGACACGTCCTTGGTCACGTAAATGCGGCTGCCCGGCTTGGCGGGCACTTCATCGGCCAGGGTCTTGGCCAGGAAACCGTTGGTCAGGATATCGTTGGCGGCGGTGGAATTGTGCGCCACGCTGTCGTACACGCAGTGGTGGTTGGTGGCCACCAGGCCCTGGGGCGAAACGAACGACGCCGAGCAATTGCCCAGGCTGACAATCGCATTCATCGGGAATTCAGTCAGGCGCGTCAGCGTTGCCGGATCCAGTTTCAGGCCGGCGGCCTTCAATTGCTGGGTGATTTGCGGCAGTTGCTGGGGCATCCACATGCCTTCGTCGGCATAGGCGTTGGCGGCGCTCAAAATCGCGAGCGCGATCAGGGTCTTTTTCATTGCGGGCTCTTGGCGGGTTGAATGTGACTGTGGCCCGGATCGGGCCACAGCGCGCAAGTATCCGCCGGGTTGACGTATACGTCAACCTTGTTTTGGCGGCCGGATGCCGGTGTAGTGCGCCGACAGCAACTTCCACTGGTTTCCTTTCTTCTGTGCAACATAGCTCGCCATCATGGCAAAACTGCGGGACTGGCCATCCGCGTCCATCGTGTAGACGAGTTTGGCCACCACCAGCGCCATGTCGTCCTGGGCGCCCACCCTGCGCACCACCGGGGTTTCCACTTGCACCGTGGGAGCGGGGCGGCGCTGGTCCGGCGCATAAAAGGACAGCATGGTTTCCCGGCTGTCCAGCTCGCCAACGGGCGATACTTCGATGTAATCGTCGGCTGTCAGCAATTGCAGGCGGGCCTGGTCGAAATTGCGCTGGGCTTCCGCATGGGAACGCACCAGCTCGGTCAGCGGGTTGGATGGGATTTCCGCGGCAATGGCTTGGGTGTACATGATGAATCCTCCCAATAACAGGATCAGGGCAACGAAGGTGGCGCTCAGGGCCGCCACCAGCAACAGGGCGCGGCGGGTCATGGGGTGCCGGGTATCCATCACGCCGCCTCCTGGTAGGCGCGCATGGCGGTTATGTCGCGCAATTGCAGCGCCTTGTAGATTTCCGCGCGGTTGGCGTAATGGCTGGCCACCATGGGTTCCAGTTCCAGCACGCGGTCCATGTCGGCCAGCGCGGCCGGCAAATCGCCGTGCGCGTAATGGTTGACGGCGCGGTTCACGCGGGCCGGCACGTGGCCGCTGTCGAGCGCGATGGCGGCGCTGTAGGCGGCTTGCGCTTCGCGCGGCCGGTCCAGCATGTCGAGTGCTTCGCCCAGCAACAGGTACGCTTCCGGCTGGCGCGGGTTCAATTCCACGCTGGTGCGCAGGCATGCCAGCGCGGCATCCCACTGTTCCAGCTGGGCATGGCACGCGCCTTTGTTGAAATACACTTCCGCATACGGGGCGCTGTAGCGCGCCGCCAGGCTGTACATGGCCAGCGCTTCGTCGTGGCGGCCCAGGCGCTGCAGGATATTGCCGCTCTCGTTGTAATACTCGGAGTAATACGGGTCCATTTCCATGGCGCGGAAATAATAGTGCAGCGCATCGTCGTGCTGGCCCAGCGCGGACAGCACTTGCGCCGAGTTGTACAGCAGCACCGAGCGGTGCAGGCGGTGCACGCCGTCGCCCAGCATGTCGGTCAGGTAAAGAAAGCCTTGCTGGCACAGCATCAAGGCATCGTCCGGACGGCCCTGGCGCACGCGCACGAACGCCAGGCCATTGTTGAGGAAGACGTTGAGGAACGCGAATTGTTCGGCGGGAATGTCGCTTTCGGCTAACTGCAGGTTGTGCAGCGCCTGTTCGATGTGCATGTGCGACAGCGGCACGTTTTGCTGCTTGAGGTAGCGCAGGTGCACCATGGCCAGCAGGTAATGCAACTTGGCCTGTAAGACCGGCTGTGTCAGGTATGGCGCCGCGTGCTGTTCCACCACGTCCAGCGCCCGCTGCTCCTGCCCGGTGGTCACCAGGCCCTGGAAGATATTGCCGATGTAATCCCAGCGCGCCGCTTCATCGCCGTCGACCAGCTGGTCCAGCCAGGGCAGCACGGTGTCGACGAAGCTGGCCGCTTCATAATAAAAACCGTAGTGGTTGTGCACGCACAGGGCGCGCATCGCCACGCGCGCCGTGTTCAAACCGTCGCCGCGCTGGCGGTAATGGCGCAACAGTGGAATATACAGGCGCTCCCATTCCGCCATGCCGGCGCCGTACAAGTCTTCATACGTCAAGCCTTCGGCCATCGGCGGCGCATCGTCTTGCGGCGTCAGGCGGATGATCGGCAAAAAGCCGGTTTCCGGCGTCAGCGCCAGGTCCATCGCGGCCAGCGCCGCCGTGTCCGGCGCCGACGGGCATTCGATGCACACCGTGATGCGGCTGGCCATGGTCAGGCGGCGCGCGAGTTCCGTCACGAAGCGCGCGGCCAGGTGGCCGGCCGCGTTGAAGTTGCGCACCAGCAGCGCCCACTGTTCCTCGGCGCCCACGTCGGCTTTCCAGGTGCGGATCAGGCCGACCGCGCCATGGATCAGGCGGTAGGCGCGGTCCAGCGGGAAGTTGCGGGTTTTTTCCGTGGTGCTGGCGGTATCGGTCAGGCACGCGTATTTCAAGCCGATGGTATCGCGGTATTGCGGCAGCATCATGTACAGCGCGTAATTGTGCTCGTCCAGCACATCCTGGCGGCCCTGCGCGGTGAAATAGCGGTAGGCTTGTTCGACCAGGCTGCTGACGCCGGCCCAGACGCCGTGGTTGGCGAAACTGGCGTCCAGCTCATAGGTGCGTACGGCGGTAGCCAGCACCGGGGCATCGAGCTGCTGGACAGGGTAGATGCGGTACAGATGGGTGGTATTCAGCATTTCACTTCCCTCACTTCTTTCAGGTGCGCGCACGGCCGCGGATCCAGACGATCAGCCCGGCTGCCAGCAGCGTGGCGGATAACACGAAAAACACGCTCAAGTCCCATTGGCTGCCGGCCGATGCGGCGCTGCCCAGCGCATGCCATGCATCCTTGCCATATCGCAGCACGGTGGGGATTACGACCAGGAACAGGAAAGCCAGGGAGGCGAGCCGTCCGGCCACCCAGACGGCGGCAAAGGCGCGCACAGCGGATAAATGGTGGTAATCCGTGTGGCTTTTCGCCCCGGCCCGTCCCAGGCTGAGCTGGTACAGTTTTTCGCGCAGATAGACGCGGGCCTCGCTATCGAGATTCGGGTAGTTGCAGTATGTACAGAGGACATAATAGACATCCGTTTTCAGGAAGACATTGAATTGCCACGACAGCGTAATTAAAATCTGCAGGATCAATGCCTGGAAAATATTAATAATAAAAGGATGGCTGCCTTCAATCATCAATGCCTTGATCAGCAGCGTAATGGCGGCAATATTCAATACATCGACCAGCATGCCGGCCATTAATGGCAAATAGCGCTCTTTTTTCGGCACCGCGTGCAGGCCCGATAAATCCGCTTCCGCCACGATATTCCACAGCCGGTTGCCCCAGCCCAGCCGCGACGTCACGCCACGGCTGGCCGCGGCCATCATGTGGCCCAATTCATGCAATGCCGTGGTCAGGCTGTGCAATACCAGCAAGGCCAGCAGCGACAACGTGAAATGGTCTTGCAAATACAGCGCGGTGGGATTGATGCGCAGGCGCGGATCGGCAATCGCCTGCCCCAGCGCATAAACCACCAGCGCGCCATACGCCGCCCAGGCAGGCCACGAAAAGAAGCAGGCGGCGAGGCGGGCCGGCACGGCGAACCGCCAGCGCCGGTCAGGTTCCATGGCGGCGGACGGCGGGGGCGCGTCCGGCGCATGGATGAAGCGGGCTTCCAGCAGGACGGCAAGGAAATCATCGATATCCAGCGCGGCGCCGAAAGCCCGTTTGATGTCGCCCACCGTGGCGCCCTGTTGCAGCAGGCGGATGATGGTCACGCCTTCTCGCGGGAACTGGTAATACTCCTGCAATGCCTGGTTCCCGACCAGGAAATCCTCGCCTTCCGGCTGGATCGACAGGGGAATCACGCAGTAAGTGGTGTGGTCAGCCATGGCGGGTTCTGCCGGGAATGAAAGCGGTTACAGCGGGAAAGGCCAGCAAGCGAAAATCGGATACATGGCGACTGCGGTGGTTTTGAGTTTTTGTGCTTTGACGACCGAAATCTTTTTCATGGTAATAACTCCTTCAGGTTTTCAGGGTATTTGATTTTTATTTATTGGATTTAGAAAGGCCAGCAGTGGAAAATCGGATACATGGCCACTGCAGTGGTTTTGAGTTTTTGTACTTTAACGGCGGAAATTTTCTTCATTTCAATTCTCCTGGAAGGTTCGTTTGTAAATAAAATCGGGCTTTATGAATAACCCGGACCGAACTTTAGACCTCCGAAATTCGAATGTCAACTATCGAAATTAAAAAATTTTTCAATTGTCAATAGGGTGACAAATTAAATGTCAATCAAATGACAAATTAAAAACTGGAAAAGACGATATTAATTCTTCCGCGGAAATGGGAATTGGTATTTACTTAAATTGCGGATAGAAACAGGCGTTTGCAAAGCTGCAAGCCGGGTACAGCGCGGGCATCTGAAGCAAATGCGGTGGAGGAAAGGCGGGAGGGGAAATGGCCGGACGGGCGTCCGGCCGGGAGGCTTTAACGCAGGCGACCGCGGAACAGCAAGTTGACAATACCCAGCAGGATAACGGCGCCGAGGAACGACACCACCAGTGACATGGCGCTGAAGTCATCGGTATTGATGGTGCCGCCGCCAAACAGCGGGGTCAGCAGCCAGCCGCCCAGCAATGCGCCGACGATACCGACCACCATGTTGAGGAAAATGCCTTGCTGCGCATCGGTTTTCATGACCATGCTGGCCAGCCAGCCCAGGATACCGCCAATAACGATCCAAAGTATGAAGCTCATATACCCTCCTATCGTAGACGACGGACCAGCCCGGTTGGGTTGGCCCTTGAACCTATTCTGTGCGTGTCATCGGTGGTACGTCCGTGCGCCAACGTACAGACGCGAGAGGGTCTTGATACGGCTGAGTTTCGATGGCTTTGCGCGCGTTGGTTCGACTTTGAGGCTCCACTTGAGCATGTGCGTCCCCGCACAGAAGCCATATGGCAGCGGCCGTAAGGTGACGGTCTCGCAACAGTCAACATTTAAGGAGACTAAGATGAGTAAGTACGACAATTCCCGATTGGTCACCGGCTTGTTCCACGACCGCGACAGCGCCGAGCGCGCCTACCACCGCGCAGCGCAGCGCGGCTACAGCAAGGATGACGTCAACCTGGTGATGTCGGATGACACGCGCAAGCGCCATTTCGCCACCGATGACACTGACCTGGGCAGCAAGGCTGCCGAAGGCGCCGGTATCGGCGCCGGCATTGGCGGCGCCGTGGGCGCCGTGCTGGCCGCGATTGCCGCGGTGGGCACCACGGTGGTGTTGCCCGGCATCGGCGTGGTGGTGGCCGGCCCGGTGGCGGCCGCCATTGCCGGCGCCGGCGCGGGCGCCGTGACCGGTGGCGTGCTGGGGGCGCTGGTGGGCGCCGGCATTCCCGAAGACCGTGCGCACCTGTATGAGGAGGGCGTGAAGAATGGCGGCATCCTGATGGGTATCCATGCCCGTTCCGATGACGATGCTTCGTACCTGGCGAAAAGCTGGCAGGAAGAATCGGGCCAGCACGTGGTCGGCACCGGTGTCGGCGCCGGTGCGGGCGCATTGGCCGGCATGGCGGCAGGTTCGCCAGCCGGTCCGGTCGGCATGGCGGCCGGCGCCGTGATTGGCGGCGTGGCCGGCGGCCTGGCTGGCAAAGGCGCGGCCGAAGTGGTCAACCCGAAAGCGGGCGACCACCTGGAACACCACCATATGGCTGAAGGCGTCGGCGCCGGCGGCGGCGCCCTGGCCGGCGCGGCCATGGGTTCGGCCGGCGGCCCGATCGGAATGGCGGCCGGCGCCGTGATTGGCGGCGTCGCTGGCGGCCTGGGCGGTAAAGGCGCGGCTGAAGTGGTCAATCCGAAACGCGGCGACGACCTGGAAGACCACCACATGGCGCAAGGCATTGGCGCCGGCGGCGGCGCGATGGCGGGCGCCGCCATGGGCGCCGCTGGCGGTCCGGTCGGCATGGCGGCCGGCGCGGCGATCGGCGCGCTGGCCGGCGGCGCGGTTGGCGTGGGCGTGGGCGCGGCGGTCAATCCGGCCGACGAGCAGCGCTACTGGCAAGACCACTTCCGTAATGAAAATTACTATGTCCCGGGCTACGACTTCGACGACTATGGCCCTGCCTATGCGCTGGGCTACAACAGCCGCAGCCGCTATGGCGGCGACTGGGACACGGCCGAAGAGCGCCTGCGCAACGACTGGGAAACCACCAAGGAACGTTCGCGCCTGAGCTGGGCGCAAGCCAAGTCCGCCGCGCGCGCCGCGTGGGACCGCGTGGCCCATCCGATCCCGGGCGACCCATACCGCGAAACGCCGTAATGACTACGGCCGGCGGAAACCCGCCGGCCGCTTCAATGGGGCAGGGCGGCGCGCCAGCGCCGTCCCGCCTGATGCATCGATCAGCCTGAATCAATCAGCCTTGATGGCTTCCACCTGGATCGCCAGTTTCACGTCCGGCGAAAAGCGCGGCGTGCCATAGTTCAAGCCGAAGTCGGTGCGCTTGAATTCCGCGTACGCATCGGCGCCGCACACTTCCTTCTTCAACATCGGGTGCATGATGCACTTGAACGACTTCACGTTCAGCGTCACCGGCTTGGTCACGCCCAGCAGGGTCAGGTCGCCTTCCACGGCAACCAGCTGGTCGCCGTTGAATTTCATCGACTTGCCCTTGTACGTGATTTGCGGGAATTTCTCGACGTTGAACATTTCCTCCTTGCGCGCGTGGTCGTTCATCGCGCCCAGGCCGAAGTCGATGGATTTCGCGTCGATCACGATGTCCACGGTGCCGGTCTTGGCCGCGCGGTCCACCACCACCTTGCCGCTGGTGTTGGTGAACTTGCCGCGCCATACCGAAATGCCCATGTGGTCCGCTTCGAAGCTGGGGAACGTGTGGCGGGGATCGATGGTGTAGGTGTCGGCGGCGAACGCGGAACCCGCGGTGGCGGCGACCAGGGCGGCGATCAGGACTTTGGCTTTCATGCGTGGGGTCTCCCTTGTTGAATAATCGGTTGCTTACTGTCTTGCTTACTGGGCTGCGACGACGTGGAACTTGATGGTGACGTCATCGGCCACCATGCCGGTATCTTTCCATTCGCCTTCGCCGATATTGAAGGCCAGGCGCTTGATCGGCAGCGAGCCGTCGAACACCTGGTTCTTGCCGTCGGCTTTCACGGTCAGTGGGAACGTGACGTCGGCAGCCTTGCCTTTGATGGTCAGCTTGCCGGTCACGGTCAGCTTGCCGGCGCCGGCGCTCTTGATGGAAGTGGACGTGAACGTGGCTTTCGGGAATTGCGCTGAATTGAACCATTCTTTTTTCGCCACTTCCTTGTTCATTTCCGCATCGCCCAGGTCCAGGCTGGCCGTGTCGATGTCGACCGTGGCTTTCGATGCTTCCGGCGCCTTGTCGTTGTAGTCGATGACGATGTTGTGTTTCTTGAACTTGGCTTCGACCGGCACGTTCATTTGCTTGAAGGTGGCCGAGACCGTGCTTTTCGCCGCATCGGTTTTCAATACCGCCGCGCCGGCGGCCAGTGACAGGCCCAGCAGTGAGGCCAGCAATACGTGTTGTTTCATGTTGGAGTGCTCCGGGTCAGAGGTTAAGGCAGCATGCGCTTGAGCACGCCGTCACGGTCGATGAAATGGTGCTTTAACGCCGCGCCAGCGTGGGCGATGACAAACACGGCCATGGCCATGTTGAGCCAGTAGTGGACCGGCTTGAACAGGGCTTTCAATTCCGGCGTGCCTTCGAACAGCACCGGCATCTGCCAGACGCCCAGGTACACCACCGGCACGCCGGCAGCCAGCGAATACAGGTAGCCGGACACGGGCACGGCAAAAATAAAGAAATACAGCAGGTAGTGCACGGCGTCGGCGGCCTTGGCCTGCCAGGCCGGCATGCCGGCCGGGTGCGCCGGCGGCGTGTGCCGGGCGCGCCACCAGGCGCGCGCCACCCCCCCGCACCGCCCGGTCACGCCCCTCCCATTATGCCACGAGGAGTACTTCAGGTTGGGCGGCGGGATGCCCGTGATGTCGACCATGGTCAAGCCCAGTAAAAAGGCGGCAATGATCAGGAGGGCTATCAGCCAGTGCAGCAGCATGGCGGTCTTGGTATAGCGTTCCATGACAGGTCCTTCAGGAATTAGTACGTGTTAGGACTAAATATAGCAAAGAAACTGGAACTCTGCTGAACGGAAGGATTAGGCCAGCCTTAAAACAAAAGGGCGGATCATGGATCCGCCCTTAACTTTACAGCAGTTTCGGCACGTTGCATGCCGGAACAGATATATTGCTTAAATAGCCTTTGCCAGCTTGTCGGCAATGCCGATGTAGTTGGCCGGCGTCATCTGCAGCAACACATCCTTGGCTTCCTGCGGGATCGCCAGGCCGTTGATGAACACTTGCAGCGCTTCCTTGGAAATGCCCTTGCCGCGGGTCAGTTCCTTCAATTGTTCATACGGGTTGGCGATGCCGTAGCGGCGCATCACGGTCTGCACCGGCTCGGCCAGCACTTCCCACGATGCGTCGAGGTCATCGGCCAGGCGTTGCGGATTGACTTCCAGCTTGTTCAGGCCGCGCAGGCAGCTGTCGTACGCCAGCAGCGTATAGCCCAGGCCCACGCCGATGTTGCGCAGCACGGTGGAGTCGGTCAGGTCGCGCTGCATGCGCGAGACCGGCAGCTTTTCCGACAGGTGCTTGAGCACGGCGTTGGCCAGGCCCAGGTTGCCTTCGGAATTTTCAAAGTCGATCGGGTTGACCTTGTGCGGCATGGTGGACGAACCGATTTCGCCGGCCTTCAGCTTTTGCTTGAAGTAGCCCAGCGACACATAGGTCCAGATATCGCGGTTCAAGTCCAGCAGGATGGTGTTGGCGCGGGCAAACGCATCGAACAGTTCGGCCATGTAGTCGTGCGGCTCGATCTGGATGGTGTACGGGTTGAACACCAGGCCCAGGCGCGTTTCAATGACGTTTTTCGAGAAGGCCGGCCAGTCGAACGAGGGGTAGGCCGACAGGTGGGCGTTGTAGTTGCCGACGGCGCCATTCATCTTGCCCAGGATTTCCACCTGTTCGATGCGCACGATGGCGCGCTGCAGGCGGGCCACCACGTTGGCGAATTCCTTGCCCAGCGTGGTCGGGCTGGCGGTCTGGCCGTGGGTGCGCGACAGCATCGGCAGCGTGGCGTTGGCGTGGGCGATTTCCGTCAGCTTGGCCAGCACGGTCTTCAGCGAGGGCAGCATCACGTTGTCGCGCGCGGCCTTGAGCATCATGCCGTGCGACGTGTTGTTGATGTCTTCCGAAGTGCAGGCAAAGTGGATGAATTCGCTGGCAGCCACCAGTTCAGGCACATCCTTGACCTTTTCCTTCAGCCAGTATTCGACCGCCTTCACGTCATGGTTGGTAACGGCTTCGATTTCCTTGATACGGGCCGCATCGGCTTCCGAGAAATCCGACGCCAGCTTGTCCAGCAGCGCGGTCGCCTCAGCGGAAAACGGCTTGATTTCCGCAAAGCCGGCTTGCGACAGGGCTTGCAGCCAGGCGATTTCAACTTTCACGCGGTTGTGCATGAAGCCGGCTTCGGACAGGATCGGGCGCAGCTTGTCGGTCTTCGATGCATAACGGCCGTCCAGCGGGGACAGGGCCGACAGGGTGGAGTAGGGCGTAGTGGTCATGGGAAGCGGGATGCTAGGTTAATAGTGGGTGTGGCCGGGATGTTGCGCGCGTGGCGTGAAAACCACGCTGCACCTGTCCCGCAACAACGTTGCTGTCGTCGCAAAAAACAGGGAATAAACAGGTGAAGCGGAGATTTTACCATTGCCCGGCCCCGGCCTGCCGGCAGCGGCCGATAGTCGATGGCCAGCCTGCCCGATGCTATACTGCGAGCTAACCTTCTTTTGTTAGCGTCTATGAAACTTATCGGTTCTCTCGCCAGTCCTTACGTCAGGAAAGTCCGGGTGGTCCTGGCTGAAAAAAAGCTCGACTACCAGTTCGAGCTGGAAAACGTCTGGGACGCCGCCACCCGCATCCACGACGTGAATCCGTTGGGGAAAGTGCCGTGCCTGATCATGGAAGATGGCCATGCGCTGGTCGACTCGCGCGTGATGGTGGAATACCTCGATACCCTGACGCCGGTATGCAAGCTGTTGCCGCCCAATGGCCGCGAGCGCGCCGACATCAAGTGCTGGGAAGCCGTGGCCGACGGCGTGCTGGACGCCGGCGTGCTGATGCGCCTGGAGCGCACCCTGCGTCCCGAGCCGCAGCAAAGCCAGGAATGGATAGACCGGCAAATGCAAAAGGTGCGCCAGGGCTTGGCCTACCTGTCGGACAAGCTGGGCGAATCGCCGTATTGCGCCGGTAACCATTATTCGCTGGCCGACGTGGCGCTCGGCTGCACGGTCGGCTGGCTGGCGTTCCGTTTCCCGGAAATCGACTGGCGCGGCGACCACCCTAACCTGGCCCGCCTGTACGCCAAACTGTCCGAGCGCCCGTCGTTCCGCGACACCGCCCCGCAATAAGCCGATGCCGAAAAAAGCGCCGCCTGCGCAGCCCGATCCGGCTGCGCCGCCTGCCGCCGCGTCGCCGCTGTCGAGCGCGGAAAAACGCCGCCTGCAAATGGCCGATATAGCGCGCCTGGCCGGGGTCTCGACCTCGACCGTGTCGCGCGCCCTCAGCGGCAGCAAGCTGGTCAACCAGGAAACCCGCGACCGCGTGATGGAACTGGCGCGCTCGCTGAAATACACGATCAATATCGGCGCGCAAAACCTGCGACTGAAACAAAACCGCACGGTGGGGGTGGTGATCCCCGCGGTGTCGGACGCGCAGACACGCCAGCACCTGACCGACCCGTTTTTCCTCGGCATGCTGGGCAGCCTGGCCGATGCGCTGACCGAACAGGGCTTCGACATGCTGCTCTCGCGCGTCGACGCCGACCAGCTCGACGCGGCCGCGCAACCGTACGATACCGGCCGCGTGCTCGGCGTGATCCTGATCGGCCAGTGGCGCCACCACGACCAGTTGAACCAGATGGCGGCGCGCGGCGTGCCGATGGTGGTATGGGGCGCACAATTGCCGCAGCAACTCTATTGCACGGTCGGCGGCGACAACCTGGCCGGCGGCCTGCTGGCCACGCGCCACCTGTTGCAGCAGGGGCGCCGCCGGATCGCCTTCCTCGGCAATATCGACTGGCCCGAAGCGCAGATGCGCTACCGCGGCTATTGCCAGGCGCTCGAAGAAGCCGGCCTGGCGCCCGACCCGGCGCTGCATGTGCCGGTGCCGTTCCTGCCGGAAGGGGGCGCCGAGGGCGTCGAGGAACTGGCGCGGCGCCAGGTCGATTACGATGCCCTGTTCGCCTGCAGCGACTTGCTGGCAATGACGGCGATTAATTCCCTGCGCGCCCACGGCCGCACGGTGCCGCACGACGTGGCCGTGGCCGGCTACGACGACATCGAACTGTCGACCTATTTCCACCCGCCGCTGACCACCGTGCGCCAGCCGCTGGCCGACGCCGGCCGCGCGCTGGTCGCCACCCTGCTGGACCTGGCAGAAGGCCGCCCCGCCACTTCCCACCAGCTTCCCACCGAACTCATCATCCGCAACAGCAGCTGCTGACCGCCATGTCACCCCCGGTGCCTGACCCCAGGATGTGACACCGGATGACTTTCCTCAAGTTTGTCACTCCCCGGTGCCTGACCCCAGGTGTGACACCGCGTGATTTTCCGCAAACTTGTCACCCTCCGGTGCCTGACCCCAGGGTGTGACACTGGTGGGTTTGCGTTGATTTGCAACCGTTTGCAATGAAATTTGTTGTGGTAACAAAAATACTTTGAAAAATTGCTTTGCAATCGATTGCAATAAAAAGTCAGTTGATGAATAATGTGGCATCTGCACTGCAGTAACAACAGCCGCCAGCGCAGCGGCGTTCACACCAACTGGAGGAGATTCATGCAAGTACGTACCGCCCAGCGCGGCCGCATGGCGACCGCTGTCGCCGCCGCCTTGATGCACTTTGCCGCCCAAGCCCAGCAGGCAAACGATACCGCCGTTGCCGCGGAAACCGCCGCACCGGCCACGACCGCGGAAGCCGCCGCGCCGGCCGATGGCTTGAAACTTGAACGTGTGGTGGTGACGGGCACGGCCCGTGGCCAGTCGAAAATGAAGACCAGCGTGTCGGTCTCCACCATGGATGACGATGCGATTACCCGTGCCGCCCCCACCAGCGCGGCTGAACTGCTGCGCTCGATTCCGGGCTTGCGCGCCGAATCGTCGGGCGGCGAAGGCAACGCCAACATCACCGTGCGCGGCGTGCCGATTTCCGCCGGCGGTTCCCGTTACGTGCAAATGCAGGAAGACGGCTTGCCGGTGCTGCAGTCGGGCGACTTCAACTTCATCACGCCGGACAGCTACGTGAAGATCGACGGCACGCTGGACCACGTGGAAGCCGTGCGCGGCGGTTCCGCCTCGACCCTGGCCAGCAATTCGCCGGGCGGCATCATCAACTTCATCAGCAAGACCGGCGAGCGCCAGGGCGGCACCATCGGCATCACGCGCGGCCTCGATTACGACCAGATGCGCTATGACTTTTCGTATGGCGCGCCGATCACCGACAAGACCCGCTTCTTCATCGGCGGCCACTACCGCACCGGCGAAGGCATCCGTCCGACCGGCATGAGCACGGAAAGCGGCGGCCAGATCAAGGGCAACATCACGCATGAATTCGACCGCGGCTACCTGCGCCTGTCGTTCAAGCACCTCGACGACAAGTCCCCGACCGCGCTGCCGGTGCCGGTGTCGGTCACCAATGGCCGCATCAGTGAAATCCCCGGCATCGATCCGCGCACGGCCAGCTTCTATTCACCGTACTGGGTGCAGGATGTGTCGCTGACCAAGGGCAATGGCAAGGTGTCGTCCAACGTCAACGATGGCCTGGCCGTGAAGAGCGACACCTTTGGCGTGACGCTGTCGCTGGACCTGGGCCAGGGCGTGACGTTGACGGAAAACTTCCGCCATGCGCGCAATTCCGGCCGCTTCATCGGCATCTTCCCATCCAATAACGGCGCCAACGGCAGCTACACCCTCGCCACCGGCCCGCAGGCAGGGCAGGCGTACAATGGCCGCGCCTTCAACGCCGTGGTGTTCAACACGTCGATCGACGACGCCGGCAATACCCTCAACGACGCCAAGCTGTCGAAGACATGGAACATCGATGGCGGCAAGCTGACCGGCACCGCCGGCCTGTATTCGTCGCTGCAAAAACTCGGCCTGACCTGGAACTTCAATGAATACCTGATGCAGGCCAAGACCGACAGCCCGGCGCTGCTGAAGACCGCCAGCGCCACGCCCGGCTACGTCGGCCCGGCGTTCGGCGGCTGCTGCATGCGCGCGGTCGACATGGAATACAAGCTGGTGTCGCCGTACGTGAACGTGGGATGGGAACGCGGTCCGTTGAACGTGGACGCGAGCGTGCGCCGCGACAGCCAGCGCGCATCCGGTACCGGCAACATCGCCACCAACGGCCTGCGCTACGAGCCGGCCACGCAGCAGCTGGTCAATTACGACATCGCGCACACCTCGTATTCGGTGGGCGGCAATTACCAGTTCCAGCGCAACCTGGCGTTCTTTGCCCGCGTCAGCGACGGCGTGGCGTTCAACGCCGACCGCATCCTGTTCGGCACCCCGCTCGATGGCAGCGCGCCCGTCAACATCAACACCGTCAAGCAGGTCGAAGGCGGCGTGAAATGGCGCCAGGGCGGCGCCAGCGCGTTCGTCACGCTGTTCCAGGCCAAGACCGCCGAGAGCAATTACGAAGCCACCACGCAAATCAGCACGTCGAACCGCTACACCGCGAAAGGCGTGGAACTGGAAGCGGCCTACAACGCGGGCGACTTCCGCATCAATGGCGGCCTGACCTTGACCAACGCGAAGATCACCGGCACCGCGCCCGGCCAGGAAGCCGTGATCGGCCACAGCCCGCGCCGCCAGGCCAGGGCGGTCTACCAGCTCGCGCCAAGCTACACCATCGGTGACGCCACGCTCGGCCTGTCGCTGATCGGCACCGGCAAGTCATGGGCCGACGATGCGCACACCATCATCATGCCGGCCTACCGCGTGGTGAACGCCACCGTGCAATACCAGGCCACGCCGCAAGCGGTGGTGACGCTGTCGGCCAACAACCTGTTCAACAAGCTGGGTTACACCGAAGTGGAAGGCGACGGCCATGCCGCGCGCGCCATCACGGGACGCTCCATCAAGGCCAGCCTGCAATATTCGTTCTGATCCAATGACTGATCTTCCTGACTTCCAGCGCGCGCTGTTGGCGCCGCTGGCGGGCGGCTTGCGCGACACGGCGCAGCGCCGCCATGAGGCGCAGCACGCCGTGCTGCACCAGCGGCTGCATGCGCTGTATGGCCACCGTCCCGATTTCCCGCAGTGGTATGCGGCGCTGCTGGGCGCGGTGGGCCAGCTGATGGCGCAGCGTCCGGCGGCGCTGCAGGCGCAGGATGCGCGCCGCGAAGCGGACCCCAACTGGTTCCTGGACCAGCGCATGCTCGGCTATTGCGCGTATGCGGACCGCTTCGGCGGCTCGCTGCGCGGCGTGGCGGGCCGCATCCGCTACCTGCAGGAATTGGGCGTGCGCTACCTGCACCTGTTGCCATTCCTGCGTCCGCGCGACGGTGAAAACGATGGCGGCTTCGCAGTGGCCAGCTTCGACGACGTCGATCCGCGGCTCGGCGACAACGATGACCTCGACCTGCTCGCGGCCCGCCTGCGCGAAGCCGGCATCAGCCTGTGTTCGGACTTCATCCTCAACCACGTGGCCGATGACCATGCGTGGGCGAAGGGCGCCAAGGACGGCGACCCGGCCTTGCGCGACTACTTCATCGTGTATCCGGACCGCACCGTGCCGGACCGCTATGAAGCCACCGTGGGCCAGGTCTTCCCGCAAGTGGCGCCCGGCAATTTCACGCACGTCGACGCCATGGGCGGCTGGGTGTGGACCACGTTTTATCCGTACCAATGGGATTTGAATTACGCCAATCCCGCGGTGTTCTCGGCAATGGCGCAAACCCTGCTGCGGCTGGCGAACCGGGGTATCGACGTGTTCCGCCTCGATTCCACGGCATTCCTGTGGAAGCGCGAAGGCACCAATTGCATGAACCAGCCGGAAGCGCACATGCTGCTGCAGGCATTGCGCGCCATCGTGGCCATTGCCGCGCCGGGCGTGCTGCTGAAGGCGGAAGCCATCGTGCCGACGCGGGAATTGCCGGCTTACCTCGGCAGCGGCGGCGCGGCCGAATGCCACATCGCCTACCACAGCAGCCTGATGGCGGCGGGGTGGGGTTCGCTGGCCGAACAGGATGCGGCGCTGCTGAAAGCCGTGATTGCCCGCACGCCGGACTTGCCGCCGGCCGCGTCGTGGCTGTCGTACGTGCGCTGCCATGACGACATCGGCTGGAACGTGCTGCGGGCCGAAGCGGCGGAAGCGCCGGGGGCCGGCCGAGGCGCAGCCGACAGCGGCGGCAGTGCCCGTGGCAGTAACGCCGGCAGCGATGCCGGTAACGACGGCAGCGCGCGCAACGCCGGTGCGGCCGGCAACGCCGCCGCCCGCCTGGCCGCGATTGCCCGCTTCTACACGGGCGAGGCGGGCAGCTACGCGGCCGGCGCTTCGTTCCAGAGCAGCGACCCGAACGCGGCGCATGGCAGCAATGGCGCCACCGCGTCGCTGCTGGGATTGCAGACCGCGCAATCGGAGGAGGAACGCGACGCGGCGCTGCGGCGCGGCCTGATGCTGCACGGCCTGGCGCTGGCGTTCGGCGCGTTGCCGGTGCTGTACATGGGAGATGAACTGGCGCAAATGAACGACGCCAGTTACCTCGAACGCCCGCAGCACGCGATGGACAGCCGCTGGCTGCAGCGTCCTTACCTCGATGAGGCGGCGCTGCTGCGGCGAAACGATGTGGCGACGCCGGCCGGCCGCATGTTCACCGGCTTGCGCGCGCTGCTGGGCGCCCGGCGCCGCCTGCCGGCGCTGGCGGCCGGCGCGCCGCGCGCGGTATTGCCGTCGCATCCTGCCGTGCTGGCGCTGGCGCGTGGCGACAGCTTCATCTGCCTGTGCAATTTTTCCGGGCAGCGGCACGTGCAGGCGCTGGACGGCGCCTGGTCGGATTGCTTGACCGGACTGGGCTTTTCAGGTGAAGTGGCGCTGGAACCGTATGCCTTGCTGTGGCTGGAGCGTGCGGCATGAATGCACAGGAGGCGACGATGGGCAGGCAGGAAATTGCAGTATTCGGTGAAGCACTGGTCGACGATTTCGGCAGCGTGCAAGTCGTGGGCGGCGCCCCGTTCAACGTGGCGCGCCACCTGGCCGGGCTGGGACTGCCGCCCTTGATGATCACGCGCATCGGCAGCGACGCCAACGGCGCGCTGGTGCGCGGCGAATTCACCCGCTACCGCATGGATGACGGCGGCCTGCAGGTCGGCGAGGGCGAAGCGACCGGACGCGTGGCGGTGGAAATGGCGTCCGATGGCAGCCACCGTTTCGATATCCTGCCGCACCAGGCGTATGACGCGATCGAGGCGCAGGCCGCGGTGCAGGCATTGACGCGGGCGCGGCCGGACGTGCTGTATTTCGGCACGCTGGTGCAGCGCGACGCCGCCTCGCGCACCGCGCTGCTGGCGGTGCAAAAGGCGGCCGGCGCGCTGCGCTACCTGGACTTGAACCTGCGCGACGGCCAGTATACCGAACGCACGGTCTTCGAATCGCTGACCCAGGCCGACATCCTGAAAGTCAACGAAGACGAACTGGCGCAACTGTTCGACTGGTACAGCCATATGTGCCCGCCGCTGGACGACATGGGCAGCTTGGACGTGCGCATGGCGTGCGCGCAGCTGATGTCGAACTTCACGCTGCAGGACATGATCGTCACGCTGGGGCCGCGCGGCGCGGTGCATTACAGCGCCGGCGGCGGCATGACCGCGGTGGCGGGGGCGCCGGCGGAAAAGCTGGTCGATACCGTCGGCGCGGGCGACGCGTTTTCCGCGGTCTACCTGCTGGGCCGCGCGCGCGGCTGGCCGCTCGAGACCAGCCTGCGGCGCGCCAGCGCGTTTGCCGGCGCGGTGTGCGGGCTGGCCGGCGCGGTGCCGGCCAACCTGTCCTTTTATTCTGACTGGCTGGGACGCTGGCAAATCGCCTGACGCCCATCCAGGTAACCGGAGCAAACATCATGGCGCAGTACAAACCTCGCCTGTCGTTCTGGCAAGTGGTCAATATGAACGTGGGTTTTTTCGGCATCCAGTTCAGCTTTGGCCTGCAGCAAAGCAGCATGAGCCCGATCTACAAATACCTGGGCGCCGACGAAGCCAGCCTGCCTTACCTGTGGCTGGCCGGTCCCGTCACCGGCTTGCTGGTGCAGCCGCTGATCGGCGCGATGAGCGACCGCACGGTATCGCGCTGGGGCCGGCGCACGCCGTATTTCCTGATCGGCGCCATCCTGTGCAGCCTGGGCTTGCTGGCCATGCCGTTCAGCCCCGCGCTGTGGATGGCCGCCAGCCTGCTGTGGATCCTGGACGCGGCCAACAACGTGACCATGGAACCGTACCGCGCGTTCGTCAGCGACCGGCTGGACAAGGAACAGCACTCGCTGGGCTTCCTCACGCAAAGCGCCTTCACCGGGCTGGGACAGACGCTGGCTTACCTGACGCCGTCGCTGCTGGTGGCGTTCGGCATGAACCGCGACGCGGTCAACAGCCACCACATTCCGCATACCGTGATCGCGGCATTCCTGATCGGCGCCGTGTTTTCGCTGGCGTCGGTGCTGTGGACCGTGAAAACCACGCCGGAGTTGCCGCTGGAACCGGCCGAACTGGCGCGCATCAAGGCGGCGCCGGGCGGCTGGCGCGACACGCTGGCGGAAATCGCCGATGCGCTGCGCGACATGCCGCTGACCATGCGCCAGCTGGCGCTGGTGAAGCTGTTCCAGTGGTATGCGATGTTTTGCTATTGGCAGTACATCATGCTGTCGCTGTCGTCGACCCTGTACGGCACCACCGACGCCTCGTCGGCGGGCTTCCGCCAGGCCGGCTTGCTGAACGGGGAAATCGGCGCGTTCTATAACTTCGTCGCCTTCATTGCCGCCTTTGCGCTGGTGCCGTTCACGCGCCGCTTTGGCGCGAAGACCATGCACAGCGTGTGCCTGGCCTGCGCCGGCGTCGGCATGCTGTGCCTGCCGCTGATTTCATCGCAGGCGCTGCTGTATGTGCCGATGATCGGGATTGGCCTGGCGTGGGCCAGCATGATGGGCAATCCCTACGTAATGCTGGCGGGCAGCATTCCCGCGCACCGCACTGGCGTCTACATGGGCATCTTCAACATGTTCATCGTGATCCCGATGATCATCCAGATCCTCACGTTGCCGCTGTATTACCACAGCTGGCTGGGCGGCCATCCGGAAAACGTGATCCGCCTGGCCGGCGCGCTGCTGCTGTGCGCGGCGGTGGCGGTGCTGTTCGTGAAGGTGGCGGGGAAGGGCGCGCCGCTGGCACGGGGTGTGCCGGCGTAGCGCAGCGTATCGGGCGCCGTGCGGCCGCGCGGCGCCCTTCACTGCAACGCAGTTCACGTATACTGCGGCCTCCGATCCATGGAGGAACGATGAGACGACACGCACTGCGCGCCGCTGTTGCGGCCAGCTTCACGGCTTGCCTGGCCTCGGCCGGGACGCCGTGTGCACAGGCCGCACAATTCAATGTGCTGGTCTTCAGCAAGACCATGGGATGGCGCCACGACGCCATCCCCGCCGGCGTGGAAGCGATCCGCAACCTGGGCAAGCTGCACGATTTCGACGTGTCGTGGACCGAGGATGCCGGCCGCGCATTCCAGGACGCGGAGCTGGCGAAATACCAGGCGGTAGTGTTCCTGCTGACCACCGGCGACATCCTCGATGACCGCCAGCAGGCCGCGTTCGAGCGCTATATCCAGTCAGGCCGCGGCTTTGTCGGCGTGCACAGCGCGGCCGATACGGAAGCCGGCTGGCCGTGGTACACGCGCATGGTGGGCCACATGTTTGAAATCCATCCGGCCGTGCAAAGCGCCGTCCTGCAGGTGCAGGACCGCAATTTCCCGGGCATGGAGCGTTTCGCCAGGCGCTCGCTGGCGACGGAGGAGTGGTATGAATTCGGCCCGGCGCTGTCCGGCCAGTTGCAGTACCTGCTGACGGTGGATGAGTCGACGTACAACCCGGAAGCCCACTGGCCGCCGAAGCACGGCAAGGGGATGGGGGCCTTCCATCCCGTCAGCTGGTACCAGTACTACGACCATGGCCGCGCGTTCTATACCGCGCTGGGCCACTTGCCGGCCACCTATGGCGACGGCGTTTTCCTGCACCACCTGTATGGCGGCATTTACTGGGCCGCCACCGGGCGCACGTTCAAGGCGGACTGACAGAACGCGGCCATGGCGGCTGGCGGTTCTTACTCGGCGCCGCCCATCTGGCTTTGCAGGTAATTCTGCAGACCGATCTTGCCGATCAGGTCGATCTGGGTTTCCAGCCACTCGATGTGTTCCTCGGTGTCTTCCAGGATCGTCAGCAGCAAGTCGCGCGACACGTAGTCGGCGGCTTTTTCCGCGGTGGCGATGCCTTCCTTGATGGTGACGTGCGCGGCGCGTTCCAGCTTCAAGTCGCATTCCAGCATTTCCTGCGTGGATTCGCCAATCAGCAGCTTGTGCAGCGCCTGCAGGTTCGGCAAGCCGTCCAGCATCAGGATGCGGTCGATCAGCTTGTCGGCGTGCTTCATCTCGCCGATGGATTCTTCGTATTCCTTCTTCGCCAGCTTTTCAAAGCCCCAGTGGCGGTACATGCGCGAATGCAGGAAGTACTGGTTGATCGCGGTCAGTTCGTTGGTCAGCTGAGCATTCAGCAGTCGGATGACGTCTTTATCGCCCTTCATGGGATAGCCTTTTTTGTTCGTTGATGGAGCGGGATTTTTCGCCATTTTGCCACGAACCTGCTGATAACTGTAAGTAAATGATGAAAAAATGGCTAGATGACAGTAAAGGCAAAAATGCTGTTGAAAGCGCGAATAATTATCGTTCTCATTATGGGGCGGATGCCGCATAATGACGGCTGAGCTAATGGGAAAGGAACCCACGGATGATGCTGCACATACCCGGCATTTTGACGCCGGATCAAGTCAAATACTTCCGCCAGCGGCTGGCGGCCACGGACTGGGTCGATGGCCGCGCCAGCGTGGGCGAGCAGGGCGCGCAGGTCAAGCGCAACCGCCAGCTGGCCGAAGGGTCGCCGCTGGCGCTGGAACTGGGTGACGTCATCACGCGTGCACTGACGGCCAATCCGCTGTTCTTTTCCGCCGTCCTGCCACTGCGCATCCTGCCGCCGTATTTCAACAGTTATGCCGGTGGCGAGCACTATGGCTTGCACATCGATGGCGCGGTCCGCGTCAACGGCACGACTATGCAAAGCATGCGTTCGGACGTGTCCACCACGGTCTTCCTCAGCGATCCGGACGAATATGAAGGCGGTGAATTGACGGTCATGGATACCTATGGCGCGCATGACGTGAAATTGCCGGCTGGCGATGCGATCGTCTATCCGTCGAGCAGCGTGCACCGCGTGGCGCCGGTCACGCGCGGCGAACGGGTCGCGTCATTCCTGTGGACGCAAAGCATGGTGCGCAATGACTGGCAACGCGCGATGCTGTTCGAGCTGGACCAGAACATCCAGAAATTGCGCGCCCAGGTGGGCGATGGCGAAGCGGTGGTGGGATTGACGGGGCACTATCACAACCTGTTGCGGATGTGGGCCGAGATGTGAACTGGTAAAACGGGGAGGCGGGCGCCTGGCCGGAACCAGGCGTGGACGCTGGAAAAAATGTTCCTGCCTGCGGTGTGGCGTGGGTGGGAACCTGAAGGGTGTTGCCTCGTAACTTGTCGGATCGGTGGTCTGATCAGCTCAGCGAGAAATTGATCGGCACCAGCACATAGACCGGCACGGCCTTGCCATCTTCCAGGTAAGGCTTGAACAGCGCGCGCATGGCGGCCTGGCGGCCGGCCTCGTCGAGGTTGGTGTAACCGGACGATTTGTGGATTTGCACCTGCTCGGCCTGGCCTTTTTCACTGATCAGCACGCGCAGCATCACGACGCCGGTTTCACCCAGGCGTTTCGAGACCGACGGATAAACCAATGCCGGCGGACGGATGTATTCCACGCCCTGCACGGTGCGCGGCGCGGCAGGCGCCGGTGGCGCGGCGGGCGGCGCCGGCGGCGCGGCCACCGCGACCGGTGCGACCGGCGCTTCCTGGGTGCGCGGCGCGGGCGGCGGCAGGGTAATCGTGTTTTCCACCACGGTATTCAATTGCGGCAGCGGCGGCGGCGTGACGGTTGGCGCTTTCGCGACTTCAACGGTCTTGGGCAGTGGCTTGTGTTCCTGCGGCGGCGGAGGCGGCGGCGTCACGAACGTGACCATCACGGGTTCGGGCATGACTGCCTGGACGGCGCCATGCAGCATGCCGGACTGCAGCGCGTAAGCCAGGCCCACGTGCAAGCCCACAACGACGGATACCTTGATGACCTTGCTGCGCTTTTCCTGCCAGAAGGCGGACAGGGCAGACAGATTGGACAGCGTATTGCCGGCGGCGGCCGGCGGCATCGTCATTGCGTTCATGGCGTCCTCAAGCTGGAATCAGGCAGTAAACGAAGGGCGCTTGAGCACGGTTTCGTTCAAGCTGCCCAGGTGTTCATTCAGGATTTCCGCGGCGGTATCGGCGCACTGGCCACAGCAGGTGGCAAGGCCCAGGTCACGGCGCAGTTCATCCAACGAAGTGATACCCAGTTCGATGGCTTGACGGACTTCGCGGTCGGAAATGTTGTTGCAGACACAAACGATCATTGCGTTACCTTCTGGCTAAACGGGTTGATGTGATGACGATCTTGCACTGTTGCACTCAGGTTAATGAGAATCGTTATCATTACGTTTCCTATTCTGCCCCAGTCCAGCGTACAATGCAAGAAAATCCTGAGAATACAAACCATTCCCATTTACGCTTTATAATGGCTGCTCAAAATTTCCTCACAGAACCCCTGGAATGACCATGACGCAAGCTCCAACCTTGATCCAGCTCGACACCCTGGCGGTCGGCAAGAGCGGCACCGTGGTCCACGTTGCTCCGGGCAATTATGAAGACGGCCACGATCTTGCGCGCCGCCTGATGGAACTGGGGTTTGTCCCAGGTGAACGTATCCGCATGCTCAAGCGCGGCATGCCGGGCGGCGAACCGCTGGCCATCAAGGTTGGCAATGCGACTTTCGCCTTGCGCCGCTTTGAGGCAGCGCTGATCTCTATCCAACCGGAATAAAAAATGGGTGCAGTGGAAAAGCCGGCGCAAGCCGTGGCGCAGACGCCGATGGTGGCGCTGCTGGGTAACCCGAACTGCGGCAAGACCGCGCTGTTCAACCGCCTGACCGGCGCGCGCCAGAAGGTGGCCAATTATGCTGGTGTGACGATCGAGCGCAAGGAAGGGCAGTTCACGTCGCCGGCCGGCCATCCCTTCCGGTTGCTGGATTTGCCGGGCGCCTACAGCCTGTCGGCCCACACGCCGGACGAGGAAATCACGCGCGACGTGGTGGCCGGCCTGCGCCAGGGCGATGCGGCGCCGGACGTGGTGGTGTGCGTGGTGGACGCCACCAACCTGCGCCTGAACTTGCGTCTGGTGCTGGAAATCCAGCGCCTGGGCTTACCGATGGTGCTGGCCCTGAACATGATGGACGTGGCGCAAAAGCGCGGCATCATCGTCAACGCGGACTTGCTGTCGAAAGAGCTGGGCATGCCGGTGGTGCAGACCGTGGCGGTGCAAAGCGGCGGCGAAAAAGCGCTGCTGCAACAGCTCGACAGCATGTGGCCGCTGCACCAGGGCGCGCCCAATCCGCTGGCGGCCATCGATGCGGTGCCGGTGGAAAAAACGCAGCAGGAAGTGCGCCGCATTCTGTCGCTGGTGGTCAATACCACGGCCGATACCGGCAACCTCTCGGAAAAAATCGACGACGTGGTGCTGCATCCCGTCGCCGGCCCCATCATCCTGGCGGTGCTGATGTTCCTGGTGTTCCAGGCCGTGTTCAGCTGGGCCGCGGTGCCGATGGACTTCATCAAGGAAAGCGTGGAAGGACTCGGCGCCGTGGTGAAGGATCATATGGCCGAAGGCGTGCTGCGTTCCCTGCTGGTGGACGGCATCCTGGGCGGCGTCGGCAGCGTGCTGGTATTCCTGCCGCAGATCCTGATCCTGTTCTTCTTTATCCTGGTGCTGGAAGATTGCGGCTACCTGCCGCGCGCGGCCTTCCTGCTGGACCGCCTGATGGGCGGCGTGGGCTTGTCGGGCCGCGCCTTCATTCCGCTGTTGTCGAGTTTTGCGTGCGCGATTCCCGGCGTGATGGCGGCCCGCACGATCCAGAATCCGCGCGACCGCCTGGTCACCATCATGATCGCGCCGCTGATGACGTGTTCGGCGCGCCTGCCGGTGTATGCGCTGGTGATTGCCGCCTTCATTCCCGACCGCATGGTGGCGGGCCTGGTGAACTTGCAGGGGCTGGTGCTGTTTGCGCTGTACGTGTCGGGCATCGTGTCGGCCATGGCGGTGGCGTATTTCATGAAGCGCACCATGGGCGCGAACCGCCAGCAGCCGCTGATGCTCGAATTGCCGAGCTATCACCTGCCGCATCTGCGCAACCTGGGCCTGGGCCTGTGGGAGCGCGCGAAGATTTTCCTGACCCGCGTGGGCACCATCATCCTGACCCTGATGGTATTGCTGTGGTTCCTGTCCAGCTTCCCGGGCGCACCGGAAGGCGCGACGCATCCGCCGATCTATTACAGCATCGCGGGCATCCTGGGCCGCGGCCTGGAATACATCTTTGCGCCGATCGGCTTCAACTGGCAAATCTGCATCGCGCTGGTGCCGGGCCTGGCCGCGCGCGAAGTGGCGGTGGGCGCGCTGGGCACCGTGTATGCGCTGTCGCAGACCGGCGATGAACTGGCCGCGCAACTGGAACCGATCCTGTCGCAAAGCTGGCCGCTGCCGACCGCGCTGGCGCTGCTCGCGTGGTACGTGTTCGCGCCGCAGTGCATTTCCACGCTGTCGGTGGTGCGCCGCGAAACCGGCCACGTGCGCTATGCCTTCATGATGGCCGGTTACATGTTCGTGCTGGCGTATACCGCCTCGTTCCTCACTTACCGTATCGCACTGGCCCTGGGAGGCTAATATGTGGCAAGAGATCACTGTCGCCGTCATCGTAACCGCGTGCGCCGTGCACGCCGGCGCGCGCTACCTGCCGCTGGCCTGGCGGCGGCACATCGTCTACGCCCTGTCGCGCCGCGGCCTCGGCCAGGCCCGCCTGGCCAAATGGTTCAAGACCGAATCGAGCTGCGGCAGCGGCTGCGGCAGCTGCGGCGCATCGTCGTCCGCCAGCGGCGCCGCCTGCGGCACCTCCGCTTCTTCCTCCAGCCCCCCCGCCGACACCTCCGCCTCCCCCAAGCACCGCGTCATCCGCCTGCACGTCCAGCGCTGATCCCCCATGGGGTCAGGCGTGCGATGATGCATTCGCCAGGGCCCCTTATGCCGCCTGGCCTTATCCGTACAAACGTTGCGCCACGCCGGCTCAGCCATGCCTGCCAATGACGCTGGTGCGGTAGGCCGCGCCGCGCAAAACCGGTGATGTCACTATGGAAAAGGGATGGCGGCGCGGGCATGCGTGGCGGCAGCGGCACGGGCGGCATGCCTGGCGCCGCGAATGCATCAATGCACGCCTGGCCCCGTTGTTGGTCCACATAAAAAACGCCACCCGGAGGTGGCGTCGTGTGGGGCGCTGGACGGTCAGAAGCGGATGTTGGCCGTCAGGCTGGCGGAGCGCGGGGCGCCCGGGGTGTAGCGGTAGCCGGACTTGTTGATGGCCTGGATGTAGTCCTTGTCGAACACGTTGTTGATGTTCAGCTGCAGTTCGACGTTGCGCGTGACCTGGTAGCCGGCCATGGCGTTGACCACCCAGTAGGCGTCCGCATAGGCCGGGGTGCCGACCGCGCCGTCGGTGCCGCGCAGCAGCTTGCCGACGTAGTTGGCGCCGCCGCCCAGTTTCAGGCCCATCGGCAGGGTGTACGACGTCCACACCGTGAACGAATCCTCCGGCGTATAGCTCAGCACATTCTGTCCGGCCGCCGTCATGACCTTGCCGGACGTGACACGGGTTTTCATGTGCGCATAGCCGCCCGAGATCAGCCAGTTGCGGGCGATTTCACCGGTCAGGCTGATTTCCACGCCATCGACGCGCTTCTTGCCGGTCTGGTAGTACAGCAGGTCGGTCGGGTCCTGCTCGATCTCGTTGCGCACGTCGGTACGGTAGATCGCGGCGGCGAGCGCCAGCTTCTGTTTCAGCAAATCCCACTTGCCGCCGATTTCCTTGGTGGTCGTCGACTGCGGATCGAACTTGGGATTGGACACGCTGTTGGCCGTCGGGCTCAGTTGCAGCGTGCCGCCGCCTGGCGGCTGCTTGGAGGTGGCCACGGTGGCATACACGCTGCTGTTTTCCGTCGGTTTGTACAGCGCCGACAGCTTGCCGGTCCACAGCGTATCGCCCAGGGACAGCTTCACGGGCAGGAACACGCCGGCCGGCACGCCCGGCGCCGTGCTGGCCGAGGTCAGCAGGATACCGCTGTAATCGGTGGTGTAGTGGTCGGCACGGATGCCGCCGCTGAACATCCACTGGTCGCCCAGCTTGGCCGTGTCGAACAGGTACAGCGCCTGCGTATTGACGGACGTGTCGCCATACACGGAATTGCGCTTCGGCGCCGGCGCGGTCTTGAACGGCGCGTCGGGATTCGGGTGGTACAGGTTGGCGTCCGGCAGCACGCCCAGGCTGGCCGTGTCATAGCCATAGGTCAGCTGCTTTTCATTGATCAATTCCAGGCCGGCCACCGCCGTGTGCTTCATGCCCGCGCCATCGAAATCGAAGGTCACGGTGGTCTGGTTGGTCAGCAGCCGGTTTTCCTGGTCCTTGATGGTGCGCAGGTCAGGGCGCGCCAGGGTCCATTCCGATGCCGGCAGCACCACGCCCGCCTTGGTCTCGGTGACCAGGTTGGCCGCGTTGCCACGGAAGGCGCTCAACAGGTAATCCTGCTGGGTCTTGCCGTAACGGGTCAGGTTTTGCATCTTCACCGCCGGCGAGAAATCATGCTCGATGCGCGCGGTGAACATGTCGGCCTTGACCTTGTCGTAATCGCTGGCCGAGCCATAGAAGCCGCGCGGGTCCACGCGCTGGGCATCGTTCAGGTACAGGCGGCGCTTGGCCACCACGGTGTTGGCGCTGTCCGGGCTGGTATAGCCGGGCAGGCCGATGGTCGGCACGCCGCCATCGGGAATATTGTCCTGGTCCACATGCAGCAGGCTCAGCGACATGCGCGTGGCGCTGCCGATGCCGAAGCCGATGGTGGGCGCCACGGCCCAGCGCTTGTTTTTCACCACGTCGCGCGCCGGGTTGCCGGAATCCTGCGCCAGCAGGTTCAGGCGGAACGCCGTGCCGCTGTTGTAATCGATCACCTTGTTCAAGTCCGCGGTGGCGCGCTTTTGCTTGCCGCTGCCGGCCGTCACGATGCCGGAATAGGCATCCTGCATGGTGGCCTGCTTGGAACTGAGGTTGACCGATCCGGTCGGCGAACCGCGGCCGCCATCGGTGCCGGCCGGGCCCTTGACGATGTCGATCTGTTCCACGTTGAAGATGTCGCGCGAAATCGATCCCATGTCGCGCACGCCGTCGACATAAATGCTGGACGAGGCATCGAAGCCGCGCATGTAGATCGCGTCGCCGGTATTGGTGTTGCCGTTTTCACCGAGGAAGAAGGCGCCCACGCCCGGGGTATTGCGCAACGCGTCCGCCAGCGTGACGGCGCCTTGCTGCTCGATCAATTCCTTCTTGATGACGGTGATGGTTTGCGGCGTATTGACGAGCAATTCCGTATATTTGGGGGACGTTGCACGTTCCGCCTTGAAATCGTTTTCCTTGCTGCCTTCGACGCGCACTTCCGGCAACACGGTGCCGGCAACGGCCGGGTTGGCTACTGGGACGGCCTCGACTGCGTGCGCTGCTGCCACCGGCAACAGCATGGCGGCCAAGACAGTGCTCATCTGGGAATAACCTGGAGTCGAGTGCTTGCGGCTCTTAATTGCCATGATCTTTTTCTAAGGAAAATAGTGAATATCTGAAAGATGATAGCAACTTCTTTTAGCTAAGTAAATGTGAATTATTATCATTTGCATTGATATTCAAGCTATTGCCAGCCGAATATCGCTGAAAATGCTAAGCTGGGGGATTGCGGCGCACGGCCGTGCTTTTTTGAGGGAATCGCCATGATCGTTGTCCACCACCTCAATAATTCCCGTTCGCAGCGCGTGCTGTGGCTGCTGGAAGAATTGGGTTTGCCGTATGAAATCGTGCGCTACCAGCGCGACGCGAAAACCATGCTGGCGCCGCCCGAATTGCGCGCTGTCCACCCGCTGGGCAAGTCGCCCGTCATCACGGATGGCGATGTGACAGTGGCGGAATCGGGCGCCATCATTGAATATCTGGTGGAACGCTATGGCAACGGCCGCCTGGTCCCTGCTGCCGGCACGCCCGACAAGTTGCGTTGGCGCTATTTCATGCATTACGCGGAAGGCTCGATGATGACGCCGCTGTTGATGAAGCTGGTGTTTGACCGCGTGGAATCGGCGCCCGCGCCGTTTTTCGTGAAGCCGATTGCCAAGGCCATCGCGCACAAGGTGAAAAGCACCTACATCCTGCCGCAAATCGAGAGCCACCTCGATTACCTGGAAGGCGAGTTAGGCAAGGCGCCCTGGTTTTCCGGCGCCGAATTCGGCGCGGCCGACGTGCAAATGAGCTTCCCGCTGGAAGCGGCAGCCGCGCGCGGCGGCTTGGCGCGCAGCCGGCCGAAACTGATGGCGTTCCTGGAGCGTATCCACGCGCGGCCGGCGTATAAGAAAGCGCTGGAGGCTGGCGGACCGTACGAATTGCTGAAGTAAGCCGTCGCCAGCCGCTGCGTGGCGTGCGCCGAATGCCGCACGGCCAGGGCTGTCTGCATCAGGGCCTGCGGCATCGTGCTACCGTCCTCAGGGCAGCCGTCCTCAGGACGCCGTCCTCAGGGCAGCCATTGCCGGCGTCGTCCACCGGCAATGGCTGCCGCCGCGCAAAGCCGCGCTGCCTGCCGGCGAAGATCGGCAGGTACAATAGCCGTATTTGCAATATGCTGGATTTGCCATGGCCCGACTCCTTGCCATCGACGGCTTGAACATCGTGCGCCGCGTATATGAAGCCAGTCCCGAGCCGGACTCGGACTTGAAGGCCGATATCGCGCTGCGCCACGCGTTGTCATCGTTCCGCCACCTGGTCAACGGCCACGAACCGACCCACGTGCTGCCCGCCTTTGATTTTGGCGGCCGCACCTGGCGCCACGACTTGTATGAAGGGTACCGCGCCGGCCGCGCGCCGATGCCGGACCCGCTGCGCGCGGCCTTGCCCGGCTTTTATGCATCGCTGGAAAAAATCGGCATGCAGCCGGTGTCGCTGCCGGGCGTGGAAGCCGACGATGTGATCGGCACGGCTGTGATGCGCTGGCTGAACGAGGGGCGGGGCGAGGCCGTGGTGGCCAGCACCGACAAGGATTTGCACTGCCTGATCGCCCACGGCGCGCTGGTGTGGGACCACTTCAAGAGCGAATGGCACGACGCCGCGTGGGTGGAAAATAAATGGGGCGTGCCGCCGGAACAGTTGCCGGACTTGCTGGCGCTGATGGGCGATCCCACCGACAGCATTCCGGGCGTGTCGCGCGTGGGGCAGAAAACCGCCGCCCGGCTGTTGCGTACATACGGCACATTGGACGCGATCATGGCCGGCGCTGGTATATTGAAAGATACGCTCGGCGAAACCTTACGAAAAGAGCGGGAGATGCTGTATCTTTCCCGCCAGTTGGTGCAATTGAAAACCGATGTGCGGGTCGGCGTCAGCTGGAACATGCTGGCCTGGCAACATCAATAACAATAACGGGGACAAGATGTTAAAGGCGGTCATTATCGATTCCAGTGCGGTGGCGCGCGGCTTGCTCAACACCGTACTGATGGATGGCAGCTATGACGTGGTGGGGCAGGGCCATACGGGCGCCAGCGCCATTCCATTGATGGTGAAGCACAACCCGCAAATCGTCTGCATTGCGCGCGACGTGGTGGAAGCGGACGAAGCGGCCATCATGGAGTTGCGCAAGGGGTGGCCGAAGGCCATGCTGTTCATGGTATCCAGCGAATTCGACGCGCCCACCGTGCAAAAGGCGCATGGCATGGGTTTCATCGGCTTTATCGTCAAGCCATTCAATGCGGGCACGGTGCTCAAGACCATCCGCAGCACCATCATCGCGACCGTCAAGCGCCAGCAAAAGGCGCAGGCGGAAGCCGCCGGCAACGGCGCGCCGCAGGCCGGCGCCGCCGAATAAAGCGGGACGGCCTGGATAGGCCAGGCCGGCAGCTTGCCATCAAACCGCCGCACGGCCAGGTTGCCATGCCGCAGGTTTCCACGCCTTTTGCCGCCGCACATGCGGCGCCGGCGTGCCGGCGCACCGTCCCGCGCCGCATGACGGTTACGGCCGCGGACTCAGGCTGCCGTGATCCCGTCGATAATCCCGCCGCCCAGGCACACTTCGCCGTCATACAGCACCGCTGACTGGCCTGGCGTTACCGCCCACTGCGCGTCGGGGAACGCCAGCGAGAAATTCAGCAAGCCGTCCGGCGCCACGTCGCACGGCACGTCGGCCTGGCGGTAGCGCGTCTTGGCCGACAGGCGGCCCGCGGCGGGCGGTTCGCCGGCCACCCAGCTGGCCTGTCCGGCCTGCAGGCCGGGCGACAGCAGCCACGGATGGTCATGTCCCTGCGCCACCCACAGGGTATTGGTGGCCACGTCCTTGCGCGCCACGTACCAGGCGTCGCTGCTGCCGTCGGCTTTCTGGTACGACTTCACGCCGCCGATGCCGATGCCCTTGCGCTGGCCCAGCGTATAGAACGACAGGCCGATGTGTTCACCGACGACCTTGCCGTCCGGGGTTTTCATCGGGCCCGGCTTGTGCGACAGGTAGCGGTTCAGGAATTCCCGGAACGGGCGCTCGCCAATGAAGCAGATGCCGGTCGAATCCTTCTTGGCGGCGTTCGGCAACTTCAATTCCTCGGCAATCCTGCGCACTTCGGTCTTCGGGATTTCACCAAGCGGGAACAGGGTTTTCGACAACTGCGCCTGGTTCAACCGGTGCAGGAAATAACTTTGATCCTTGGTGTGGTCCAGCGCCTTCAACAGTTCGAACTTGCCCGAGGCGCTATTTTGGCGCACGCGCGCATAGTGACCGGTGGCGATCAAATCCGCGCCCAGGTGCATGGCGTGGTCGAGGAAAGCCTTGAATTTGATTTCCGCGTTGCACAGCACGTCCGGGTTCGGCGTGCGGCCGGCCTGGTATTCGCGCAGGAATTCCGCAAACACGCGGTCCTTGTATTCCGCGGCAAAGTTGACGGCTTCGATATCCACGCCCACCACGTCGGCCACGCTGGCCGCGTCGATCCAGTCCTGGCGCGTCGAGCAGTACTCGGAATCGTCGTCGTCTTCCCAGTTTTTCATGAACAGGCCGATGACTTCATAGCCCTGTTCCTTCAGCAGCCATGCCGAGACCGACGAATCGACCCCGCCGGACATCCCGATCACGACTCTCTTTTTACTCATGATTTCTCTTATCGTTGATATATCTCAAATCACACATCGTCAAAGATCGACGAATGCGTGTGCAGCAGGTCTAATGGCGCGCGCTTGCCTGCCAGGTATTCATCTATGCATGTCAACAGCAGCGGACTGCGGTGGCGTTCCGGGCAGGCGGCGATTTCATCGCGCGTCAGCCACAAGGTGCGCAAGATGCCGGCGTCGAGCGGTCGGTCCAGTTTGGCGCCCACTTCGCCGCAAAAGGCAAAGCGCAAGTACGTGACGGCTTCGCCGGTACGGGCCGAGCGGTAGCGCGACATGTACATGCCGACCAGGCCGGTCGGCTTGAATTCATGCGCGGCTTCTTCCATTGCTTCGCGCACGACAGCCTGTTCCAGCGATTCATGCGGGTCCAGGTGGCCGGCAGGCTGGTTCAGCCGGATGCCTTCGCTGGTTTCTTCTTCAATCAGCAAAAACTTGCCATCTTTTTCAATGATGGCGGCAACAGTGACAGAGGGTTTCCAGGTTCGCGGCATAAGTCGTCCTTGACAGAGCCGACATTTTAGCTTGTTCCGGCAAGGAACCTCGGAAAAGCTGCGGTTTTTCGATGCAAATTCGACATGGCATGACAACGGTCGTCGAACGGCGGGGAATTTACCGGGATCTGCCATTAAAACCGGTTAATTGCACGAAGTGAGATATTGCTCTCACGCTATGAAACATGCGGTTGGTCATGCGCGACAGAATATGATTATTGCACTCTAAAAACGGATAACTTTCATGAAATTCATGTTATGGTCTTAGCAGATAGTCATACTTTTGCAACTTTTCCAATCCATAATTTTAATAATTTTCATATTCAACATCACACCGGAGGTTAGTCATGAGGATAGGCATACCGGCCGAAACAAGGCCGGGTGAAACGCGGGTGGCGGCAACGCCCGAGACGGTGAAAAAACTTGCTGCGAAACACCAGTTGCTGGTGCAGTCGGGGGCGGGCTTGCAGGCATCGATTACCGATGAGGCGTACGCGGCGGCGGGCGCCACCATCGTATCGGCGCAGGAAGCGTTTGGCGCCGACATCGTGCTGAAAGTACGCGCTCCCAACGACGCCGAGCGCGCGCAGATCAAGTCCGGCACGGTCGTGATCGGCATGCTGAATCCGTTCGACGCGGACAACACCGGCTTGATGGCGCAGGCGGGCCTGACCGCGTTCGCGCTGGAAGCCGCGCCCCGCATCACGCGCGCGCAATCGATGGACGTGCTGTCGTCGCAGGCGAACATTGCCGGCTACAAGGCCGTCATGATGGCGGCCAACACGTACCAGCGCTTCATGCCGATGCTGATGACGGCGGCGGGCACGGTGAAAGCCGCGCGCGTGCTGATCATGGGCGTGGGCGTGGCCGGCTTGCAGGCGATCGCCACCGCCAAGCGCCTGGGCGCCGTGATCGAAGCGTCCGACGTGCGGCCGCCGGTGAAGGAACAGGTGGAATCGCTGGGCGCGAAATTCATCGACGTGCCTTACCTGACCGATGAAGAAAAGGAAATCGCGCAGGGCACCGGCGGCTATGCCCGTCCGATGCCGCCGGAATGGATGAAGCGCCAGGCCGAGCTGGTGCACGAACGCGCCAAGCTGGCCGACATCATCATCACCACCGCGCTGATCCCCGGCCGCAAGGCCCCGGTGCTGATTTCCGAAGAGACTGTCAAAGCCATGAAACCGGGTTCCGTGATTGTCGACCTGGCGGCCGAGCAGGGCGGCAATTGCCCGCTGACGGAAGTGGGCAAGACCGTGGTCAAGCATGGCGTGCACATCATTGGCGAACCGAACCTGGCGTGCCTGGTGGCTGCCGATGCGTCGGCGCTGTATGCGCGCAACGTGCTGGACTTCCTCAAGCTCATCATCGACAAAGAGGACAAATTGGTCATCGACCGCGAAGACGAAATCATCAAAGCCACCTTGATCGCCCACGGCGGTGAAGTGCTGCGTAAATAAGGAGAACCGGCATGGAAGTCAGTCATACCATCATCAATCTCATCATTTTCGTGCTGGCCATCTACGTGGGTTACCACGTGGTGTGGACCGTCACGCCCGCGCTGCACACGCCGCTGATGGCGGTGACCAACGCGATCTCGGCGATCGTGATCGTCGGCGCGATGCTGGCGGCCGCGCTCACCGAGGGCGGGCTGGCCAAGACCATGGGCGTGCTGGCGGTCGCGCTGGCGGCGGTCAACGTCTTCGGCGGCTTCCTGGTCACGCGGCGCATGCTCGAGATGTTCAAGAAGAAGGACAAGAAGGCGCCGGCCGCGGGAGGCAAGCAATGAGCATGAATCTTGTGACCCTGCTCTACCTGGTGGCGAGCATCTGCTTCATCCAGGCGCTCAAGGGCCTGAGCCATCCCACCACGTCGATCCGCGGCAACGTCTTTGGCATGACCGGCATGACGATCGCGGTGGTCACCACCGCGGCGCTGATCGCCAAGCTGGCGGGCGGCAACGTCGCCGGCCTGGGCTACGTGCTGCTCGGCCTGCTGCTCGGCGGCACCGCCGGCGCGATCATGGCCAACCGCGTCGAGATGACCAAGATGCCCGAGCTGGTGGCCTTCATGCACAGCATGATCGGCCTGGCGGCGGTGTTCATCGCGGTGGCTGCGGTGGCCGAGCCGTGGGCGCTGCTGCACGGCCTGGCCAAGGGCGATCCCATCCCCACCGGCAACCGGCTCGAGCTGTTCCTCGGCGCAGCCATCGGCGCGATCACCTTCAGTGGCTCGGTCATCGCCTTCGGCAAGCTCTCGGGCAAGTACAAGTTCCGCCTGTTCCAGGGCGCGCCGGTGGTGTTCAACGGCCAGCACCTGCTGAACCTGATGCTGGGCCTGTCGACCGTGGTGCTCGGCATCGCCTTCATGGTCACGCAGAACTGGATGGCCTTCGGCCTGATGCTGGCGCTCAGCTTCGTGCTGGGCGTGCTGATCATCATCCCGATCGGCGGCGCCGACATGCCGGTGGTGGTGTCGATGCTGAACTCGTACTCGGGCTGGGCCGCGGCCGGCATCGGCTTCTCGCTCAATAACTCGATGCTGATCATTGCAGGTTCGCTGGTGGGTTCGTCGGGCGCGATCCTGTCCTACATCATGTGCAAGGCCATGAACCGTTCGTTCTTCAATGTGATCCTGGGCGGCTTCGGCGGCGACGCGGCTG
>CBIHOX010000029.1:0-52520 GCA_966211685.1 uncultured Pseudoduganella sp.
CCTATCGCTGACCACGCGAACGATAGTACGAAAGGGGCCAGGCACCAAAATCACTATCGCCAACCGTGCGAACGATAGTACAAAAGGGGCCAGGCACCAAATTTCTGGGCGTAAAAAAACCGGACGCGAAGGTCCGGTTCTTTGCAGGGCCCGGTAGCGCTTACGCCTTGGCCTTGAAATTGCGCAGGAAGTGCAACAGCGCTTGCGCACCCAGTTCCGCGTCGTCGGCGGTCATGGTTTCCAGCGGGTTGTGGCTGATGCCGTTGTTGCCGCAGCGCGTGAACAGCATGGCCTGGTCGCACAGGTGGGCGATCGCCATGGCGTCGTGGCCGGCGCCGGACAGCAGGTCGAAGCGCGGCAAGCCGGTGCTTTCCACGGCGGCGCCCAGCTGGTCCATCAGCCATGGCGCGCACGGCGCGGCGTTGGCTTCCACGACTTTTTCCAGCTTGACTTCGATGCAACGGCGTTCGCAGATGGCGTTGATGCCGTCCAGGATATCCTTCACGGCGGCTTCGCGCACCTTGTCGTCGGCCGCGCGGATGTCCAGCGACAGCTTGCACGCGCCCGGAATCACGTTGACCGAACCGTTGGGCACCTGCAGCTGGCCCACGGTGCCGACCAGCGATTCGATGTTGGCGCAGCGCTGTTCCACCAGCAGCACGATTTCCGCGGCGGCGGCGGCGGCATCCTTGCGCATGGTCATCGGGGTGGTGCCGGCGTGCGACGCCAGGCCTTGCAATTCCACCAGGTAGCGCGAGCTGCCGGCAATGGCGGTCACCACGCCCAGCGGCAAGCCCTTGCCGACCAGCACCGGGCCCTGTTCGATGTGCACTTCCACGAAGGCGGCGATTTTCGTCGGGTCACGCGCGATGCCGGGAATGTTGGCGACATTGTGGCCGGCCTGTTCCAGCGCTTCGCGCATGGTCACGCCATCGGCGTCTTTCGCCTCGAGCAGGTTCAGGTCGAAGCGGCCGGTGATGGCGTTCGAACCGAGGAAGGTGGAGCGGAAACGCACGCCTTCCTCTTCCGCGAAGCCGATGATTTCAAAGTCGAACGGCAGCTTTTCGCCTTGCTGGTGCAAGTGCTTGACGATGGCGATCGGCAGCAGGATGCCGAGGCGGCCGTCATATTTGCCGCCATTGCGCACGGTGTCGTAGTGCGAACCGGTCAGCAGGGTCTTGGCGTTCGGGTTGCCGGACAGGTAGCGGCCCACCACGTTGCCCACGTCGTCGATGTGCACCTGCATGCCGGCTTCGCGCATCCAGGCGGCCAATTGTTCGGCCGACTTGCGGTGCGCATCGGTCATGTAGGCGCAGGTCAGGGCGCCGTCCTCGTCGCTCCATTGCGCCAGGTCTTCCGACCATTGCATGATGGTGGGGCCGAAGTCCAGCTTGTCACCGGTCAGGTCGTTGATGCGCATTTCCGCGATGCGGTGGATCTGGCGCAGGCACTCGTGCAACTCATCGTCGCGCTGGTTGCGCAGGCGGCGCGTGAACGTGGCGATGATTTGCTGGCGGTTCAAGCCCTTGCCGGTCGGGCCCTTGACGGCCAGGATGAAGGGGAAGCCGAACTTCGCATTGTAGTCGGCGTTGAGTTGTTGCAGCGTGGCGAATTCCTCCGCGCTGCACTGGTTCAGGCCCGAGGTGGCCTGTTCATTGGTCGATTCCGCCGTCAGCTCGCCACGGACGGCGGCCTTGCCTGCCAGTTCCGGGTGGGCGCGGATCAGGCCCAGTTGTTCGTCCAGCGTGGCGTTCGTGACTTCCGCCTGCAACGCCTGCTTCAGCGCGGTCACAGTGGCAAACGGGCGCTTGGCTGCCGCACGCTGCGGGATCCATGGCGAATGTTCATAGATGCCGTGCAGGCGTTCGGTGAAGGTGCTGACGTCGCAGCTATTGAGTTCGGAGAGTGTAGTCATCGTTATATCCATCCTTGGAGCTTCGATGATATAACCGCCCCTTTAAGCGAGATATATGAACTTTCCTATGAGATTTATACGTGGCGTAATACCGCCCGGCAGCGTTACTTCCCAAGCGCTTTCGCGGCGGCGCTGACCTGGTCGCGCAGCCACTTGTGTTCCGGCGCCTGGTGCACGCGCTCGTGCCACAGCTGGTAAAAGCGCAGCGGCGGGAACTTGATCGGCACGTCATAGATCTTCAGCGGCAGCGATTTTTCATGGAAGCGCAGGAACTGGCGGCCGGTGGTCAATACCAGGTCGGTCTGCGTCACCATGTACGGGATCAGGCCGAAATACGCCGATTCCACCAGCACATTGCGGCGCATGCCCTGGCGCTCGAGGAATTCATCGATGACGCCGTGGTAGCCGGGCAGCAATTGCGACGGCGCCACGTGCGGCAGCGCCAGGTAATCCTCCACCGTCATGGCGCCGGTCTCGGTACGGCGCGCGTACGGGCTGTTGGCGTTCATCGCGCACACGATCGGGTCTTCGAACAGCTTGGACATGTGCAAGTGTTCGGGTGGCTCTTCCCAGTTCGCGATCACCAGGTCCATGTCGCCATCGGACAGCAGGCGCACGTAATCGACGTCCGGTCCCAGGTTGTGGATCACCACGCGCGACAGCGGCGAACCGCGCCGCAACATGCAGACGATGCTGGGCAAGAATTGCGTATCGAGGTAATCCGGCGCGGCAATGTGGAAGGTGCGCGCTTCTTCCTGCGGCACGAACGGCGTCTTCTTGACGAACAGGCTCTCGGTTTCATCGAGGATGCGCTTGGCCGGTTTCAGCAGGCTTTCGCCATGCTGGGTCGGCACCATGCCGCGCGCGCCGCGCACCAGCAGCGGGTCGCCCGTCAATTCGCGCAACTTGCGCAGCGACGCGGAAATCGAAGGCTGCGGCTGGTTGAGTTTCAGCGCCACCCGCGACACGTTTTTCTCCACCAGCAACAGGTAAAGAATACGGATCAGGTGGAGGTCGAGGTTTTTTGGCAGGCTGTTCATGCACGCCCCTTTATATGGGATCGGATATGTCAAATATACGATATATTTCACGGACGTGGCACGAAAACCGTTTATTGTCGGTAAATTGCCGCTAATCCACATCCGAGGAATCCATGGACGCCATTGCTTACCTGATCCCGTATGGCCTTGAATGGCTGAATTTGCTTGTCCGCTGGCTGCACATCATTACAGGCATTGCATGGATAGGGGCGTCGTTTTACTTTGTCTGGCTCGACAATTCGATCCGGCCGCCGGCGCCCGGTTCGGAACTGGCCAAGAAGGGCGTGTCCGGCGAACTGTGGGCCGTGCATGGCGGCGGATTCTATAACCCGCAAAAATACCTGGTCGCACCGAAGGAATTGCCGGCGGAACTGCACTGGTTCAAGTGGGAAGCGTATACCACGTGGCTGTCCGGCATTGCCTTGTTGACCATTGCGTATTATTTCAACGCGGAAGCCATGATGGTCGACAAGACCGTGGCCAACCTGACCGGCCTGCAGGCAGTCGGTGTCGGCATTGCCTCGCTGGTGATCGGCTGGACCGTCTACGACGTGCTGTGCCGCTCACCGCTGGGCAAGCACGACGCCGCGTTCGGCGTCGTGATTTTCCTGTTGCTGACGTTTGCCTGCTGGGTCTTGACGCACTTCCTCAGCGGCCGCGCCGCGTATATCCACGTGGGCGCCATGATCGGCACCATCATGGTGGGCAATGTGCTGATGTCCATCATTCCCGGCCAGCGCCGCATGGTCGAAGCCATGCGCGCCGGCGGCTTGCCGGACCCGGTGCATGGCATCAAGGCCAAGCAGCGCAGCGTCCACAATAATTACTTCACGTTGCCGGTGCTGTTCATCATGATCAGCAATCATTACGCCATGACGTACCGCAGCGACAAGGCATGGCTGGTGCTGGCGCTGATCATGGCGGCCGGCGTGTTCATCCGCCACTTCTTCAACCTGCGCCACAAGGAGCGCATCGAACTGAAATATCCGGCCATCGGCGTGGCGCTGTTGCTGGCGGTGGCGGTCATGATTGCGCCGCACCGGCCCGCGGCGCCCGCCGCCGGCGCGGCCGGCGTCGACACCGCCGCCCAATTCGCCAAGGTGCAGGCCATCATTGCGCAGCGCTGCACATCGTGCCATGCCGCCGCGCCGACCCAGCCCGGCTTCGCCACCGCGCCGGCCGGCATCACCCTCGACAACGAAGCGCAAATCCGCCAGAACGCGGAAAAAATCTATAAGCAGGCCGTGCAACTGAAAGCCATGCCGATCGGGAACCTCACCAACATGACCGATGCGGAGCGTGCCGTGGTGGCGGCATGGTATGAAGGCGGCGCAAAATAAACCGGAGAAAGCTGATGACCGACAAGGAAAAACTGATCCAGTGGATCGACGACCACTTCGACGAGGAAGTGGCGTTCATGCAGCAAGTGCTGCGCGTGCCGACCGATACGCCGCCCGGCAACAATGCGCCGCACGCGGATATGATTGCCGACGCCGTCAAGGCCTATGGCTGGGAAGCGGAAAAGCACGTGGTGCCGGAACAGGTGGTGCGCGACTATGGCATGGAAACCATCACCAACCTGATCATCCGCCGCCCGTATGCGGAAAGCGGCCCGACCGTGGCGCTCAATGCGCACGGCGACGTGGTCCCGCCCGGCGATGGCTGGACGTATCCGCCCTATGGCGGCGTGATCGACAATGGCTACATCTATGGCCGTGCGGCCGCGGTCTCGAAATGCGACTTCGCCACCTACATCTTTGCCGTGCGCGCGCTGGAAGCGCTGGGCGTGCCGCTGAAAGGCAAGCTGGAACTGCACTTCACGTACGACGAGGAATTCGGCGGCCTGCTGGGGCCGGGCTGGATCCTGCAACAACAGCTCACCAGGCCGGACTTCGTCATCGCTGCGGGATTCAGCTACGCGATCGTCACCGCGCACAACGCCTGCCTGCAATTTGAAATCACGGTGCATGGCAAGTCCGGCCACGGCGCCATGCCGGAAACCGGCCATGACGCGCTGCAGGCCGCGACGAAAATCCTCAACGCGCTGTATGGCCAGTTGCCGGAACTGAAAAAGATCAAGTCCAGTGTGCCCGGCATCGACAGCCCGACCATGCTGGTGGGCCGCATCGATGGCGGCACCAATACCAACGTGGTGCCGGGCAAGGTGGTGATGAAGATGGACCGCCGCATGATTCCGGAAGAAGATCCGGTGGCGGTGGAAGCCCAGGTGCGCGCGCTGATCGAAGACGCGGTGCGCGGCGAGCCCGGCATCAGCGTCGAGATCCGCCGCATCCTGCTGTCGCACGCCTTGCGCCCACAACCGGGCACAGAGAAGCTGGTGGCGAATCTCCAGCACAACGCGAAAGCCATCCTGGGCGAAGACATCCCGGCCGTGGGCACGCCGCTGTATGCCGATGCGCGCCTCTATGGCGAGCAGGGCATTCCCGCCGTGCTGTATGGCGCGGGCCCGCGCTCGGTGCCGGAATCGAACGCCAAGAAAGCCGACGAGCGCCTGGCGCTCGATGACTTGCGCAAGGCCACCAAGGTCGTCGCGATGACACTGGCGGATTTCCTCGCCTAACGCGCTTCCAGCCGCTCCGCGGCAGCCCGATGGCGGCGGCAATACGCGCCGCCATCATTTCACCAAGGGTTAAGTGTTGATTAAGTTGATTCGACGAAAGTTCATAGCAACGAACTTTGCGGAGTATCAATGGATTGTTTGCGGCCTATCGCCCTGGCGGCCATCCGCGCTTACCAGCGCTGGCTGTCGCCCCACAAGGGTTTTGTTTGCGCATTCCGCGTGCATACCGGGCGCGACAGTTGCTCCGCCTACGGCTACCGCGTGATCAGCCGGTATGGCGTGCCGGCCGGGCTGGCGCTGTTGCGGCGGCGGCTGGCCGCCTGCGGGGCGCAGCACCGTTTGCATGCGCCATTGCGCCAGCCGCAGGGCAGCCTGCGGCGCCAGGCCGGGTATTGCGACCTGCCGGCATGCGACGTCGTGGCGTGCGATTTCCCGGCGTGCGACTTGCCTTCTTGCCGGATGCCTTCAGCCAGGCTGCTGCCGCTGGACGCCGTGTGCGACCTCGCCAGTTGCGGCTGCGACCTGGCCGACCTGTGGGGAGACAAGCGCCGGCGCGATGAAGAGGAGGAGGGCGGGTCCGCCGCGCGCCGGCAGGCCGGGCGCCAATAAGGCGGCGGCCCGGCCGTCGCCGGTGCGCCGGCGCGGTTACTTCTTCAGCGTGCCTTCGAACAGTTTGTAGATGCGGCGGTACTGGTCATACCAGCTTTCCGGCTGCACGTAGGCGTGGCGTTCCAGCGGATAGCTGGCCAGTTCCCAGTTGTCCTTCTTCAGCTCGATCAGGCGCTGCGCCATGCGTACGGAATCCTGGTAGAACACGTTGTCGTCCACCATGCCGTGCGCGATCAGCAGGTGGCCTTTCAGGTTTTCCGCGTATTCGATCGGTGACGATTTTTTATACGCTTCCGGGTCCAGGTCCGGCGTGTTCAGGATATTGGCCGTATATTCGTGGTTGTACGTGGTCCAGTCCGTCACTGGGCGCAAGGCCGCGCCGGCCTTGAACAAGTCCGGCTGGCGCAGCAGCGCCATGAACGTCATGAAGCCGCCATAGCTGCCGCCATAAATGCCGACGCGGCCGATGTCGCCCTGGTGGTTGGCCGCCAGCCAGTGCGCGCCGTCGACGTAGTCATCGAGTTCCGGATGGCCCATCTGGCGGTAGATCGCCGTGCGCCAGTCGCGGCCGTAACCTTTCGATGCGCGGTAATCCATGTCCAGCACGATGTAGCCTTTTTCCACCAGCAAGTTGTGGAACATCTGTTCGCGGAAATAGTTCGGATAGCGGTTGCTGGTATTTTGCAGGTAGCCGGCGCCGTGCACGAACAGCACGATCGGATATTTCCTGCCGGGTTCCAGTTGCGCCGGCCGGTACAGCTTGGACCAGATCGGGCCGCCGCCGTGGGTGGACGGCACCGCCACCATCTGCGGCATGATCCACGTGCGCGCCTTGTAGCCGGGCGTGCGCGTGTCGGTGAGCTTGACGGTGGCGCCGCCCGCGATGGCCACGGTGGCCAGCTGCGCCGGCATGTAGGACGACGAATAATGCACCAGCAACTTGCGTTCATCGGGCGACAGCGCAAACTGCTCGACGCCGCCATCGAGGGCGGTGGCTTCTCGCACCGAGGCGGTCTTTGCATCGACCGCGCAGACTTCATACGTGCCCGGCGTCTTGCGGTTGCACAGGAGATACGCGGTGGCGCCATCGGCCGACCATTTCACGGCCGATGCTTCCCAGCTGCCCGAGGTCAGCGCGCGCTGTTTGCCATCGGCGCCGATCGTGTACAAGTGCGAGTAGCCGCTTTCCTCCGACAGGAACCACAGCGTCCGGTTGTCCGGCAGCCAGCCGAATTCGTTGTAGCTGTAATTGGTCCAGGCCGCATCGGACAGGCGGTGCACGGGCTGCAGCGCGCCATCGGCCAGGCTGACCCTGGCGATCCAGCGGTCCTTGTTGTCCACTGCGCGCAGCATGACGGCGACCTGCGCGCCATTGTCGGTCCACGCAATATCGTCATCGACGCGCACCGTACGCTTGCCCTTGAGCGCCGGCAGTTTTTGCGCGGCGCGCAGCTCGGCCAGCGGGTCGGCATCGATGCCCGGCAAAATGTCATAGGCCACGTCGGTGATCTTGCGGGTGCGCAGGTCCACCAGTTTCAGCGATTGCTGTTTCGGCAAATCGCGGCCCACGCGGGTGCGCTCGTCGTCGAATTCCTCGTAGCCGGATTCCGTCACGTAGCGCGGCATCTTGCCGACACGGCCGTTGTCGCCCTTGGGCGACGTCACCACCAGCAGGTAGCGGCCATCGGGTGACAGCGTGGTCAGGTCGATGCTTTCCTTGTCGCCCAGGTAGACCGGGCCCGGCGCGCGCGTGCTGTCGGCGCGGCGTTCCTGTTCGGCGTGTTCGCGCAGCGCGTCCTTGTCGTCCTTCTGGCGCTTCAGCGTGGCGATCAGGCGCAATTGCATGTCGCGCAGGCTGTCGGCGTCGGGCGCCGCGGCCGGGTCCCTGGCGGCGCGCACCAGCGCCAGCGGCGTGACCAGGCGGTCGGCGCGGTTCCAGCCATACCAGTCGTTGCCCTGGCGGTATTGCACCGACTTGCCGTCGGCCGCATAGCGCGCCAGCGATGGGGCCGGATTGGCGCCGCGCGTGATTTGCGTGAGCGCGCCGGTCTTCAGGTCGCGTTCGAACAGGTCGCCGCTGCGGAACAGGATGGCGCGCGTGTGGTCGCGGTGATAGATGACGGTGGCCGAATCCAGGCTGGCCAGTTCGCTGTCGCCGACCTGGCGCGGTGTCACGCCGGCCGATGCGCCGGTCTCGAACGTGTCGCGCAGCGGCGAGCCGGTGCGTTTTTGCTTGTAAAACACGTGCTTGCCGTCCCAGCTCCACCAGGCGGTTTCAACAGGGTTGCCGATCCAGTCCGGGTGAGACATGGCCTGGTCCAGGGTGATCGGGGTTTGCGCGGCGGCCGGGATCGCCAGCGCCGCGCACAGTGCCGCGCCCAGCGCGGTAAGGGAAAGAGTTCGCATCGGAGAATGGAGTCGTTACGAAGGGGAGCCAGGGTGGCTGGCCGGAGCGCCGATTCTAACGCAAGAGCTTGCCGTCGAATGTATAAGCATGTAACAGCGGCAATGCATGGGTTTTGGGGGCGGCAGCGCAATGTCGGCGAGGTTGACAAACATGCAGGCCGAACGGGCAGGGCTGCGGCCTTGCCGCCGCTACCACGGGCGCCGCTGGCGGTGGCATGCGAAATGCACGGTGACCGGTGTTGCCACCACTGCGGAAAGGAACCGCCATGCGTACCATCCCGTCCCTCCTGGCTGCATGCCTGCTGGCGCTGCTGGCCGGCCTGACAGCCTTGCCCAGCCACGCGTTTTGCCCGAAAAACGGCTTGCTGTGCGTCGTCACGGCCAAGTCGTCCGGCAGCCTGACGCACCAGGACATCACCCAGCGCGCCATCGAAGCGCTCGACAAGAGTTACTTCGGTGTCGGAAAACTCACCAAGCCGATGCAGACCGCGCTGGACCAGATCATCGAAGCCAACGCCAAGGTCGACGATGACCAGGTCACGTCGGCCAAGCACTTCGATGGTGAAAATGGCGCCGGCGCGCAAGCGCGGCTGGCGACCCTGAAAGCCAATGTGATAGCCGCGCTGCAGGCCAACCCCATCAACGCCAGCGGCGCGCGCGCCAACCTGGGCAGCGCGCTGCACACGATCCAGGACTTTTATTCGCACAGCAACTGGGTCGAGCAGGGCAATACCGGCGCGCATCCCGGCGTCGGCCGGCCTGTCGCGCTGGCCTTCGCGGGACCGGCGGCCACCACCTGTTCCGGCTTCACCAACACCGGGGCGCTGTGCGCGAATTCATCGAACCTGGCGACCAGCCTGCTGACCAGCGGGTATTACGGCGGGGAAGACCGCATCAAGCCCGGGCCGTTCAAATGCAGCCATGGCGGGCCGCTCGACAAGAGCTCGCCATCGAGCGACCCGCTCGGCTACTTCCGCGAAGGCATCAACAAGGACACCTTGTATTGCGACCTGTCGCCGCACAGTGGTTTCCACGCGGCGGCCGCCGCGGCGGCAATCGCCGGCACCAAGCAATTCGTGGAAGACATCAAGGCCATGATCACCGTGACGCAATTGAAAGCGCTGCTGGGCGCCGGCCCCACGTTGGCGTTTGCCATCGACACCACCGGCAGCATGGGCGGCATCATTGCCGGCGTACGCGCGTCGGCCATCGACATCGTCAACAAACGCCTGGGCACCGATGAGGAACCGCTGCAATACGTGCTGGCGCCATTCAACGACCCCGGCACCGGCCCCACCACCTCGACCACGGACGCCACCGCCTTCAAGGCGTCGATCAGCGCGCTGGGCGCCTTCGGCGGCGGCGATTGCCCGGAACTGGCCATGACCGGCATGTACAACGGCTTGTCGCTATCGAACCCCAGCGGCAGCCTGTTCATGTACACGGACGCGTCGGCCAAGGACGCCGGCCTGGCGGGCGCCGTGATCGGCCTGGCGAAAGCGCGCGAAATCAAGATTTTCCCGATGTTGTTCGGCAGCTGTTCGCCGATCGAACCCGGCTACCTGCAACTGGCGACGGAAACCGGCGGGCAAGCCATGCTGTTGTTCCCGTCGGAGGCTGCCAGCGTGACGGCGCTGGCCGACTTGATGGGACGTAACAACGTAGTGCAAATCCTCTCGGTCAACGATACCTACGCGGCACAGAAAACCTACGGCTTCCCGGTCGACGCCAGCATGACGCGTCTGACGGTGTCCGTCAGCAGCATCGATTACAACACGCCCGCGGTCACGCTGATCCGACCCGATGGCGTGACCGTGCAGCCGGCCGATGCGTCGACTTACCTGACACTGACCGGCGGCGTCATCATTTCCATCGATGCGCCGATGCGGGGCCGCTGGCAACTCGCGGTGGCGGGCTCGCCCGGCCTGACTTACGTGAACGTGGGCGGCGCGGCGGACCTGTCGTTCAGTTCCTTCAGGCTGGCTACGTTTGCGGGCCAGCCGCCGCACCAGGGCTTGTTTGCGCTCGATGGCGAACCGGGGCCGGGCCAGAGCCTGTATGCGCTGGCGTCGTTCACGCCGGGCGCCGCCGATGCGGCGTTCACCTTGCGCCGCAAGGATTACTCGCAGCTGATGCCGCTGCCGCTGGAACGCGACGGCACCGATCCTGGCAAGTGGTTCGGCCCGCTGGTGGTGCCAACGGAACCGTTCCTGGCGTACGTGACGGGCATGGACAGCACGGGCGCCGCGTACCAGCGCGTGGTCAGCCTGATGGTGTCGCCACAGCAGGTGACGATCACGGCGCCGGCGCCGCAGGATTTGCGGCCCGGTGTGGCCACGTCGCTGGTATTCCAGGTGCGTAACCTGGGCCCGCGCGATACGTTCCATTTTGCCGCCACCGATGACCAGCATTTCATCGCGTCGGTTTCGCCCGCCACGCTGACCCTGGGCTCCGGTGAAAGCGCCAACGTGGTGGTGCAGGTGCTGCCGCCGGCCGGTACCGAAGCCGGCGTGGCCGACACCATCACGGCCGCCGTGCAGGGCACCGTCAACGCGCTGTCGCACAACAGCGCCACCGTCACCAGCTTTGTCACGGGCCAGCCGCAAGTGGCGGGAAGGCCTGATTTCATTGTCGACATCGTGGGCCAGGAAATTGTGGCGCCCGGCGTGACCGCGGTGGACGTGCGTTTCACCAATACCGGCGTCGGCACGGCGCGCGACATGACCTTGGCGGCGCTGCAGTTGCGTACGCTGGCCGGTACCGGCACGGCGACGTTGAATACCGCGCTGTCGCCGCCGCTGCCGCTGGTGACGCCGAACGTGGACGTCGGCAATTACTTCACGGTACGGCTGACGTTCAACACGCCGCCAGGCTTGCTGCGCTTTGCCCTCAGTGAAACCGGGACCGTGTCGGACATCAATGGCGCCGCGTATTCGTATTCGTATGCGCAGGCCGTGGCGCCACGTTGAAAGGAGAAGCCATGAACACCATCAAATCCATGCTGGCAGCGGCCGGCTGCGCGCTGCTGTTGCCATTGTCCGCCCAGGCGCTGCCGCTGACCTTCACCTTCGGCCTGCTGCCGTCCGGCGGCGCGGTGACAGGCGCACCGGGCCAGCTGGTCGGCTGGGGCTATACGCTGTCCAATACGGATGCGCTCAACTGGTTCGTGCCGACTCAATTGAGCGCATCGTCGTTCGCGCTGGGTACGCCGGACGCCGGCTATTTTGATTTTCCCGTGCTGGCGCCGGGGCTCGATGTCTCGGTTGCCTTCAATCCCGCCACCACCCAGGGCTTGTACGGACTGCAGCTGTCGCCCGGTGTGCTGCCTGGGCAAAGTGAAAGCGGGCACTTTACGCTGGCCGGCGAATGGTGGAGCGGCGATCCGCTGGGGGGCGGCGTGCTGCTGCAACCGAGCGCCCAGCTGACGGCGGCGCTCACCGTGCAGGTGGGCGGCGGCGCCGTACCGGAACCGGCCACCTTGCCCTTGCTGGCAGTGGGCGTGCTGGGGCTGGCGGCCATGGCGCGGCGCGGCCGGCCGCGGGGCTGATCCGACCCAGCGCCCGCCTGTGGCGCAAGTCATGCAAAATTTGCTGTCAATGCCTGCTGTAGGGCGGATTAGCGCCAAGCGCGTAATCCGCCACGCATGCGTGCCCGTGGCCTGCCTGCCGGATTACGCTGCGCTAATCGGGCCTACATCGCTTTTCCTGGATGCACACGGGAATTGATGCGCAGGTACTTAGCGCCCGCCAGTGGCGCAGACGGCGGCGCAAGGCTGCACCGTGGCTGCTTCGGCTCAGCGCCGGCCGGGCGCCGCACCGAGCCACTGGGCCAGGTCCGCGGCCAGCGCGGCCGTTGCGGCCGGCGATGGCGCCACGGGCCGGATATCCCAGTACAGGCCGGGACCGGCACGTCCCAGCAACCGCAGGGTTTTGCCGTGGCGCCGTCGCGCGTGCAACTGGATGATGTCCAGCGTGGTGCCGGGGGCGCCTGCCGTGCCTTGCATGGCAGCCAGGTGCACGAGAAAGTGCGCGGCATAGCCGTCGCCGGCCTGCGCATCGCGCCAGTAATAATCTTCGTCAGGCAACAGCACTACGTCATGGCGGCGCTGGATCGGCGGCAGCGCCAGCCACCTGTCGAGCGCTGTATCGTAGGGCTGGCCGGGCGCTTCGCGCAGCAGGTGATCGGGCGGGAACAGCGGCGTGCCGAACGCCACGGCGAGCCGGTAGCGGCGGCGCCGCGGGTGGCTGTCAGGCAAACGCGTGATTGTCGCCAGCAGCGCCTGCTGTACGGCGTCCGGCGGCGCGGCCAGCAGGATCATGGCCGTGCCGGCGGCACTTCCGGTACCAGCACCAATCCCGGAGCCAATGCCGGGGGCAATGCCGGGGGCAATGCCGGGGTCAATGCCAATGCCGATGCCAGTGCCAATACCGACGCCAGTGCCAGTGCCAATGCCAAGGCCAATGTCGGCGGCAGCGCGAGTGTCAAGGCCGACGCCGTCGCAACCGGCGGCATCAGGCCCTGTGGCAGCCTGCGCCGACGTCCTCACAGCCCAGGTGGCCAGCCACAGCAACAGCGCACGGCGGTATGTCCGGAAAGGCTTCATCCGGCCATCTTACGCCTGCCACGCGGAGGCGCCAGCCTGTCACAGTGCTTGCAAGGTGGTAGTGATGTGTTGCTTTTATTGCTGAGCAATCCGCCGGGTTTGCCCGGTGTATTGATTTTGTGTAACCTTGAGCGGTTCATTTCGCAGGCCACGATGCTTGCAAGTTGCATGTTACGTGGAGGGCAGTGTGCTGGACCGGACCCCGCAACGCTGGCTTGTTGCATTGCTGCTGGCGGCCATCGTTGCCGCGGCAAGCGTTTATGCATGGATCGAGCGCGAGACCCCTTCGCTGCCGCAGGAAAGCGTGGTCATTGCCATCAGTTCCGCCTACGTCGGCAGTTGCCCTGTGCTGGCGGCGCAGGAGCGCGGATTTTTCGCGGAGGAAGGGGTGCAGGCGCAACTGCAACCCCATCCCAGCGGCAAGGCCGCGCTGTCGGCCGCCCTGCAGGGCAAAGCCCAACTGGCCACGGTGGCGGATATCCCGATCATGTTTGCCGTCATGGAACAGGAACCCGTATCGGTGGTGGCCACCATCTTCAAATCCGACCGCGACCATGGACTGGTGGCGCGGCCGGGCAGCGGCATCACCGGCCCGGCCGGCTTGAAGGGCAAGCGCATTGGCGTTACGTTCGGCACGTCCGCGCATTTCGTGCTCAACACCATGTTGAACCGCCAATTGCTGGCGGCCAGCGACGTCACGCTGCGCAACATGCAATCCGATGAATTTGCCGCGGCGCTGGACAGTGGCGACGTCGACGTGGTGTCCACCTGGGAGCCCAACCTGGGCATCGTGCAAAGCCGCCTCGACGGCAAGGGCACGGTGCTATATGCGGAAGATTTGTATGAAATCCCGTACAGCATTGCCGGCAGCAGGGAATATGTGGTCAGCCACCCGGAAAGCCTGAAAAAAATCCTGCGCGCCGTGATCAAGGGGGCGGCCTGGTGCCGCGACGAGCCGGCCGCCGCGCAGCGCATGGTCGCCACGTTGATGCAGCCGGAAGGCGACAAGTGGCGCACGTTGTGGCCGACCTACCGCTTCGGCGTCAGCCTGGACCAGGGCCTGCTGCTGGCGCTCGAAGATGAAACCCGCTGGGCGCTGGCCAACCGGCTTGCCAGCGGGCCAATGCCGAATTACCTGAACGCCATCGATTACAAGCCGCTGAAAGCTGTCGCCCCCGGCGCGGTCACCATCATCCACTAGCGGAGAACCCATGCGGCTGGCGACGCGATTCAAGATCCTGGGTCTCCTTTCCGCCGCGATTGTCGCCGTGATGGTGCTGGTCTTGCTCAACAGCGCGCAGCGCGTGCGCGATGAAGTATTGCGCAACGAAGCCGCCGGTGAAATGGTATCGGCCATCACCGGGCTGCGGTTCCTGACGATGGAATATGTGTTGAAGCATGAAGAGCGCACGCGCGAACAGTGGCGGCTGCGCAGCAAGTCGCTGGACCAGTTGCTGGCGCAGTTGCTCGATGAAGCATCGCGCGCCGGGCAGCAAGGCGATGCGAAGGTGGTGGCCGGCCTGCAATTGACGCTGGCAAGCATCGACAAGCAGTTCACGCAACTGGCCCAGCCGCGCCTCCCGGCGCCGGATACGCCGCAGGCGGCAGTCGCCGTGGAATTCGAGGCGCGCCTGGCCGGCCAGATCACGCACCGCATGCAGGGCATGATAGCCGACGCGATGCGGTTGTCGGCCGACAGCCGCGCCGGCGTGCTGGCGGCGCAGCGACAGGAACAATCGGTGATGCTGGTGTTCGGCGCTTTCGTTGCGCTGCTGGTGGGGGGCGCCGCGTGGCTGGCGTACCGCAGCGTGGCGCAATCGCTGGAGCGGCTGCAGGCAGGGATGCAGCGGGTGGGGGCGGGGGACTTGGGGTTCCGCCTGGAGCGGATGGAAAACGATGAAATCGGTGACTTGGCGCAGGCGTTCGATAGCATGACGGCGCGGCTGACGGAAACCAGCGTATCGCGCAACGAACTCGCCGCCAGCAATGCCGCGCTGCAGTCGGAAATCCGCGAACGCCAGCAGGCCGAAGGGCGCAACCTGGAACAGTTGGCGCGCCTGAACCTGCTGCACCAGATTACCCGCTCGATCGGCGACCGCCAGGATTTGCGCAGCATTTTCCAAGTCGTGCTGCGTTGCCTGGAAGACCGGTTGCCGGTTGCCTTTGGCTGCGCCTGCCTGTATGACGGCGCCAGCGGCAACCTGGTGGTCCACTGCATCGGCATGCACAGCGCAGCGGCGCTGCGGCGGCCGCTCAATGAACGCACGGTGATCGAACCCGACGGGGCAGGCCTGGCCCGCTGCATGCAGGGGGAGTATGTTTACGAGACCGACATTGCCGGCGCCGCGGCCCCGTTTGCCAGGTTGCTGGCCGACAGCGGCATGCGCTCGCTGGTCCTGGCGCCGCTGCGGGTAGAGGGCCGGGTGGCCGGCATCCTGGCGGTCGCGCGCCGCGCGCCGCACGGCTTTTCCAGCGGCGAGTGCGATTTCCTGCAACAGCTCAGCGAACACGTGGCGCTGGCGGTGCACCAGGGTGAACTGTATGTGGCGCTGCAGCGCGCCTGCGACGACATGCGCCAGGCCCAGCAAACGTTCTTGCAGCAGGAACGCCTGCGCGCGCTGGGCCAGATGGCCAGCGGCATCGCGCACGACATCAACAATGCGATTTCGCCGGTGGCGCTGTACACCGAACATTTGCTGGAAGTGGAAACCGGGCTCAGTGCTCACGCGCGCCATTGCCTGGAAGTGGTGCGGCGCGCGGTGGACGACGTGGCCGCCACCGTGGCGCACATGCGCGAGTTCTACCGCACGCGCGACGTGCAATTGACGCTGGCGCCGGTGGAAGCCGGCGAGTTGTTGCAACAGGTGGCCGAATTTACGCGCGCCAGCTGGAGCGCCATGCCGCAACAGCATGGCGCCACCATCGGCCTGACCGTGGAAGCCATGCCGGGCTTGCCGCCGTTCATGGGCGTGGAAAGCGACGTCCGTGAAGCGCTGACCAACCTGGTGCTCAACGCGGTCGACGCCATGCCCGACGGCGGCCACCTGGCCTTGCGCACCCGCCTGCTGGAGCTGGGCGGCCAGGAAGGGCAGGGCGTGCGCCGCGTCTGCATTGAAGTCAGCGACACCGGGTGCGGGATGGATGAGGCGACGCGGCGCCGCTGCCTGGAACCGTTCTTCACCACCAAGGGCGAGCGCGGCACGGGCCTGGGACTGGCCATGGTGTATGGCATGGTGGAGCGCCATGGCGGCCATATCGAGATCGTGACGGCGCCCGGCAAGGGCACCACGGTGCGGCTGGGCTTTGATGCGCCGCCAGCGCCGCCGCTGCCGGGGCGCGCCAATCCGGCCGCCTGCGGCATGGCGCGCTTGCGCATCCTGGCGGTCGATGACGACCCACAGTTGCTGCACGCGCTGCGGGTGATCCTGGAGCGCGACGGCCACCGCGTGACCGAAGCCGGTGGCGGCCAGGCCGGTATCGACCTGTTCCAGGCCGCGCTGGCCGGCGGCGAACCGTATTCGCTGGTGGTAACCGACCTGGGCATGCCGTATGTGGATGGGCGCAAGGTGGCGCACGCCGTGAAATCGCTGTCGCCGGCCACTCCCGTGCTGCTGTTGACGGGCTGGGGCCAGCGCATGGCGGCGGAAAACGATGTGCCGCCGCACGTGGACAAAGTGTTGAGCAAGCCGCCGCGGCTGGAGGAATTGCGGCTGGCGCTGGCGGACAGTTGCAGCGAGGAGGCGTAAATGGCGGAACGGATCCTGATCGTGGACGATGAACCGGCCCAGATGCGGGCCCTGTGCGATACCTTGGGCGCCCAAGGCTATGAAACCGTCGGGCGCAGTTCCAGCGAAGCGGCGCTGCAGGCGTTGCGGGCCGACTCGTACCACGTATTGTTGGCGGACTTGATGTTGCCCGGCATGGATGGTATTGCGCTGGTCCAGGCGGCGCGCGTGCTGGACCCGGACCTGGCTTGCGTGATCATGACCGGTGAAGGCTCGATTTCATCGGCCGTGCAAGCCATGCAGGTGGGCGCGCTCGATTACGTGCTGAAGCCGTTCCGCATCTCGGTGATGCTGCCGGTGCTGTCGCGCGCGCTGGAGACACGCCGCCTGCGCATCCGGAATGCGCTGCTGGAAGCGCGGCTGCGCGAGCACGCGGTGCAGCTGGTGAAAATGAATGAGGAGTTGCGCACGGCGCAGCAGGAGGCCGAGCGCGCCAACCAGGCCAAGTCGACCTTCCTGTCGCACCTGAGCCATGAATTGCGTACGCCGCTCAGCGCCATCCTCGGTTTCGCGCAAATCCTGGTGTCGGAAAAACTCGCGTCCACAGAGGCGCAAAAGAAACAGTTTGCCGGCAATATCCTGGCCGGCGCGCGCCATTTGCTCAAGCTGTCGAATGAAGTGCTGGACCTGGCGAAAATCGAGTCGGGACGCTTGCAGCTGGACCTGGAACGCGTGCCGGTGGCCGAGGTGCTGGAAGAGTGCCGGGTGCTGGTCGATCCGCAGGCGCAATTGCGCGGCATCGCCATGCGCTGCAGTTGCGCCGCCCACCTGTGCGTGCAGGCCGACCGCCTGCGCCTCAAGCAGGTGCTGATCAACCTGCTGTCCAACGCCGTCAAGTACAACCGCGACCAGGGCGTCATCCACGTGCAATGCTCGGAATCGCGCCACGGCGCCCTCCGCATAGCCGTGCAGGATACCGGCGCCGGCTTGACGGCCGGGCAGCAGGCCGCGCTGTACCAGCCGTTCAACCGCCTGGGCCAGGAGGGCGGGCCGCAGGATGGCAGCGGACTGGGGCTGGTGGTGACGAAACACCTGGTGGAAAAGATGGGCGGAGAGATCGGCGTGCTCAGCACCGTGGGGCTGGGCAGCACGTTCTGGCTGACCTTGCCCCTGGCCGCGCCGGTTGCTGTACCGGCTGCAGTGCCGGTTGCCGTGCCAGTGGCGATACCGGCACTGGCAGCCCTGCCCACGGTGCACGGTCAGGCGGGCACGCCCGCCACACCGGCCGCCGGGAACGCCGCCGTGACGGAGTAAGCGCCGGAGGCGGCGGTTGGCTGGTTATGCATCCAGTATAATTCCGGCTCCTGTGATCAACCGACCCTGACCGACCCGTGGCACCGACTGCTGGCTTTATCCTGACCCGTCATTGGCGCGACGTGCGCCATCACGGCCGGCCGGGCACGGAAATCGAATTCTGGCTGGCTACCGATGACGGTCCCCGTAAGGTCCTGTTGACCGGACAGGTATCGGTGGCGTTTGCGGAAGCCGGGTTGCGCGGCGTGATCGAGGCGCAATTGCCGCGCGACGCGGCCATCGCGCTGCGCGAATTGCCGCTGAAGACTTTCAGCCGTGCGCCGGTGTTGGGCTTGTACGCCAGCCAGTACCGGCAGTTGACGGCGCTGGAGCGCACCCTGCGCGACCGCGGCGTCAAGCTGTATGAAGCCGACGTGCGCCCGCCGGAGCGCTACCTGATGGAGCGTTTCATCACGGCCGGCGTACGCATCGAGGGCGGGACGGAGACGGGCCACGTCATTACCGATTGCAAGCTCAAGCCGGAACCGGCGTACCGCCCGGCATTGAAGATGGTGTCGCTCGACATTTAAACCCGTGCTTCCGAAGACTTGTATTCCAGCGCGGTGGACGGTGGCGGCCAGCGCCTGGGGTATATGGTGGGGGTGGCGCCGGCGGCGCCGCCGGCGGTCGATTTCAGCCTCGACTATTGCGCCACGCCGCGCCAGCTGATCGAGCGGCTCAACGCCTGGTTCCAGCGCCACGACCCGGATGTCATCATCGGCTGGAGTGTGGTGCAATTCGACTTGCGCGTACTGCAAAAAAACGCGGACAAGTACAAGGCGCCACTGCTGCTGGGACGCGAAAACAAGCCGGTCGACTGGCGCACGCACCAGGCGCGCGACGGCTATGTGTTTGCCTCGATTCCCGGCCGCATCGCCATCGACGGTATCGAGGCGTTGCGCGCCGCGTCGTGGAGTTTTCCTTCCTTCAGCCTGGAAAACGTGGCGCAAACCATGCTGGGCGAAGGCAAGGATATCGGCGACGCCTACGACAAGATGGCGGAAATCGAGCGCCGCTTCCGCGACGACAAGCCTGGTCTCGCGTATTACAACTTGCGCGACTGCGAACTGGTCACGCGCATCTTCGACAAGGCGCGGCTGATGGCGTTCATGCTCGAGCGCGCCCATGTGACGGGCTTGCAGGCCGACCACATGGGCGGCTCGATTGCCGCGTTTTCGCACCACTACCTGCCGCGCATGCACCGTGAAGGCTATGTCGCACCCAACACCGGCGACGTGCCGTTCAGTCCCTCGCCGGGTGGCTTCGTCATGGATTCCAAGCCGGGGCTGTATGACTCGGTGGTGGTGCTGGATTATAAAAGCCTGTACCCCTCGATCATCCGCACTTTCCAGGTCGATCCGGTCGGCATGATCGAAGGCCTGGCCGGCGACCCGGACGCCGCCATCCCGGGTTTCCGCGGCGCGCAGTTTTCACGCGAACACCACTGCTTGCCGGCCATCACCACGCAACTGTGGCAGGGACGCGACGCGGCCAAGCGGGACAGGAATGAACCGCTGTCGCAGGCGCTGAAACTGTTGATGAATTCATTCTGCGGCGTGCTCGGTTCGCCCGATTGCCGATTCTATGATCCGCGCCTGGTCTCGTCCGTCACCATGCGCGGCCATGAAATGATGCGCCTGACGCGGGAACTGGTGGAAGGCGAAGGCTATGACGTGATCTACGGCGACACGGATTCCATCTTCATCTGGCTGCGGCGCGCCTATCCCAACGACGAAGCCATTGCCATCGGCGAGGGCCTGGCGCGCAAGATCAATGCGTGGTGGCAGGCGCGGTTGCGCGACGAATTCCAGCTCGACAGTTGCCTGGAAATCGAATTCGACACGCATTTCCAGCGTTTCTTCATGCCGACCATCCGTGGCACCGACCAGGGCAGCAAGAAACGCTATGCCGGCCTGGCCGTCAACGGCAGCGGCAACGAGGAAGTGATATACCGGGGCCTGGAAGTGGCGCGCAGCGACTGGACGCCGCTGGCCCAGCAATTCCAGCAGGGCCTGTTCACGCGGATTTTCAAATCCGAGCCGTATGAACAATATGTGCGCGATTACGTGCGCCGCACCGCGTGCGGGGAACTCGATGCCTTGCTGGTGTACCGCAAGCGGTTGCGCCAGCGCCTCGATGAATACCAGGTCAACGTGCCGCCGCAAGTGCGGGCGGCGCGCATCGCCGACGATGTGAACCGGGCCTTGAAACGCCCGCTGCGCTACCAGAATGGCGGCTGGATCAGTTACGTGATGACCGTGAACGGCCCGGAACCGCTGGAAGCGCTGCAATCGAAAATCGATTACGACCACTACCTGGGCAAGCAGTTGCAGCCCATAGCGGATTCCATCCTGCTGCCGCTGCACAGCAGTTTCGCCAGGCTGACGACACGGCAGGCGGACTTGTTCTGACGTCCGCGCTGCCGGGAGGCGGATTATTCGGCCAGCGCGGCCTTTTCTTCAGCGGTCAGGCGCTTGGCGGATACCACGACCACCTGCATGTCTTTTTGCTGCACGGTTTCGACATACGCGGTTGGCGCCAATGGAGCCATCAGGGCAGGAACAGCGGCGGTGGCCGCGGCCGACGCGCCGATCAGTGCCAGGGCGCCCAGGAAGATGAATTCCATGTGTTTGCTGATGTTCATGCTGCTCTCCTTGTCGATAAATGTTCTCTGTTGAAAACATTATGCGGCGACGCAACATATAAATCTAATTTTAAATTTACATAGGTGCGATTCACAAAACGAATGACTATAAACAATTTTTTTATGGGTAATATTCGATTTGTGAATGACTTTGCGTTGTTTTGATTTATTTGTGAAGAATGTTGGTAGCGCTCTCTTGATGGGAAATGTGCGATGAGACAAGCACGTCAGTGCTACAGTCGTGTTCTTACAGGCAATGCAAATAAATCAAATGAATGGTCTGCCTCCCCCGCCGCATGACTTGTTATCTGTCGAAGAATTAAGGGTGTTCCGTGAGGCCGCTCACATCCTCACGACTTCGGTCGACCTCGAGTCCGCGCTGCAAAATGCCATTACCGCGTGCTTGCCGGCGCTGGGCGACTTCGGCTTCTTCGATGTGGTGATGCCGGAAGGCGTGCGCCGTACCGCCCGCGCTTACGGGAATGACGAGCTGGAACGGATCTTGTCGGCCACGTCGTGGCAGCGCCAGGAGCGGCAGGACATCAATTTGTGCGCCTTGTCCACGGGCGAAGCCGTGCTCCACGCGGACACCAGCGATGCGTGGCATGCCCACGCCTTTGGACCCGGTCAGCGCTTTCTCGACTTTACGTCCATGCTGTCGGTGCCGGTGTCGTATGGCGATGAACTGATCGGATCGCTCACGTTGTTCATGGGCGGTTCCGGCCGGCGTCACACCATGCGCGACCTGCGTTTTGCCGGTGAATTGTCGTCGCTGGCTGCTCCGATAGTCGTCAAGGCGCGGCTGGAAGCGTTGCAGCGGGCCGGCGACGCGCGTTTTCGCCTCGCACTGCAGGTGGGCGGCATGGGAGCATGGGAATGGAATATGCTGGAAAACCGGGTGTTCTGGTGGCCGGGCATGGCGGAGCTGCACGGGCTGCCGGCCGGCAGCCAGCTCAGCAAGGTACACGATTACCTGGACCTGGTACACCCGGACGACCGCACGCTGGCCGGCCGTTCGCTGGGCGGACAAGTCAACAGTGAAACCGGCAGGGGCATCGAGTACCGGATCATCTGGCCCGATGGCTCCGTGCACTGGATCGAGGGCAAGGGCGACGTGGTCCGCAATGCCCAGGGGCAGCCGGTTTCCATGTCGGGCATTTGCGTGGACGTCACCAAGCGCAAGCTCACCGAACAAAAGCTGCGCTTCCTGGCCAGGGCCAGCGCGGAACTTGCTGAACTGGTGGAGCGCGATGAAACGCTGGCCCGCATCGCCAGGCTGGCGGTACCGGACTTTGCCGACTGGTGCACAGTCGACTTGCTGGAAAAGGATGGCACGCTGAAACGCGTCGCGGTGGCCCACGTCGACCCGCACAAGGTCGACCTGGCCCGCCACCTGCACGAGTGCCATCCGCCGCATCCCGATGCGCCCAATGGCGCCTGGCAAGTGATCCGTTCGGGCAAGGCGGCGCTGGTGGCGGAAATAACCGACGAGGCCCTGGCCGAATCGATTCCGGACCCCGATTACCTGCACATCATCCGCGATCTCGGGCTGCATTCGTACATGGCCATCCCGCTCACGGTGCGCGGCAACGCCGTCGGCGTGATTACCTTTATTTCGGCGGAAAGCCGTCATACGTATGACGCCGCGGATGTCGAGATTGCGGAAGAGATAGGCCGCCGAGCGGGCGTGGCGATTGAAAACGCGGTGCTGTACCAGTCGCTGCAGGAAAGCGACCGCCGCAAGGACGATTTCCTGGCCATGCTGGCCCACGAATTGCGCAACCCGCTGGCGCCGGTCAGCGCGGCGGCGCATATCCTGACCTTGCGGTCGGACCCCGCGGTGGTGCGCAAATCCGCCGCCGTGATTGCCCGCCAGGTGACGCACCTGACCGGCCTGGTGGACGACTTGCTCGATATCTCGCGTGTGTCGCGCGGCTTGATCGAGCTCGACATCACATCGGTCGACCTGCGCACCGCCATCGAGGAAGCAGTCGAACAGGTGCGCCCGCTCATGGACCGCAAGGAACAATGCTTCGAGTTGACGCTGGCGGCATCTGAACTGCGGGTAGAGGGCGACCACAAGCGGCTGGTCCAGGTGATCGCCAACCTGCTGAACAATGCGGCGAAATATACCCAGCCCGCCGGGCACATCCGGCTAGACGCTGCCCGGGACGACGACAGCATCACGGTGGCCATTGCCGACAATGGGATCGGCATGCCGCCGCAACTGTTGTCGGCCGCCTTTGAACTGTTCGTGCAGGGTGATACCACGGTTGACCGGGCCACCGGCGGGCTCGGCATCGGGCTGGCGCTGGTCAGGCATATGGTGGGCCTGCACGGCGGCGCCGTGACGGCGCGCAGCGACGGCGTGGGACAGGGCAGCGAGTTCATTGTGCGGCTGCCGGCAAGCCGCGGCCAGGACCAGGCGGCCAAGTGAAAAATCGCTTGAATCCGTGCCGGACAGGGTGTCCCCCGGGAGGGAGCGTTACGCTAGCCGCCCATCCCCATCCGCTCTCCCGCCATCTCTCCCGCCAACAAGCCATCGATGGTATGTCCCTGCACGATCGGCTCCAGCGCGTCGACTACCCGGCAGGTGAGGTGGCGGCGTACAGTTTCCGGCAGGCTGTCGTAGCAGGCGCGCGTCAGTTGCAGGTCGTGCTTGTCGGCATTACGTGCATCGGGCGCGTCGACACCGAGCACGAACACGGGACGTTCCCGGTCCGTGCGGTTGGCGGTGCCTCTGTGGATCGTCAGCGCCGACCGGGCGGAAATGTCGCCCATCCGGGCCAGCTTGCGCTGTGCCAGCGCTTCATAGCGCGGCCACAGTTCCCGCGCGGGGAACATCGGGTCGCCGCCGGACAGGTCGTCCCATTGCGTGCCTGGCGCGATCTCGAACGGGCCCATCTCTTCAGTGACGTCCACCGTCGTGATATTGAATGCCAGTGAATTGAGGCGCCGCCCCCGCAGGGTGGCTTCCGGCGCCGGAAAGTCGCGGTGCCACGGCTGGTGCTGCGCGCCCGGTCCCGGCACGTCGAAGCCGGTTTCGACAATCCGGTAGTCCGGCCCCAGGATGGCGCGGCAAACGGCCGTGATCCATGGATGCGTGACGATGTCGATGAACCCGCGCAGCCGTTCCGGATGGATTTCCACATAGTAGCGGCTGGGTCCGCGCGGCAGGTAGCCTCCGGGGCGGGCCAGCGCTTCCCTGGCCAGCACGGCGATATCCTCGCCCAGTTGCTCGACCCAGGCGCGGCTGAAGGCGCCCTTGCAGGCAATAAAGCCGTCGCCGTACAGGCCCCCCATGATGGCTGCCGGATTGCCATCGGCCGGCATCGATGCCTGGCGGGTGTCGGATTCCATGTCGCCTCCCGGTCGCAATGCTGTGGCGGCCCATTGTAGCCAAACGAGGCAACCGGGGCGGCACGGCTGGATCGCGCCTGGCCGCAGCGGGCCTCGCTCCCAACAATCCGGTTTTACGATCGGCTGCTAACGGATAAGAACCAGTACGGACTTGCACTATCCCATACTAAAACCGGACCGCTGTGCGCGGCTGGGTTCGGCGATGATTGCAGATCGAGTGCAGATTTGGATAGGAAGGGAAAGCGCGGGATCGTGGTGGTTAGGGCGTTTTAGTAAACCCGAAAAAATGGGGAATACCTCGGCATCGCCAGGGCGCCGTCATCGTCGGGGCGTGTTACGGGCACGGAGCGGCCCGGCCATCATCATGGAGACCGGGCCCTCAATATTGTTGGCTGTCACCTCTTGGCTGAATCGGCAGATCACCGTTTTTCGCACGTCGGCTCACTTTGCGAAGTAGGGGGAATGCGCGCCTGGCGGTTCGCGAGAGCGAGGACCGGTCCGTTGAGAATGGTGACTGCAAGGTAATCACTTACCTGCCTGCCATCCCGGGAGCCCAGCCGAGCCCACAAAGCAAAACAGCGAGTCCAATGACTCGCTGCTTCGTAGGGGAAATTCGTGGTCGGGGTGAGAGGATTCGAACCTCCGGCCTCTACGTCCCGAACGTAGCGCTCTACCGGGCTAAGCTACACCCCGACGGTGTATGCCTTCTGGACACGTATTTTAAACAGAACTGGTTTACGTTGGCAAGTTGGCAGGTTCAGTTGCCGCTCTGTCAGCGCCGACCTTACTTCCATCCCGCAAGGCGTGGCTTTTTATGGACAAGCGCCTTCTTATTGCATCCCGCCAATTTCTTTTTGAGTAGAATGGACTGGCAGTGTGCAGAAGGTTCCTACCCCATGAAAGAAGATTCCCATTGAGCTCACTTCTGGACAATACCGGCGGCCGACTCTATCCGGCCGTCCTCGCAATTGCCGGCGCGCTGCTGGCGCTGTGCTGGCCCGGGGCTGGCTGGCTGGGCATCGTTGGCGCCCTGGTATTCATTGCCGTTGGAGTCGCGGCCTGGCTGCAGCTGGGCGTGGCGCAGCCTGCCGGGCGCGATGACGTGCCGGCCTACCTGGAAGGACGCCAGGCATTTGGTGAAGCATTGATGCCGGTGTGGTGCCGCCATATCGAATCGTCGCGCAGCCAGATGGAAGAAGCGGTGTCGGAACTGGCCACGCGCTTTTCCGGCATTGTCGACAAGCTCGACGCGGCGCTGCATTTGTCGGACGCCAGTGGCCACGGCGAAGCGTCGTTGTCGCAAGTGTTTGCGCACAGCGAGTCGCAGCTCGGCGAAGTGGTCGCCACTATGAAAGCCGCGCTGGAATCCAAGCAGGCGATGCTGGCGCGCATCCGCGAACTCGAACAATTCACGCGCGAATTGCGCGACATGGCCGAAGGCGTTGCCAGCATTGCCGCACAGACCAATTTGCTGGCGCTGAACGCCGCGATCGAAGCGGCGCGCGCGGGGCCGGCGGGGCGCGGTTTTGCCGTTGTGGCGCAGGAAGTGCGGCACTTGTCGAACCGCTCGGCCGAGACCGGCCGCAGCATCAGCGACCGGGTCGGCAAGATCAGTACCGCCATCGTTTCGGCCTGCCAGGCGGCCACCGAATCGAGCGCCGCGGAAGATGAAGCTATGCGATCGTCGGAAGGCACGATCGACAACGTGCTGCGGGAATTCCGCAACCTGACAGATGCCATGGCGCAATCGTCCGAAATGCTGAAGCAGGAAAGTGTCGCCATCAAGGGCGAAGTCGGCGAAGCGCTGGTGCAGCTGCAATTCCAGGACCGCGTCAGCCAGATGCTCGGCCATGTCCATCACAACATGGAAATGCTGCCGGCGGTGCTGGATGAAAACCGGCGCAACTATGAAGCCGGCGCGGGATTGCAGGCGCCCGATGCCCAGGTCTTGCTGGGCGAGCTCGAAAAAACCTATGCCATGGCCGAAGAGCACGCCATCCACCGCGGTGAAATGGTCACGGCCAAGGCTTCGGACGAAGTCACCTTTTTCTAGGAATACACTATGGCTAAAACCATCATGGTGATCGACGATTCCGCTTCCCTGCGCCAGGTGGTCGGTATCGCGCTCAAAGGCGCCGGCTACGACGTGGTGGAGGCGATGGACGGCAAGGATGCGCTGTCCAAGCTCACCGGTCAGAAAATCAATCTCGTGGTCTGCGACGTCAATATGCCCAACATGGATGGCATCACGTTCGTCAAGGAAATCAAGCAATTGCCGAACTATAAGTTCACGCCGGTGATCATGCTTACCACGGAATCCCAGGAAAGCAAGAAGAAGGAAGGGCAGGCGGCCGGCGCGAAGGCGTGGGTGGTCAAGCCGTTCAAGCCGGAAGTGTTGCTGGGCGCCGTGCAAAAGCTGGTGCTGCCATGAGTGCCGGCCGTATCGCCATCGATGGCGAGCTCAACATTTACCGCGCCGCGGATTTGAAGACCCTGCTGCAGGGCGAACTGGCGCGCAGCAATGTGCTGGAAGTGGACCTGTCCGGCGTGACCGAAGTCGACAGCGCCGGCTTGCAGGTGCTGATGCTGGCCAAGCAGACGGCGCGCGCGGAAAACCGCGAATTGCACCTGGTCGGGCACAGCCCGGCCGTCCTGGAAGTATTTGAATTGCTGGACCTGGGCGCGTGGTTTGGCGACGCCCTCGTGATCGGGCCGCGGGCTGCTTAATCGGAGGAACAAGATGGATCTGGACTCGGCGCTGCAAACATTTATCCTGGAAAGCCGCGAACTGCTGGAAGACATGGAAAATGCCCTGCTCAATGCCGAGCAGGCGGGCGGGCACGAATCCGTGCACGCCATCTTCCGCGCCGCACACACCATCAAGGGGTCGGCCGGCTTGTTTGGCCTCGACCATATCGTCGCCTTTACCCACGTGGTGGAAAGCTTGCTGGACGATGTGCGCGACGGCAAGCTGCCCATGACCGATGAACTGGTCGTGCTGCTGCTGTCGTGCTGCGACCATTTGTCCGGCATGATCCATGCCATCGACGCCGGCCAGACCGATCCCGACCCCGACATGGTGGCCGCCGGCGCGCCGTTGATTGCGCAATTGCGCGCACACATGGGTGTCACCGACAGCGCGCCGGCCGCTCCCAGTGCACTGGTGGCCGAGCCCGACCATCCAGGCGTCGAGCGCATCGGCGAACCGGGCGGCGGCTCCAGCGACGCGTGGCACCTGTCGCTGCGCTTCGGCCCGGACGTGTTGCGCGACGGCATGGATCCGCTGTCGTTCATCCGCTACCTGGGCCAGATCGGCCGCATCGTCGGCATCGTCACGCTGACCGATGCGATTCCGCCGGCCGACAAGATGGACCCGGAAACCTGTTACCTCGGCTTTGAAATCGCCCTGGAAACCGAAGCCGACAAGACCGCCATCGAGGGCGTGTTTGAATTCGTGGCCGACAGCTGCACCTTGCGCATCCTGCCGCCGCGCAGCAGGCTCGACGAATACGTGCGCCTGATCCAGGAATTGCCGGAACAAAAAGCGTTGCTGGGCGAAATGCTGGTGCGTTGCGGCGTCATCACCCAGCGCGAACTCGACAATGCGCTGCAATTGCAGGCCGAGGCCAGCGCCACACCGGCCGCCACGCCGCCGCTGGGCGCCGTGCTGGTGGGGCAGGGCGCCACCGAGCCGGCCATCGTGGAAGCCGCGCTGACCAAGCAAAAGCAATCGGTGGAAACCGCCAAGCCGGCGGAAAGCCGCTCGATCCGCGTCGATGCCGACAAGCTGGATTTGCTGATCAACCTGGTGGGCGAGCTGATCATTGTGGGCGCCTCGGCCAACCTGATCGCACGCCAGGTGCGCAACAGCGAATTGCTCGAATGTACCTCCATGTTGTCGGACCTGGTGGAACAGGTGCGCGATTCCGCGCTGCAGTTGCGCATGGTGAAGATTGGCGCCACCTTCCAGCGCTTCCAGCGCGTGGTGCATGACGTGGCGCGGGAAATCGGCAAGGACATCGGCCTGGCCGTCAGCGGTGAAGACACTGAGCTGGACAAGACCGTGGTGGAAAAAATCGGCGACCCGCTGACGCACCTGGTGCGCAATGCGATCGACCACGGCATCGAACCGGCCGAAGTGCGCGCGGAACGCGGCAAGCCGCTGCGCGGCACCGTGCGCCTGAACGCCTACCATGATTCCGGGAGCATCGTCATTGAAGTGTCCGACGATGGCGGCGGCTTGAACCGCGACCGCATCTTTGCCAAGGCGGTCGAACGGGGGCTGGTGGAACCGGACCGCAAGATGACGGACTCGGAAATCTATGGCCTGATCTTCGAACCGGGCTTTTCCACGGCCGAGAAAATCACCAACCTGTCCGGCCGCGGCGTCGGCATGGACGTGGTGAAGAAAAACATCACCGCGCTGCGCGGCACCGTGTCGGTCGACAGCGCGCCGGGCCTGGGCACCACGGTCACCGTGCGCCTGCCGCTGACGCTGGCCATCATCGACGGCTTCCTGGTCGGCCTGGGGACCGCCACCTTCGTGGTGCCGCTCGACATGATCGACGAATGCATCGAATTCGCATCCGAAGCGGGGCACGACTATACGAACTTGCGCGGCCAGGTGCTGCCGTTCATCCGCCTGCGCGAACTGTTCGGCGTCGATACGCCGCCGCCGCGGCGCGAAAGCATCGTCGTGGTCAAGCACGCCGGACAGCGCGTCGGCCTGGTGGTCGACAGCCTGCAGGGCGAATTCCAGACCGTGATCAAACCGTTGGGACGCATGTTCAGCCAGTTGCGCTGCATCAGCGGCTCCACCATCCTCGGTAACGGCGAAGTGGCGCTGATCCTGGACGTGCCGGCCATCGTCGGCCAGGGTTCCGGCAATACCGCCGACGTGCCTCAACTGGCCGCTTAAGGCCCGTATTCAGGGAGATTCCTATGATCGCAGTAGCCCACGTAAACCGCAACGCCGTGACGGCGCCCGTGGCGGAAGACAGCCAGCAATTCCTTACCTTCATGCTGGGCGGCGAAGTATTCGCCATCGGCATCCTGGCCATCAAGGAAATCATCGAATACTCGGGCCTGACCACGGTGCCCCTGATGCCCGAATGCGTGCGCGGCGTGATCAACCTGCGCGGCGCGGTGGTGCCGGTGATGGACCTGGCGGCCCGCTTCGGCCGCCCCGCCACCCAGATCGGCAAGCGCACCGCGATCGTCATCGTGGAAATCGACGCCGATGGCGAACAGCAGGTGGTGGGTGTGATGGTGGACGCCGTCAACGCCGTCATCGACATCGCCGCGGCCGATATAGAAAAGGCGCCGCAGTTCGGCGCGCGCATCCGCAGCGAATTCATTTCCGGCATGGGCAAGGTGAACGGCAAGTTCGTCATCCTGCTCAATACCGACCAGGTGTTGTCTGTTTCGGAACTGGAAGCAATGGCCGGGGTTTCACACCTGGCCGGCGCCGAAACCTGAATTCAGCGGCAACATCCTATCTATCCGCGCCTGCGGGCGCGATTTTTTTTGTTTTCCTTAAGATCAGGGAGTTGCTGCCATGACTGTCGTCCAGCGCTTATCCATCCTCATTGCCGCTGTCGTACTGGGCCTGTGCACGCTGGCCGGCGTCGGCGTGTACCAGACCGACAAGGTCTACAACACCACCAACTATACCAACGTGAACGTCGTGCCCAGCGTCCTGTTGCTGGACAAGGGTTTTTCATCGCTGGCGCTGCTGCGCACCCAGCTGTGGCAATACATCACGCTGACCGATGCGGCCAGGATGGCGGAATGGGAAGGCAAGATGGCGGCCAACGCGCGCGGCGTGGAATCGGCCCTGGCCGAATATGAGCGCACCATGGTGTCCGACGACAAGGACAAGGCGCTGCTGCAGGCCGACAAGTCCGGCTTTGTCGAATACGAGGCCGTGCGCGCCCAGGCCATGGCGCTGGCGCGCGCCGGCAAGGCGCATGAAGCGCGCGACCTGATCTTGCAAAACCAGGCGCTGCTGGCCAAGGTATGGGATGCGTTTGAAGCGCACCGCCAGTACAACGCGGACAATGGCAGGAAATCGGCCGAGGAAGCCGCCGACGCCAAGTCGCAGGCGGTCACGCAAGCCTTGATTATCGGGGTGCTGACATTGCTGGCGGTGGTCGGGATCGGCGCCTACATCATCCGTTCGCTGATGCGCCAGCTCGGTGGCGAACCCGGTTATGCGGCAAAGATCGTCGAGGAAGTCGCCCACGGCAATTATGCGGTCGACGTGAAGTTGCGCGAAGGCGACCATTCCAGCCTGCTGTATTCCATGAAAACCATGGTCGACAATCTGTTGCAGCAAATTGGCGGCGAACCGAAATATGCGGCCGGTATCGTGCATGAAGTGGCCAAGGGCAATTTCGAAGTCGATGTGCGGCTTCGCGAAGGCGACCAGTCCAGCTTGTTGTATTCGATGAAGCAGATGGTGGACCAGCTGCTGGCGCAGATCGGCGGCGAACCCGCGTATGCGGCCGGCGTGGTGCACCAGGTGGCGCAAGGCAATTTCGCGGTGGACGTGAAACTGCGCCAGGGCGACCAGTCGTCGCTGCTGTATTCCATGAAGCACATGGTGGACAAATTGCTTGAACAGATCGGCGGCGAGCCGGCCTATGCTTCGCGTATCGTCAACGAAGTCGCCAGGGGCGACTTGACCGTGCAGGTGCAGCTGCGCCAGGGCGATCAAGGCAGCCTGCTGTATGCGATGAAAAACATGGTCGACAAGCTGTCGTCGGTCTTGAGCGAAGTCAGTTCCGGCGCGGTGTCGCTGGCCAACGCCTCGGAAGAAATTTCCGCCACCGCGCAAGCCATGTCGCAAGCCGCGTCGGAACAGGCTGCCGGCGTGGAGGAAACCAGCGCATCGATCGAGGAAATGACGGCCTCGATTGCCCAGAATACGGAAAACGCGAAAGTCACCGATTCCATGGCCGGCAAGGCCGCGCTGGAAGCCAATGAAGGCGGCTCGGCGGTGCGCTCCACGGTGGAAGCCATGACGCAGATCGCCAAGAAAATCACCATCATCGACGACATTGCCTACCAGACCAATTTGCTGGCGCTGAACGCGGCCATCGAGGCGGCGCGCGCCGGCGAACATGGCAAGGGCTTCGCGGTGGTAGCGGCCGAAGTGCGCAAGCTGGCTGAACGCTCGCAAGTGGCGGCCCAGGAAATTTCCGAAGTCGCCGGCAGCAGCGTGGACCTGGCGCAAAAAGCCGGCAAGCTGCTCGATGAAATGGTGCCGTCGATTAAACGCACGTCGGACCTGGTGCAGGAAATCACGGCGGCTTCCGAAGAGCAATCGTCGGGTGTGGCGCAAATCAATTCCGCCATCAGCCAGCTGAGCCAGACCACCCAGCAAAACGCATCCAGTTCCGAAGAGCTGGCCGCGACGGCCGAGGAAATGAGCGGCCAGGCCGAACAGTTGCAACAGGCTGTCGCCTTCTTCCGCGTCAACGGCACGGCCGAGCGCCGGCCGGTGGCGCCGATCAGGGGGCCGCGCGCCAAGGTACAGAAAACGATCAACAGCAACCAGCGCCAGCTGACGGCGGACGAGGCAGGGGAGGATGGCAATTTCGTGCGGTTCTGATGTAACCCTATGACAATGGAGCGGCCGCCACCGGACGGCCGCCATGACTACGCGAGGAAATATTATGCTGAACAATATGACAGTCCGCGCCAAGCTGATGTTGTTGATTGGCGTGGGCCTGGCGGCGCTGGTGCTGGTGATGGGTGTCGGTATTTACGGCATGAAGCAGGATGCCGAATCGTTGCGCGATATCGGCAAGGACAAATTGCCGTCCGTGCTGAACCTGATGATTATCCAGAACGCGCAGGGCTCGCTGCGTTCGGCCAACCGCGTCATCGACAGCATTGCCGCCTACCCGAATGAAATGGGTGAAATCGAACGCCAGTTGAAGCGCAAGAAGGAATTCTGGGCCGACGCGGACAAATCGTGGAAGATCTACGATGCGTTGCCGCAGGATGGCGAGGAAGCCGCGCTGTGGAAACAGTTCATGAAGGACTGGGACGCGTGGAAAGCACTCGACCAGAAGATCGATGCGATGGCCGAGGAAATCATCAAGGCGCCCGAAGACAAGCGCGATGACATGTTCAAGGCCATGCACAAGGCGCTGTTCAACTTGCGCACGCAATTCCTCGCGGCCGAAGCCGATATCGACAAGCTGGTGGAGCTGAACCAGAAAAACAGCGATAACGCGATTGCGCACGCGGAAGACGTGTCGAACCGGTCGCTGATGCTGATGTATGTGTTTGCCTTCATTGCGCTGGTGGGACTGGTTTCGCTGGGCTATGCGATCCTGCGCGGCATCCTGCGCCAGCTGGGCGGCGAGCCCGCGTATGCGGCCGGCATCGTGCATGAAGTGGCGCAGGGTAATTTTGCCGTCGACGTCAAGCTCGAGCAGGGCGACCAGTCGTCGCTGCTGTATTCCATGAAACTCATGGTGGAGAAACTGCTGGCGCAAATTGGCGGCGAGCCCGCGTATGCGTCGCGCATCGTGGCCGATGTGGCCAAGGGCGATTTGACGGTGGATGTGCAATTGCGGCCGGGGGACCAGTCCAGCCTGCTGTATGCCATGAAAACCATGGTCGACAAGCTGGCATCCGTGCTGACGGAAGTGTCGAGCGGCGCCGTCTCGCTCGCCAACGCGTCCGAAGAAATTTCCGCCACCGCGCAATCGCTGTCGCAAGCCGCCTCGGAACAGGCGGCCGGCGTGGAACAGACCAGTGCATCGATCGAGGAAATGACTGCCTCGATTGCGCAAAACACGGAAAACGCCAAGGTCACCGATGGCATGGCCGGCAAGGCTGCCAATGAAGCCGCCGAAGGCGGTTCCGCCGTGCGCTCCACGGTGGAAGCCATGACGCAGATCGCCAAGAAAATCAGCATCATTGACGACATCGCGTACCAGACCAATTTGCTGGCGCTGAACGCGGCCATCGAAGCGGCGCGCGCCGGCGAACATGGCAAGGGCTTTGCCGTGGTCGCGGCCGAAGTGCGCAAGCTGGCTGAACGCTCGCAAGTGGCTGCGCAGGAAATTTCCGAAGTTGCCTCGTCCAGCGTGGACCTGGCGCAAAAAGCCGGCAAGCTGCTCGATGAAATGGTGCCTTCGATCAAGCGCACCTCGGACCTGGTGCAGGAAATCACGGCGGCGTCGGAAGAACAATCGTCGGGCGTTGCGCAAATCAATTCCGCCATAGGGCAACTGAGCCAGACCACGCAGCAAAACGCATCCAGTTCGGAAGAACTGGCCGCCACGGCCGAGGAAATGAGTGGCCAGGCCGAGCAGTTGCAGCAGGCGGTCTCGTTCTTCCGCGTCAATGGCGTGGAAGCGCGCCGCGCCACGTTCCGCAAGCAGGCCGCGGCGGCCCGCAACGTGCGCCCGGCTGTCCGCCAGCGCCAGCGCGACGATCAGGAAGAGATGGACGACGCCAGCTTCGTGCGGTTCTGAGCGCTTGCGCGCACCGCCCGGATCGCCTAGCATGGCGGCCTCTCTGATCTTGCCACCCATGAGGAGCCGCCATGGCCGTCACCATCTACCACAACAATGCATGCAGCAATTCGCGCGGCGCGCTGGCGCTGATCCGCGAAGCCGGCATCGAGCCGGAAATCATCGATTACCTGACTGATCCGCCGACCCGCGCGCGCCTGGCTGAATTGATCCGGGCCGCCGGCTTGACCGTGCGCGGCGCCATGCGCGACAAGGGCGAGCTGTACGAGCAATTGCGGCTGGGCGACCTGTCGCTGCCCGATGACGCGCTGCTGGACGCGATGGCGGCGCATCCGGCCCTGATCAACCGGCCGTTCGTGGTGACGGACAAGGGCGTGCGGCTGTGCCGCCCGCCGGAAACCGTGAAGCAGATCCTCTGACAAGCCGGCGCGATCCGCTTGCCTTGAGCCGGGAGGCGCGTGGCTGCGCCGCGGTCTCACCACAAAAAACGGCGCCCATGGGCGCCGTTGTTGCAAGGGGGAGCCGGTGGCTTAGTGGTTGCGGTCCAGCGCAAAGCGCGCCAGTTGCAGCAGGGCGGTCTTGTACACGCTCTCCGGCAAGTCCTGTACCGCGTTCAGCGCGCGGGCGCCGGCTTCCTCGGCGGCGCGGCGCGTGTAATCGAGCGCGCCGCTGCCGGTGATGGCCGACAGGATCGCATCGAAATGCTGTTCGTCGCCATTTTCAATGCAGGAGCGCACCAGTTCGCGCTGTTCGCTGGTGCCATTGGCCATCAGCCAGATCAGCGGCAGCGTCGGCTTACCTTCACGCAAGTCGTCGCCCACGTTCTTGCCGATTTCCGCGGCGTCGCCAGTGTAGTCGAGCACGTCGTCGATCAGCTGGAACGCCGTGCCCAGCGAACGGCCATATTCGCCGGCCGCGGCAATCTGGCCGTCATTGGCGCCCGCCACCAGCGCGCCGAGTTCGGCGGCGGCCTCGAACAGTTTCGCGGTCTTGGAACGGATCACTTGCAGGTAGCGCTCTTCCGTCACGTCCGGATCGTGCATGTTCAGCAATTGCAGCACTTCGCCTTCGGCAATCACGTTGGTGGCGTCCGACAGGATTTGCATCACGCGCATGGAGTCGAGCGACACCATCATCTGGAACGCGCGCGAATACAGGAAGTCGCCCACCAGCACCGACGCGGCGTTGCCGAACAGCGCATTGGCCGTGGCGCGGCCACGGCGCAGCGACGATTCATCGACCACGTCGTCGTGCAGCAGGGTTGCGGTGTGGATGAACTCCACCACGGCCGCCAATTCGTGATGGGCCGCGCCCTGGTAGGCGTAGGCGTTGGCCATCAGCAGGACGAGCACGGGGCGGATGCGCTTGCCGCCGGCGCTGATGATGTATTCCGCAATCTGATTTACCAGCGGCACGTCCGAGTGCAAACGCTGGCGGATCACCCCGTTCACCGCGTCCATGTCGGTCGCGATGGTCTGGATGATGGTGTTTTGGTTGGCGTGTTGGGTAGCGGCAGACAAGGCAAACCTGCAAAGGAATTGTTTAATAATGGCGCCGGGTGCCAAAGATGCGGGCGCCACTGGCTGAAGTGCCGCGATTATACGTCATGGCAGTTGCTGCTGGCGATGAGGGGAGCACACAGTCAGCGCCCTGGCTCGGCAGGACATGTTGGCGACATACCATGGCCGCCGGGATTTTGGAATAGTCTTTGACGCAAATTTTCAATCTGTGTATAATCGCAGGTTCTCCCCGTTGGACATCGCCTTGCATGCAGTTTGTACGGCCATGCACGGAGGAGGTTTTATCAACATTTGATGAGGTTTCAAATCATGTACGCGGTCATAAAAACCGGTGGCAAACAGTACAAAGTTGTCGCTGGCGAAAAACTCAAAGTAGAACAGATACCTGCTGACATCGGTTCCGAACTCACCATCGATCAAGTTCTCGCGGTAGGCGCGGGCGAAGCCATCAAGTTTGGCACGCCACTGGTCGCAGGTGCAACGGTTCAAGTGAAAGTGGTTTCCCACGGTCGTCACGACAAAGTGCGCATCTTCAAAATGCGTCGTCGTAAGCACTACCAGAAACACCAGGGCCACCGTCAGAACTACACGGAAATCCAGATCGTTTCGATCAACGGCTAATTACGGCTAATCGTCAATTTCGCTATTATTTAGTGGTACCTGACACCTGCGGTATCAGGCACCAGCAAAAGGAGTAATCTAAATGGCACACAAAAAAGGCGGCGGTACTACCCGCAACGGCCGTGACTCGGAATCAAAACGCCTGGGCGTTAAAGTGTACGGCGGCCAAACCATCAATGCTGGCGGCATCATCATCCGTCAACGTGGCACCCCGGTTCGCGCCGGCGTCGGCGTTGGCACCGGCAAGGATCACACCCTGTTCGCCCTGGTGGACGGCGTTGTGAAGTTCGTGACCAAGGGTCCGGACAACCACAAATACGTGACCGTGGTCGCTGCGTAATCAGCCACCGCAACGTCGCAAAGCAAGGCGCAAGCCTTCGATCGAAAGGCTCTGCCATCGGTGGAGCCTTTTTTTTATTTAGTATTTAGGCGTGCCGGGCCTTTTAGGCCGGGCAACCTCAAATTAGCAAGGCGTACCGGGCCTTTAGGCCGGGCAACCTCAAATTAGCAAGGCGTGCCGGGCCTTCAGGCCGGGCAACCTCAAATGTTCAAGATGTGCCAGGCATTCAGGCCCGGTAACATCAAGTTTTCCCTCCCCGCGTTCAGTGGTGGGGTTTCTCGGAGGCACAGATGAAGTTTATTGACGAAGCACGCATCGAAGTCATCGCCGGTTCCGGCGGCAACGGTTGCGCATCTTTCTGCCGGGAGAAATTCCGTCCATTCGGCGGTCCTGACGGCGGCGACGGCGGCAAGGGCGGCTCGATCTGGGCCGTGGCGGACCGTAACGTCAACACGCTGGTCGATTACCGTTTTTCCAAAGTCCACCGCGCCAAGGACGGCGAAGCGGGCCGTGGTTCCGATTGCTACGGCAAGGGCGCGGAAGACGTGTTCCTGCGCATGCCGGTCGGCACCCTGATCGTTGACGAAGTCAATGGCGACATCATCGCGGACTTGACCGAACACGGCCAGATGGAAATGCTGGCCAAGGGCGGCGAGGGCGGCTGGGGCAACATTCACTTCAAGACCTCGACCAACCGCGCGCCGCGCCAGAAGACCGAAGGCAAGGAAGGCCAGCGCCGCGAACTGCGCCTGGAATTGAAAGTGCTGGCCGACGTCGGCCTGCTGGGCATGCCGAACGCCGGCAAGTCCACCTTCATCACGGCCGTGTCGAACGCGCGTCCGAAGATCGCCGATTACCCATTCACCACCTTGCACCCGAACCTGGGCGTGGTGCGCGTATCGCATGAAAAAAGCTTCGTGATCGCCGACATTCCGGGCTTGATCGAGGGCGCCGCCGAAGGCGCCGGCCTGGGCCACCAGTTCCTGCGCCACCTGTCGCGCACCGGCCTGCTGTTGCACATCGTCGACCTGGCCCCGTTCGAAGCCACGGTCGATCCGGTCAAGGAAGCCAAGGCCCTGGTCAAGGAATTGAAAAAGTATGACCCGGCGCTGGCCGAGAAGCCGCGCTGGCTGGTGCTCAACAAGCTCGACGTGATTCCCGAAGGCGAGCGCGAACAGCGCGTGAAAGACTTCGTCAAGAAGTTCGGCCACAAGGGCCCGGTGTTCCAGATTTCCGCGCTGAGCCACGAAGGCACGCAAGACCTGGTCAACGCCATCTACAAGCACCTGGAACAAAAGCGCCACGAAGAACAGCGCAGCGAGGAAACCCAGATGACCGAAGAAGCGCGCGGTATTTCGTCCATTGATCCGGACGATCCGCGCTTCAAAGTGCTGGAATAACCTTCCCTCCACTCTGCAACAACGGCATAATCCGCTAAGCGCTGATTTTTGCCTTTTCCAAAACTGTATCGGCCCGCCATCAGCGGGCCGATATTGTCTGCGGCAAGCCGGGTCATCCACCCTTCCGAATCAAGCATGGTATCCTCCCGCGCGCATGCCTCATGCGCCGCCGATTGATTAGAGAACTGCCGCATAATGAATTCCGTCATACAGAAAGCTACCCGCGTCATCATCAAAGTGGGTTCGTCGCTGGTCACCAATGATGGCCGTGGACTGGACCATGCCGCCATTGCCCGCTGGGCCGCCCAGATCGCGTCGCTGCGCGCCCTGGGCAAGGAAGTCGTCCTGGTGTCGTCCGGCGCGATCGCCGAAGGCATGCTGCGCCTGGGCTTCGACAAGCGCCCGACCGACATCCACGAATTGCAGGCGTGCGCCGCGGTCGGCCAGATGGGCCTGGCGCAAATCTATGAAACCAGTTTCCGCGCGCACCAGATCGGCACCGCGCAAGTGCTGCTGACGCACGCCGACCTGGCCGACCGCGAACGCTACCTCAACGCGCGCTCCACGCTGACCACGCTGCTACGCATGGGCGTGGTCCCGATCATCAATGAAAACGATACCGTGGTCACCGATGAAATCAAGTTCGGCGACAACGACACGCTGGGTGCGCTGGTCGCCAACCTGATCGAAGCCGACGCGCTGATCATCCTGACCGACCAGCGCGGCCTGTACAGCGCCGATCCGCGCAAGGATCCGCAAGCGTCCCTGATCACCCATGGCCGCGCCGGCGACGAAGCACTGGAAGCCATGGCCGGCGGCGCCGGTTCCTCGCTGGGCCGCGGGGGCATGCTGACCAAGATCCTGGCGGCCAAGCGCGCCGCCAAGTCCGGCGCCCATACCGTGATTGCGTTCGGCCGCGAAGACAGCGTGCTGGTGCGCCTGGCCAACGGCGAAGCCATCGGCACGGAATTGTCCGCGCAGACCGGTCACCTGACGGCCCGCAAACAATGGATGGCCGACCACCTGCACACGGCGGGGCAGGTGGTGCTCGACGCGGGCGCGGTGCAGAAATTGAAAATGGATGGCAAGTCGCTGCTGCCGATCGGCGTCACCGACGTCAAGGGCGAATTCGGGCGCGGCGCCGTCATCACCTGCATTGGCGAAGACGGCGCAGCCGTGGCGCGCGGCATGAGCAACTACACCAGCGCGGAAACCCGCAAGATCATGCGCCGTCCCTCCAGTGAAATCGAAGGCATCCTCGGCTTCAAGGAAGGCCATGAGCTGATTCACCGCGATAACATGGTCTTGCTGTAAAGCTGTTGCAATAAATATTTACAAATTTGATAATTTCCTCCTGGACATTCCGGTCGCCACGTGATTGAATCCAGTGCCGCATGCGCCTGCACAGGCCATGCGGCATTCGTTTAATCAGGCCCACGAGGCCGACACCGGAGACTCCATGCGTTTTCAGCCCCTTGCACTGGCGCTAGCCATTTCCCTCGCTTACGGCGCACCCGCGCTGGCATCCCAGAGCGCGCCACAAACGGCCGCGCCGGCCACCCCGGCAGCCGCCACCGCCACCAGGCTCACCACCGTCGAAGGCATCACGGAATACAAACTGTCCAACGGCATGCGTATCCTGCTGGCGCCGGACGATTCCAAGCCCACCACCACGGTCAACATCACGTACCTGGTCGGCAGCCGCCATGAAAACTATGGTGAGACCGGCATGGCCCATTTGCTGGAGCATATGGTGTTCAAGGAAACCACCAACCAGGGTCCGATTTTCCAGGAATTGGGCAAGCGCGGCATGCGGTTCAACGGCACCACGTTCATGGACCGCACCAACTACTTTGAAACCTTCGCGGCGTCGGAAGAAAACCTGGCGTGGGCGCTGTCGATGGAAGCGGACCGCATGGTCAACAGCGTCATTGCCAAGAGCGAACTCGAGAAGGAATTCTCGGTAGTGCGCAATGAAATGGAGATGGGCGAAAACAATCCACGCCGCGTATTGTGGAAGCAGCTGACTGCCGTCACGTACGACTGGCACAATTATGGCAAGAACACCATTGGCGCGCGCAGCGACGTGGAAAACGTCAAGATCGCCAACCTGCAGGCGTTCTACCGCAAGTACTACCAGCCCGACAATGCCGTGCTGGTGGTGACCGGCAAATTCGACCCGGCAAAGACGCTGGCGCAGATCGAGCGGCATTTCGGCGTGATTCCCAAGCCCGCGCGCACGCTGGAGCCAACCTATACGCAGGATGCGCAGCGTGACGGGGCCCGCGAACTGACCATCAAGCGGGTGGGCGATACGTACCTGCTTGGCGCGCTGTACCCTACCGCTGCCGGCGCCCACGCCGACAGCGCCGCCGTGGCGGCATTGGGTGAAATCCTGGGCAATACGCCCAATGGCCGCCTGCATAAGAGCCTGGTCGAAACCAAGAAGGCGGTCGGCGCCGACTCCTGGACCATGGAGCTTGCCGAGCCTGGTTATAGCGTGTTCTGGGCGGAATTGTCGAAAACCCAGTCGATGGCCGATGCGCGCAAGCTGTTGCTGGAACAAGTCGAAGGCTTCGCGAAAAAGCCCGTGACCGAGGCGGAACTGGCGCGCGCCAAGGCTTCCATGCTGGCGGAAATCGACAAGACCATCAACGATGCGCAGGGCCTGGCGGTGCAACTGTCTGAATCGATTTGCAAGGGCGACTGGCGCCTGTTCTTCCTGCAGCGCGACCGCATCGAGGCGCTGACGGTGGCCGATGTACAGGCTGCCGCGCTGAACTACTTCAAGGAAACCAACCGCACGTTCGGCCAATACCTGCCGATCAAGGAAGTCGACCGTACCGTGATCCCCGCCACGCCGGACGTCGCGCAACTGGTGGCCAATTACAAGGGTCGTGCCGCGGTAGCCCAGGGCGAGGTGTTCGACGTCAGTCCGGACAACATCGACAAGCGCACCGTGCGCGGCACGCTGCCCAATGGCATGAAGCTGGCGCTGGTGCCGAAAAAGACCCGCGCCAACGCGGTGAACGGCCATATCGTGCTGGAATTCGGCGATGAAAAAACGCTGTTTGGCCAGCAAGTCAATGTCGACCTGGCGTCGGACATGCTGCTGCGCGGCGCCGGCAAGTTCAGCCGCGCCGACATCGCCAGCCAGCTGGACCAGCTCAAGGCCAAGGTGCAGATCCGCCAGACCGGGCAAGCCGTGTATGTCCAGTTCGACACGGTGCGCCAGCACTTGCCGCAATTGCTGGCGCTGCTGAAAGAGGTGCTGCGCGCGCCGACCTTCCCCCAGGCGGAATTCGAGCAGTTGCGCAACGAAAACCTGACCGCGCTCGACGCCAACCGCAATGAACCGCAATTCATTGGCCCGCGCCTGCTCGAGGCCGCGTTCAACCAGGTCCAGAAGGGCGATATCCGCTACCGCATGTCGATCGACGAAGCCGTCGACGCATACAAGCAGGCCAAGCTGGCCGACGTGAAAAAGCTGTATGACACCATGTTCGGCGCCAACCATGGCAGCGTGTCGCTGGTCGGCGACTTCGATGCGGCGGAAACGCAGGAACAGTTGAAAGCAATGTTCGGCAATTGGAACAGCAAGGCGAAATATGCGCGCCTGCCTGACCCAAGTCCGGCCGCCAAGGCTGGCGTCCAGCAGCGCGAAACCGCCGACAAGGCCAACGCGTTCTACGCCGCCGCATTGCCGATCCCCATGCAGGATACCGCACCGGATTATGCCGCCATGCTGGTGGTGAACCGCGTCCTCGGCGGCGGCAGCCAGTCGCGCCTGAATGCACGGCTGCGCCAGAAGGACGGCTTGAGCTATGGCGTCGGCAGCCAGTTCACGGCATCCGCGTTTGAACCCAGCGGCAAGCTGACCTTGTTCGCGATCTATGCGCCGCAAAATCTCGACAAGCTCAAGCTGGGCTTCAGTGAAGAGCTGGCGCGGATACTGGCGGACGGTATCACGGCCCAGGAATTGGCCGATGCCAAAACCGGCCTGATGCAGCAGCGCCAGACCACCCGCGCGCAAGACGCCGCCATGGCCGGTACCCAGACCCACAACCTGCGCGCCAGCCGCACCATGGCGTATTACGGCAATGTCGACGCGGCCATCCAGGCCTTGACGCTGGAGCAAGTCAACACGGCGCTGCGCAAGTACGTCGATCCGGGCAAGCTGTACCACGTGTACGCGGGCGACTTCGCCAATGCCGCCAAAAAAGCCGCGGCTGCCGGCGGCGCCCCCGCCAGCGGCAAATAAGCCTGGCCCGGCCCCCGGAACGTGTCACCCCGGGGTCAGGCACCAGGGTGTGACACCGCCTGACATAACGCAAACTTGTCACCCCTGGGGGCAGGCACCAGGGTGTGACATCAGGCGTTGGCGGGGGCCGGGGTTTTGGGCTTGTAGTCGCACAAGTCCGCGATGATGCAATTCCAGCACTTCGGCGTGCGCGCCACGCACGTATAGCGGCCGTGCAGGATCAGCCAGTGGTGCGCATCCTGCAGGAATTCCTTCGGCACGCACTTCAACAGCTTTTGTTCGACGATGTCGACGTTCTTGCCCGGCGCCAGGCCGGTGCGGTTCGAGACCCGGAAGATGTGCGTATCGACCGCCATGGTCGGTTCGCCGAACGCCGTATTCAACACCACGTTGGCGGTCTTGCGGCCCACGCCCGGCAAGGCTTCCAGCGATGCGCGGTCGCGCGGCACCTCGCCGCCATGCTGGTCGATGAGGATGCGGCAGGTAGCCAGCACGTTCCTGGCCTTGGTCTTGTACAGGCCGATGGTCTGGATATAGCTCATCAATTCGTCGAGCCCCAGGTCCAGCATGGCTTGCGGCGTGTTGGCCACCGGGTACAGCCGGCGCGTGGCCTTGTTGACGCCGACGTCGGTGGCTTGCGCCGACAGCAGCACGGCAATCAGCAATTCAAACGGCGTCGTGTATTCCAGTTCCGTGGTGGGGTGGGGATTGGCTTCCCGCAGGCGGGAAAAGATTTCGTGGCGTTTGGCGTTATTCATCGTTCTTGGTTTGCGCCGCGGCAGCGGCGGCTTCGGCTTCTTTCCTCAGGCGCGCGCGCTCCATGGCGGCGGCAATGATGGCGCGCTTGCGTTCCTTTTCCGCCGCTTCCGCATCGGACTCGGGCGCGATGGCTTCCACGGCGGCCATCTTGGCCACCGCCTTGGCGGCCAGGCGCGCATCGTTTTCCTCCTTGTCGCGCTTCAGGCGGAACAGGCGGTAATCGTGGCGTTCGCGCGCCGCATCGGCGTCGGCCTGCGTCCACGCCTGCCAGCCGGTGGCCTCCGTGACCGGATACATGACGATGCAATCGACCGGGCAGGGCGCCACGCACAGGTCGCACCCGGTGCACAGCGACGGCACGACGGTGTGCATCTGCTTGGCCGCGCCGGCGATGGCGTCGACCGGACAGGCCTGGATGCACAGCGTGCAGCCGATGCACAGCGATTCATCGATGTAGGCCACCGCGCGCGGGCGTTCCGCGCCATTGACAGGATTGAGGGGGATGACCGGATAGCCCGTCACGCGCGACAGGCGGGCGATGCCTTCGGCCCCACCGGGCGGGCACTGGTTGATGCCGGCGGTGCCGGCGGCAATGGCTTCGGCATACGGGCGGCAGCCCGGATAGCCGCACTTCGTGCATTGCGTCTGCGGCAGGGCGTCTTCAATGCGGTCTGCAAGGGATGAGGACACGTTGGACGTCGTTTGTAACAGTAAAGCCACATTATCCGCCATCCGCGCCGTCCGGGGCACGAAAATCCTGCATTCAATGTGTTCAAATTTGCAATTAATTTGGCGGCGTTACGGATTTATGGGAGCATATCCAGGTTTGTGGTGGATGCGGCATGATATGAATAACGTGTTGAGAAAGTTGCGGCTGCTGGGGTGGGGCCTGTTGTTGGCGGCGCCGGCTGGTGCTGCGCCAGTCAAGCCTGCGCTGCATTTTGCGTCGAATGAATGGCCGCCGTTCGTGAGCAGCACGTTGCCGGCCAATGGCATGGCCGGCGCGCTGCTCAATACCGTGTACGAGCGCCTGGGCATGGAAGCCCGGATCGACTACTTTCCGTGGAAACGCACCATGGAACTGGGCTTGCACGACCCGCGCTACGCGGGTTTCCTGGCGGTCTGGCGCACGCCGGAACGCGAAAAAGTCTGCCATTTTTCCAATTCCATCGGCAATACCGTGACCGTGCTGGCTTACCTGAAGGAGGCGCCGGTGCAGCCGGCTTCGCTGGCGGACTTGCAGGGCGTGCGCATCGGCACCGTGGCCGGCTATGCGAATGGCGAGCAATTCGATGCCATGGCCGCGGCCGGCGTGCTGCATACGGAAGAGGCCAACAGCGATGAACTGAACTTGCGCAAGCTGTTGACGAAGCGCTTTCCCGTGCTGGTGATCGAAAAGCGCGTGCTGCGCCATTTGTTGTCCAGCGACCGCTTCACCAGGGAAGAGCGCGAGCGCATCGCTTACGCGGAAGGCTTGTTCCGCGAGCGCTCGATCCACATCTGCTTCAAACGCACCGTGCAGGGCCTGGCGCAGCAGCGCGCCTTCAATGACGCGGTGCGCGACATCGACCTGCAAAAGGCCGAGCGCGAATACTGGCGCCGCATCGGGGTGGAACTGGCGCGGGCGCAGGGCAGGGGACTGCAGCAGCCCTAAGGTTCTTGACGGATGAGCGGGAAACGGCCTGAAAATCAGCAAAACGGTAGAGAAAACTGGGCTTGTTGCGCAGCCAGTCACTCCTGCAGGCGGGCGGGCCGCCTGCAGGAACAGGATTACTGCGTCCAGCTCAGCGATTTCGCATCCAGCGATATTTCGTAGTAGCCGCGGGAATTCCAGACCAGCGGCGTGCCGTTCTGCGTCAGCGTACCGCCATTGACCGTCACACGCAGCTTGCGGCCCGACGGGAAGTTGGGCGGCAGCGTCCAGGTCCACGTCGTCACGCCGTTGCTGGTGCTGGGTGTTGCCGCCTGCAGCAACTGTTGGCCGCGCCAGTAGGCGCCGATGTTGACGACGCTGTCGATCCACATCGTGCCGAACGATTTGGCATAGGTCATGTTACCCGTGATCGCGCCGATGTCTTCGCCGCCACCCCAGTTCTGCGTGGGGGCGGGCAACACCGTGTGGAACAGGTAGATCATCCATTTGCCCTGCCCCAGGGTGTTGTCCACGGCAGTGTTGAACGAGGACACAGGATGGCCGTCCGCCGTGGCATTCCCGGGGATCTCGGCAAGCGGCAGGTTCATCAGGTCGCTGCCAGTGCCGGGCGCGACCACGCCCGGCTGCACGCCGCGCGCGACCAGGAAGCGCGACGCGGCCGCCGGCTTGTAATCCATGTCCCCGAACGGGTAGGCCGCGGTCCAGACTGCGGACTGTCCGATCTTTGTACGGATGTAGTTGTTGGTGTCGTCGAACTCGGCCCCGGCGCTGGCCAAGCCTTGCTGGCAAGTGCTGGTATTGTTGTCGCTCAGCTCTGCGGCCCTGCAATGGTGCGTCGTGTGGTTGCCGATCTCCGAGCCTTGCGCGATTGCGTCTTTCCAGACGGCGTCGAAGCGCGTCGGGTCATCCCACTGCGGATACCAGTTGGCTGTAGGGTTGATGTAGTAGGTGGCGCGGACGCGCTGGGCCTTCAGCTCCGGGTAGTGATCGATCTGCGACGGTTGCGAGTCGTCGAAGGTGTACGACATGGCGGCCTTGAAGCCGGCCCAGTCGAGCACGCGCAGCCCCGGCTGTCCCGTGGCGCCGGCGGGCTTGGCCACCCCGCTTGTCACGAGCGGCAGCGGCAGGCCGGCCGCGCCGTAGTAGTTCCACGGCCGCACCAGCACCTTCAGCGGGGCCTGCTGCGTGTTGCCCTGGCCATCGCTGACCTGCACGATGAGGTCATAGTCGTTGCGGGCATCGGCGTCGGCGGGGTGCGCGGTGTCAGGCGCCTGGAGGAACGACAGGGCGCCGGTCGCTGGGTCGATCTTGAAGCGCGCCGCATCGGTGCCTGAGAGCGACCACGTGGCGGTGCGCCCGGCGGGCAGCGTTACCTTGGGGACAAGGAAGGTGGCGGTCAAACCTTCCTGGACTTTCAGGCTGGGCGGCACGCCAAGCACGGACGTCACCCACGGCCCGCCGTCGTCGTCACTGCTGTTGCAGACGTTACCGGTCACTTGCGGAATATTCGCATTCATCGCGTTCTGGCCTGCGACGTTGAAGCCGAACGAGGCGGTCCCGCCAGGAGCGATGTCCTTGTTCCAGCCGCCGCCGTCCGAGCCGGTGAACGTGGGCGCGCTGCCCGTCACGACGCCGTTCCACGCGTTGCCCGACACGTACGAGCCGTCGCTGTAGGTCCAGGATACCTGCCAGCCATGCAGCGTTTCCGTGCCCTGGTTGGTGATCGAGACATTGGCCGTGCCGCCGCCCCACCAGATGTTGCTGAGTTCGTACTTGCATACGGCCGTGCCCGCGGCGTTCGCGCCCTGCGCAAACAGCAGGCTCACCGCCAGCGCCATTGTTGTCTTCAAACGCGTACCTGTATCCCGATTCATGCTGATCTCCTCCGAAAGTCGATGTTTTTTCTTTGCCGGCAGGTCGAACGAGACCATCGCGCCAGGCCGGCTGCTGTAACCCGCCCCTGATGGGATGGGCTGCGCGCCGTACGGAAGATATGTGCGCTGCCCGGCGGCGCACTAGCATTTATTACGGAAATACCCAGCGTGTGCAGAAATTGTTAAGGACTCTGCCAGTTTGTTAACATGGCCGGCAGCCATCGGGCGGGTTTCAGTCTTGAGCGCGATCGGGAGGTGGAGGCAGCTCGCGCGAGAACCCGCCCTGTGGAATTGTTTGGGCGTGTGGCGGCTACGCGGATGAGGGGATTTCCGACAATATTTGGCGGTGCAATAAAAAAGCCCCGGATTCCGGGGCTGGTTTTTTCAAGCGTGCTTGCGGATGAACTCGCCGATCTTCGGACAAATCATTTCGCGCCAGCGGCGGCCGGAGAAGATGCCGTAGTGGCCTGCGCCTGGCGCCACGAAATCCTGCTGCATGTGGGCCGGGATATTGCAGCACAGTTCATGCGCGGCCTGGGTCTGGCCGGCGCCGGAAATGTCATCGAGTTCGCCTTCGACGGTAAACAGCGCCACCGTGGTGATGTCCTGTGGACGCACCAGCTGGCCACCGACCTTCCACGTGCCCTGCGGCAGCGCGAAGTCCTGGAACACGGTCTTGATGGTGTCGAGGTAATACTCGGCCGGCATGTCCAGCACGGCGTTGTATTCATCGTAGAACTTGCGGTGGCTTTCCGCGCTCTCGTCGTCACCCTTCACCAGGTGCATGTAGAACTCGCGGTGGCTTTGCGCATGGCGGCCCGGGTTCATCGCGATGAAGCCGGCGTGCTGCAGGAAGCCCGGATAGACCTTGCGGCCGAAGCCTGGGTAATTCGGCGGCACCGAGTAAATCACGGTGTTTTCAAACCACGAGAATTTCTTTTCCGTCGCCAAATTGTTGACCGACGTCGGCGATTTGCGCGGATCGATCGGACCGCCCATCATGGTCATGGTCTTCGGCAGTTTCGGGTCCTTGGCGGTGGCCATCAGCGAAATCGCGGCCAGCACCGGCACGGTGGGCTGGCACACGGAAATCACGTGCAGGTCCGGGCCCAGGTGGCGGATGAATTCCTGCACGTAGTAAATGTAATCGTCCAGGTGGAACGGGCCGGCCGACATCGGCACCATGCGCGCATCGGTCCAGTCGGTGATGTAGACGTCGTGTTCGTGCAGCAGCGCCGACACGGTGTCGCGCAGCAGGGTCGAGTGGTGGCCCGACAGCGGCGCCACCAGCAGGATCGTGGGTTGTTCCAGCGCGCGGATGTCCTTGTCGCTCAGGTTTTTCTTGAAGTGGATCAGGCGGCAAAACGGCTTGTTGATTACCACATGCTCGATGATGCCGACTTCCTTGCCCTTGACGGTAACGCTATCAATCTCAAAAGCCGGTTTTTCGTAATCTTTGCCCAGGCGATACATCAGCTCATAGCCTGCTGCGATCCGCTGGGAAAAGGGGGTATGCGCCAGCGGAGAGACGGGATTGCTGAACAGTTTCGCAGACGCATCGGCCCATTGCATCAGGGGCGTCAAGAAAGTGCGTTGCATTTCATGCAGTTGGTAAAGCATAGTCGTTCCCGGTCGTTATCTCGGTGTCAAGTGGTAACTGCCACCGAATTGATCAAAATCATTGGCTCATTATAGGGTATTTGTACATGACGTAAAGCACTTTGCGGTAACCGGTGGAAAGCTAGTTTGCCCCTGGGAATAGTCCGTATGAGCCCGTCCTGATAAGAACGATAATACTGGAAGACCCTCGGGAAAAGCAGCGTTTCGGCTGCTTTTGTGTAGGACGGTTCCGAGGTCTGTGGTATGGGGCGGACATTGCGGGTTTCCCTGATTGCGCAATGCACAAGGATGGTGAACGGTTTTCACGTGAAGCGGGTTTTCATGCGATTTTCCGCATTTTGCAGCCGAAAAAAACAAAGCCCCGCATAAGGCGGGGCAGTGTCTGGTGCATATGGCAGGAACTTAGCGTACCAGCAGTTTCAGCTTGTCTTTGACATCGCGGAACTGGTCCGCATCCGGCAGCGCGGCCTTGGTTTTCGTGATCGACGGCCAGTTGCGCGACAGGTCGGCATTGATCTTGATGAATTGCTGCTGGTCGGCCGGGGTGTCTTCTTCGGCGAAGATGGCGTTGACCGGGCATTCCGCCACGCACACGGCGCAATCAATGCACTCGTCCGGATCGATTGCCAGGAAATTCGGGCCTTCACGGAAGCAATCCACCGGGCACACATCCACGCAATCGGTAAATTTACAGCTGATGCAGGATTCGGTAACTACGTGGGTCATAACAGTCCTTATATTGATTTGCGGCGCCGACGGTGCTGCAAAACTGCCACTACACCTACAGCAAAGCTCTGATTTTAAGGCAATTTGCACGTGAGAACAATTCGCCCTTATATACAATCCACATAAGCAAATACGGCAGGGCCGCGCGCACCGCCCTGCCGCCGCGCTTTCCGCTCAACCGTTGCTGCGCGCCGCGTAATGCTGCTGGCACCATGCGGCCAGCGCCTTGCGCTCGTCATCGAGCACGTCTTCGAGCTCGAAGTACTCGGCATGGTTCATGGTGCCGCAACAGCTGCGCCGGTCCTGCGGCTGGCCGCTGTCGGCCGCGATGGCCAGGGTGCGCGCGTCTTCCACCACCTGCACTTCGCGCACCGTGAAGCGCTGGCGGATGAATTCACGGTATTGCTGCGGTTTGCCGTCGGCCGCCGCCAGCTGCATCATGTGGCTGGCCACGTGCGCATAGGTGGCGCCGAAGTCCGGCGCGGCCAGCAGTGCGCGCAGCACCAGGCCGCACAGGTATTCGCCGGTGCGGTACAGCAGCGCCGCGTCGTCGACCACGCCGGGGCTGCGCTCGAAGGCGAACATGTCGGCCAGGATGTCATACACGGCGCCGGTAAACACTTGCGACAGCGCGTGCACTTCATTGCCGGCCTCGGACAGCGTCAAGTCATTGTCGGCGTTGCGCAAGCCGTTGGGCCGGCCCAGCGCCAGGCCGAACTGTTCGGCCATGTCGGCCAGGAAGGTCTTGTCGTGCAGGTCGGCCCGGGTCTGCGCCACCACGGCTTCGGCCTGGTCCAGCTGCGACAGCGCCAGGAAGATCGCGGTCAGGTCGCCGAACGATTCGTGCAGCCCGCCCGTCTGCGGCGGGTTGCGGCTCAACAGCCAGCGCGGCTTCAGGCCGTCCAGCACCGCGTGGCCGGTCTCGTGCGCCACGATGTCGAAGGAGCGGCAGGTGTAGATGCGCGCGGTTGCGCCGCCGGGCACGAAGTCGCCGAAGCGCAGCGCGCGTTCGCTGCGGCTGTAATACGCATTCATCACGTCCGGCAAGCCGTGCGGGAACACTTTCAGCGGATCGGTATTGCGGTGGGAATTCCATTGCCACGGCAATTGCGCCGGCGTGCCGCTCGACGCCAGCGCGCGCTGGTACAAGGTCAGCGTCTGGCGCACCACGGCAAAGGTGTGCACCGCGTCGAATTGCGCGGTGTCGGGCGGCAGGATGAAGTCGCCGAAGGCATTCGGGCTGACCGGTGCAATGCCGGGCGCGCCGTTGGCAATACGGGCGTCGCGCGGGCCGGCCAGGATCACCCCCGGCAAGAACGCCTTGCGGGGGCCCAGTTCCATCACCGATGGATCCTGTTTCCAGATCAGCACGCGGGCCCCGGCCGGCATGGCGGGAGGCGCGTCCGTGTGACGCGGCGGTCCCGGCTGCTGGGTCACCTGGGCGGCCTTGCGGTGCGCGCGGTACTGGGCCGACGGGGTGGGGACGAAGCCGACCGGCAAGCGGCCGGCGGATTGCGGCGAGGGGTACAGCGGGACAATGATTTCGGACTTCATGGGGCCTCCGGGACAATGGCGCAGGCGGCATGCCGGCGCCGGTGTGCCATGGTCGCCCCGACCGCGCCGGTGTTGCTTGCGCGAGCGCAAAACCTGTTGCTGCATTCCATGGGAGCGGGCTCGGGCGTAGAATGGTTCGCAAGCAGCGGGGCCGGGACGTTACAATGGCGCCCGCTAAATGAGGAGAGAGGCAATGCCCAACGTACACATCGTCCAGGAACACACCCTGACGCCCAAGAAAGCCCGCGAGGCGGCGGAAAAGGTGGCCGTCAAGCTGGCCGAGGAATTTGAAATGGAATATGAATGGGACGGCGACGTGCTGCATTTCGAGCGCAGCGGCGTCAACGGATCGCTCACCCTGACCCGGCACAAGGCGGAAATGCTGATCAAGCTGGGATTCTTGTTCGGCGCTTTTGCGCCGGTGATCGAAGCCAAGGCCACGGAGAAAATGAAGAAGATCTTTGGCGGCGGCAAGGCGGCGTAAAAAAAGCGGGGTGGCTACCCCGCTTTTTTTATTGGCGCCCGACCAGCTCTTCAGCCCTTGAGCTCTTCGATCAGGTCGATGTACTGTTGTTGCGCATCTTCCTTGGACGTACCTTTCAGGTTGGCCCATGCGTCGTACTTGGCGCGGCCGACCATGTCGGTAAAGCCTGGGCGGGAACCTTCAACGTCGCCGGTGGAACCCTGCTTGTACAGCGCATAGATTTTCAGCAAGGTCATGTTGTCCGGACGCTCCGGCAGGTTTTTCGAATCGGCCATCGCTTGGTCGAATTGTTCTTGCAGGCTCATGTGTCCTTCTCCTCGTGCTAGAGTGATGTCACTAAAGAAACTTTGCGCACGTCTGTGCGATAACGAGATAATACATTTCCATAAACGTCAGGCCCAACTGTAACTATAGAGGAGAAGCTCGAATGTTGTCGAAAGCGTTGTCGGCCCTGGGCCGCAGAAAAATGTCCGCGGTGGACACGGCCTGGCTGCGCATGGATTCGGACAGCAACCAGATGATGATCGTCGGCGTGGCCATGATGGCGCAGCCGATCGCGCCGGACGGGTTGAAGGAAGCGCTGGAAACGCGTTTCCTGGCCTACCGCCGCTTCCGCAGCCGCGCCGTCACGGACCTGGCGGGATCATGGTGGGAAGAGCAGGACGTCGACCTCGACGACCATGTGGTCCATACCCGCATCGATGGCCAGGATGGCGCGTGCAACAAGCCGTTGCTGCAGCGCCTGGTGGGCGAATTGTCGCAACAGCCGCTGGACCCGGACAAGCCGCTGTGGCAGATGCATCTGGTCGACAATTGCATCGGTGAAGACGGCAAGGTGCGGCAGGCGCTGGTCGTGCGCATCCATCATTGCATAGCCGACGGGGTGGCGCTGGTGCGCGTGTTCATGTCGATGTTCGGCCAGCATCCGGACGAGGCGCCGAAGGCGGTGCCGAAAGCCGCCAGGGAAGCGGCCGAAGCCAATCCATGGGAGCAGATCCTGTCGCCGATCACGGCCACCAGCGTCAAGGCCATCGACCTGTCGTCGGCCATGTTCGTGAAGTCGATGGCGATGTGGGCCGACGTCGACAAGATGGCCGAGCGCCTGGGCGCCTATGGCCACACGGCGGCGCAGCTGGCCACGGACGCGGTGAAACTCACCGCCATGGCCGACGACAGCCCGACGCTGTTCAAGGGCAAGCCGAATGGCAAGAAGCACGTGTCGTGGAGCGAACCGCTGCCGCTGGACGAAGTCAAGGCGGTCAGCAAGGCCTACGGCTGTTCGGTCAACGATATCCTGATGTCGGCCGTGGCGGGCGCGCTGCGCAGCTACCTGCAGGCGGTGGACGGCGCGGTGGCCGACGATTGCGAAGTGCGCGTGATGGTGCCGGTCAACCTGCGCAAGGAGAGTACGCGCCAGCGCCTGGGCAACGCGTTCGGCCTGGTGCCGCTGGTGCTGCCGGTCGGAATCGAGGACCCGCTGGCGCGGCTGGACGAGGTGCGGCGGCGCATGAATGAGTTGAAGGGCAGCTATACCGCGCTGGTGGCGATGTCGGTGCTCGGCGTGCTGGGCGCGGCGCCCAAGCCGGTGCAAAACGAAATCCAGAACTTCTTTGCCCGCAAGGCCACCGCCGTGATGAGCAACGTGCCCGGCCCGCAAACGCCGCTGTACCTGGCCGGCAGCCGCCTGGACCAGATCATGTTCTGGGTGCCGCAATCGGGCGACATCGGCGTCGGCGTGTCGATCCTGTCCTACAACGGCGGCGTGCAGTTCGGCATCGTCACCGACGATGCGCTGGTGCGCGACCCGGACAACGTGATTGCGCGCTTTGCGCCGGAATTTGAAAAGCTGGTGCTGCTGGCGTTGATGGATGGCTGCGCATAAAAGAAAAGCGGCGGTTCAAACCAGGGCGCACAGCGCCTTGCCTTGAACCGCCGTTTTCGGGCGTGGATACGCGGCCTGAAGGTCCTGCACCC
>CBIHOX010000030.1:0-52279 GCA_966211685.1 uncultured Pseudoduganella sp.
CGATGTCGAAGTCCAGGTCGAAGGCATCGTCCTGCGCCAGCGCGGGAAGGGCGGATGTGGTGGCCGCGCCAGCTTCAGGGGCCGGCGGCAAGGGCGGTTCATCGCCATTCAAGTCGAGGTCAAAGTCAGGCTCGGGTACTGCCTCATTTTCCAGCCCGGCGGCGGATGTGGGTTCGGCCTCGGCCTCCATGGCGTCCGCCGCGCTGGCTTCCGGCGCCATGTCTTGCCCGCTGTCCGGCGTGCTCTCCGCTGCGACGTCTTGTCCGATGGGCGCGGTTTCTTCCGCCACACCGGGCGCGGCATCGGCAGGCTGTGGTCCGGCGGCGCCGCTCGCCGCCACCGCATCGGATGCGGCTTCAATATGGTGTGCGGCAGCGGCGCCGATTTCCCGCGCGCCATCGGTTGCGCCTTCGGCATCATGCCGCGCCACGGCGTCGATGTCGGGAGCGGCGCCGGATTCCATATCCGCATCGATAAAGTCCGACAACGCAAACTCGGGTGCGTCGGTGACGGGGGCGGGATCGGGGAGATCGATGATGACGGGCGCGCGTGGCGCTGGGTCGACCAGCGCGGCATTGCCGTCAAAGACTTCGTTACAGGCGCCGCAGCGGACTATGCCCCCGCGCAACTTCAACTGGTCGTGCGCGACCCGGAACGTCGTATTGCAGTGAGGGCATTTGGTGGCGAGCGCCATCGTCGGGAATTAACGTGCGGGCGGAACGGTATCGCTACCCAGGACGCCGTGCAGCGCAACCCAGCCGTCATGCTCGGCCCAGACGCCCAGCTTGATGAACGGCGCATAAGCTGCCGCCACTTCCTCGGCCTGGCGCGCCAGTACGCCCGACAGGATCAGCGCGCCGCCATCGGCCACGCGGCCGGACAGCATCGGCGCCATCAATTTCAATGGGCTGGACAGGATATTGGCCACCACGATGTCGAAGCGCGCATTGGCGTGCGCCGACTGGGCAAAGGCATCGGGCAGGAAGTACTCGATGTCGGCTACCTGGTTGCGTTCGGCGTTGTCGCGCGCCGAATCGATGGCTTGCGGGTCGATGTCGACGCCCGCCACGGTGCCGGCGCCCAGCTTCTTGGCCACCATGGCCAGGATGCCGGAACCGCAACCGTAATCGAGCACGGCCTTGCCGGGGGCAGGGTGGGCTTCCAGCCATTCCATGCACAGGCGCGTGGTCGGATGGCTGCCGGTGCCGAACGCCAGGCCCGGGTCCAGTTCCAGGATCAGGGCGGAGTCGTCTGGCGCTTCGTGCCAGCTCGGCACCACCCAGATGTTCTTGCCGATGTGGATGGGATCGAACTGCGATTGCGTCAGGCGCACCCAGTCCTGCTCCTCCACCCCGCGCAGGGTGTACTTCGGTACTTCCGCCAGGCCGATGCCTTCGGCGGCGTCGGCCACGATGGCGGCCTGGTCGGCGTCTTCCGCCGTCAGGGCCACCACGCGCGAATGATCCCACGCGGCTTCTTCCGGTTCCATCCCGGGTTCGCCGAACAGCGGCTTTTCATCCGCCGTCCCTTCATCGGCATCTTCCACGGAGACGGACAGGGCGCCCGCTTCCATCAGCGCGTCGGACAGCGCCTCGGCATGGTCGCGTGCGACCTCGATGACGATTTCAACGTAGTTCATACTTGTGGCCAGTCTTATTCTGTTAGTTAGTTGAATCCGACATCTGCGGTATCGGTAATTTAATCAGTGGAACCTGACACCTGCGGTATCAGGCTCCAACAAGTTACGCTGATATCAGGCTCCAACAAATTAGTTTAGTTGCCGGCCTTGGGCATCGCCGCCAGCTTTTGTTCCAGGTAATGGATGTTGGTGCCGCCTTCGATGAAGCGTGCATCGACCATCAGTTCGCGGTGCAGCGGGATGTTGGTCTGGATGCCTTCGACCACCATTTCCGACAGCGCGATCTGCATGCGGCGGATCGCCTGTTCGCGCGTGGCGCCGTAGGCAATCACCTTGCCGATCATCGAATCGTAGTGCGGCGGTACATAGTAGCCCGCATACGAGTGCGAGTCCACACGGATGCCGGGACCGCCCGGTGGGTGCCAGGCGGTGATGCGGCCTGGCGACGGCGTGAACTTGAATGGATCTTCGGCATTGATGCGGCATTCGACCGCGTGGCCGGCCAGCATCACGTCGCGCTGGCGGAAGCGCAGTTTTTCGCCGGCGGCGATGCGGATCTGTTCCTGCACGATGTCGATGCCGGTGATCATTTCCGTGACCGGGTGTTCCACCTGCACGCGGGTATTCATTTCAATGAAGTAAAACTCGCCGTTTTCATACAGGAATTCAAACGTGCCAGCGCCGCGGTAACCGATCTTGCGGCAGGCTTCCGCACAGCGGTCGCCGATTTTCTCGATCAACTTGCGCGGGATGCCTGGCGCCGGCGCTTCTTCAATGACTTTCTGGTGGCGGCGCTGCATCGAGCAATCGCGCTCGCCAAGCCAGACCGCGTTCTTGTGCTCGTCGGCCAGGATCTGGATTTCCACGTGACGCGGATTTTCCAGGTATTTCTCCATGTAGACTTCCGGATTGCCGAACGCCACACCGGCTTCCGCCTTGGTCATTTGCACTGCGTTGATCAGCGCCGCTTCCGTGTGCACCACACGCATGCCCCGGCCGCCGCCGCCGCCGGCGGCTTTGATGATGACCGGGTAGCCGACACGGCGGGCAATCTGCACGATGGCTTTCGGATCTTCCGGCAGCGCGCCGTCGGAACCGGGCACGCATGGCACGCCGGCCTTGATCATCGCTTGTTTGGCCGATACCTTGTCGCCCATCATGCGGATCGAGTCCGCACGGGGACCGATGAAGACAAAGCCGGATTTTTCCACGCGCTCCGCGAAGTTCGCGTTTTCCGACAGGAAGCCGTAACCCGGGTGGATGGCTTCCGCATCCGTCACTTCCGCGGCGCTGATGATGGCCGGCATGTTCAGGTAGCTCTGGGTGGACGGCGCCGGGCCGATGCAGACCGATTCATCGGCCAGCTTCACGTATTTGGCGTCTTTGTCCGCTTCGGAGTGGACTACCACCGTCTTGATGCCCATTTCACGGCAGGCGCGCTGAATACGGAGCGCGATTTCACCGCGATTGGCAATGAGGATTTTTTCAAACATGGCAGATTCTGTGTTTGTGGGGAGCGGCAGCTCCGGATGTAGGGGACGTGCGCAAACGGGACGAACAGCCGCGGCGCAGGCGAGGCTGCGCGCGGCGCGTGCCAGTCTTAGCCGATCACAAACAGGGGTTGGCCGTACTCGACCGGTTGGCCGTTTTCAACCAGGATTTGCGTGATGGTGCCGGATTTGTCGGCATCGATTTCATTGAGCAGCTTCATTGCTTCGATGATGCACAGGGTGTCGCCTTCCTTGACCGATTGGCCCACTTCCACGAAAGCCGGTGCGCCCGGGGCGGACGAGCGGTAGAAGGTGCCGACCATTGGCGATTTCACCACATGGCCGGTTGGCTCGGCGGCGGCAGCCACGGCCGGGGCCGCTGGCGCGGCCGCGGCCGGCGCCTGCGCGGCTGGCGCGGCAAATTGCGGCGTGACGCCTTGCGACGGCATCATGACAACCTGGTTTTGCGGCATGGCGGAGGACTTGACGATGCGTACCTTGCTCTCGCCTTCGGTCACTTCGAGTTCCGCGATATCCGATTCAGCGACCAAGTCGATCAATGTCTTGAGCTTGCGTAGATCCATCTGAGACTCCCTGGAATGTTCTGATTTGATGTTGGGGCAGCGCCGCCTTATGGGTGCACCGCGAGTAATTTGCGCGCGGATCGCGTAGATTAGCGTAGGTTAACGTTTTTTAAGTGCAAAGTCGATGGCCAGGCGATATCCATCCACACCTAGGCCGCAAATCGTTCCCTGGGCAATCGCGCTGAGAAAAGAATGGTGGCGAAATTCTTCGCGCTGATAAATATTCGAGATGTGGATTTCCACAAACGGGATCGCCACCCCGGCCAGCGCATCGCGCAACGCCACACTGGTGTGGGTCAGGCCGCCCGGATTGATCACGATCATGTCCACGCCTTCCAACCGGGCAGCGTGGATACGGTCGATCAATGCCCCTTCATGATTGCTTTGAAAGCAAGAAAGCTGGGCTCCCGCTGCGGCGGCTTGCGCCAGCGCGGCCTGTTCCACGTCCGCCAGGGTGCTTGCACCATACACGCCGGGTTCGCGCGTGCCCAGCAGATTCAGGTTAGGGCCATTCAACAGCAGGATGTGTTTTGCCATGGGCTTGGACACTGTTTTCCACAAAAGTTCCGCATTTTGCCGTCAACAGCGACCCTTGGCAAGTAAAAACATCTTGCCTAAGTTCTCACATCCTTGCAAGATCTGCACGTAATTCACTGAACTTCAGTCGGCCGAGATACGTTTTCAAGATCTTGCCATCCGCTCCCAGTAATACTGTATATGGCAGGCCGCCCTGGACGTTGCCGAACTTGCGCGACAGTTCCGTGCCGCTCAATCCCGCCACATAGACCGGGTAGTCAATCTTGTTCTTTTCGGCAAATTCCGCAATGTTGGCGGGGCTGTCGATGCCGATGCCGATCACCTGCACATTCTTGCCCCGGATTTCCGCCTGTAACGCTGATAATTCAGGCATTTCCTCCACGCACGGGCCGCACCACGGGGCCCAGAAATTCACGATCAGCGCCTTGCCTTTCCATTGCGCCAGCGCTTGCTGGACGCCTTTGGCATCCTTCAATTGCTGCTGGAATAACTCGTCCACAGGCGTGGCCGGGACGGCCGGAGCAGATGCCGCGGCAGGCGCCGGCGGGGTGGACTGATGGATGCTGAACCAGGCGCCGGCGGCGGCAAAGGCCAGCGCGACGGCGCCCAAAATGGCTTGATTCTTTTTCAACATTATATGGTTGGATGAGTACTGGATATTAATAGGGAGCGTACGCCGGCAAGGTCGGCGCGCATCAGGCGGCCGTCGCCGCGGGTTTTCACGGCGCCGCGCAAGTCATCGATTTCATACAGTTCCGCGTGCACGCCTTCCTTGTGCCACAGGAAACTGACCCGTTCGACCGTGCCGAAGCGCGGCCCCTTGAAATGCGGCGCTTCGGAAATCTCGATATTCAAGTTCTTATTAAGAAGAAAGATTTCCACTTCCTTGGCGCTGTCGGCAAACAATTGCAGGTGGATATCGTCATGCGGCCCGGCGCTGCCATTCAAGACCGCGCCGGTCAGGAACGAGTTATACCGCTCCAGCACTTCCATCACTTGCAGCGCCGTGCTGCGCAGGCGAAACAGCAGCGCGGCATGCGTGTCGGCATGGAACAGCGCATGGTATTGCCGCACTTCCTCTTCAATTTCTTCATTGTCGGGCAACACGTCAGCCGGGCCGGCGCTGTCGCCCAGGACCTGGCGCGCCGCCTTGCGCCGGGCAGTGCCGTAGTCGGCGCCATCCTGCGCCACCAGCCGGGCTGCCGTGGCCGCGATTTCCGCGCGCAGCTGTTGGACTTCATCTAATGGAATAGGCATCATGACCGAGATCATACTCTGAACCGATACCGGGCACCGGTCGGGTAAAATCGCATACTTGTTTTGCTTTTCGTTCTGCGCACCCTCAACATGCATATTCATATATTAGGTATTTGCGGCACCTTTATGGGCGGGCTGGCCGTGCTGGCCAAAGAAGCGGGCCACCGCGTCACGGGCTGCGATGCCAATGTGTACCCTCCGATGAGCACCCAGCTGGAAGCGCAGGGCATCGAGCTGATCCAGGGATTCGGTCCGGAACAGGTGGCGTTGAACCCCGACCTGTATGTAATTGGCAACGTGGTCTCGCGCGGCAATCCGCTGATCGAGGAAATCATGAACCGGGGCTTGCCGTACGTTTCCGGTCCGCAGTGGATGGGCGAACACATCTTGCGCAATAAATGGGTGCTGGCGGTGGCCGGCACGCACGGCAAGACCACCACGTCGGCCATGCTGGCATGGATCCTGGAAGACGCCGGCTATGCGCCGGGCTTCTTGATTGGCGGCGTGCCGATGAATTTTGGCATTTCCGCGCGACTGGCCGGGCCGGGCGACAAGGTCGATTCCGACTTCTTCGTGATCGAAGCCGATGAATATGACACGGCGTTTTTCGACAAGCGCAGCAAATTCGTGCACTACCACGCGAAAACCGCGATCCTGAACAACCTGGAATACGATCACGCCGACATCTTCCCCGATCTGGCCGCGATCGAAACCCAATTCCACCACCTGGTGCGTACCGTGCCCGGTATCGGCAAGGTTATCTTCAATGCCGACGAAGCGTCGCTGGGGCGCGTGATGGCGCGCGGCTGCTGGAGCGAGCGCGAATCGTTTGGCGCCGCGGCGGGCGCCGACTGGGCCTTGCGCGAACATGACGACGGCAATTTCGACGTTTTGTTCAAGGGCGCCCAGGCCGGCACCGTACGCTGGAACCTCACCGGCCGCCACAACCGCTCCAACGCGCTGGCCGCCATTGCCGCCGCGCGCCACGTGGGCGTGCCGATTGCGCAGGCGGCTGAATCACTGGGACGCTTTGTCAGCGTCAAGCGCCGCATGGAAGTGCGCGGCGTGGTCAATGGCGTGACCGTGTATGACGATTTCGCACACCATCCGACCGCGATTGCCACCACGGTGGGCGGCCTGCGCCAGAAATTGCGCGCGCAGGGCAAGGCCGGACGCATCCTGGCCGTGCTGGAACCGCGTTCCAACACCATGAAGCTGGGCGCCATGAAGGATGCGCTGCCGGGCAGCCTGGCCGAGGCCGACCTGGTGTTTGGCTTCGGCAGTGAAAAAGCGCTGGGCTGGAGCCTGGGGCAGGCCTTGTCGCCGATGGGTGACGTGGCCAGCGCCTACGAAGACATCGAAGCCATGGTGCAAGCCATCGTCAAGCAGGCACGCCCGGATGACCATATCGTCGTCATGAGCAACGGCGGCTTTGGCGGCGTGCATGGCAAGTTGCTGGAGGCGCTGGCGCAATGATCCTGTACCTGCATGGCTTCCGCTCGTCGCCGTCGTCGATGAAGGCGCGGCTGGTGGGGGAACGCATGGCGGCACTGGGCCGTGCGCACGACTACCTGTGCCCGCAATTGCCGGCCTCGCCGAACGAGGCGATGGAGCTGGCGCTGTCACTGGTGGACGGCGTGCCGGCGCGGCAATTATCGCTGATCGGTTCGTCGCTGGGCGGCTATTACGCCACGTGGCTGGCCGAACGGCTCGGCTGCCGCGCGGTGCTGCTCAATCCCGCGATCGTCCCGCGCCTGGACCTGGCCCCCTATGTCGGCGTCACCACGCAATACCATTCGGATGCGCCGTTTGAATTCAAGCACGCGTATATCGACCAGTTGCGCGCGCTGGAAGTGCCGCGCATTACACAGCCGGAAAGGTATTTCCTGCTGGCCGCCACCGGCGACGAAGTGCTCGATTACCGCGACATGGTGGCGCATTATGCCGGCGCGCGGCAGCACGTGATCGAGGGCAGCGACCATGCGATCAGCGGCTTTGCCGCTTATGTCGACGACGTTTTGCGCTTTTGCGGTGTGGATGGTGCACAGTGAAAGGACGTTCGCTGCGGATGGCGCATTGGCGCGCCCACGTGAACACCGTCAACGCGCCGCCCGCGCTGCGTCACTGGCTGACTGGCAGTGGCTCGCTGACCGCCAAGCTCAAGGCGCACAGCACGGCGTTCCGCGTACAGAAACTGCACCAGCAGCCGGCGCTGTGCCTGGCCGACGAAGCGCACGCCATCGGCCTGCTGCGCTCGTGCCGCGTGGTCGAGCGCGAAGTGCTGCTGCGCTGCGACGGCGTGCCGGTGGTGTTTGGCCATACGGTGGTGCCGACTTCGGCCACGGCCAGCGACTGGCCCGCGTTCAGCGCGCTGGGGGAAAAGTCGCTGGGTTCGACCCTGTTTGGCGATCCCCAGGTGCATCGCGGCGAACTGGAATATGCCCGCCTGCGCGCCACGCATCCGCTGGCGCTGCGCGCCTGCGCGGCCGCCGGCCTGGTGCTGGGCGAAAGTGACATGCTGTATGCGCGCCGCTGCCTGTACCGCAGGCACCGCGGCGTGCTGCTGGTGACGGAAGTGTTTTTGCCGCAGGTGCTGGACCTGGCGCCAGGCGGACAGGTCGTGGAATTACTGAAGGCGGCGTAGGCCGGCCCATACATTAAAAAGAACCAACATAATGAACGTATTTTTCGAAGAATCCGGCGACTTCAAGGTCGGCAATGTCCTGTCCCAGGCTGGCGAGGCATATCAGGTGGAAATGGCCAGCGGCAAGCGCACCAAGGTCAAGGCCAAGGACATCCTGCTGCAATATGACAAGCCGGCGCCTGGCGAATTGATGGAGCAGGCCAAGGCCATTGCGGCGGACGTCGACCTGGAATTCCTGTGGGAAGTCGCGGGCGAAGACGAATTCGGCTTTGCCGAACTGGGCGCGGAATACTTTGGCCATGCGCCGCTGCCGGCCGAAGCGGCCGGGCTGATCCTGGCGCTGCACAATGCGCCGATTTATTTCTACAAGAAGGGCCGCGGCCGTTACAAGAAGGCGCCGGAACAATCGCTGCGCGCGGCGCTGGCCGGCATCGAGAAAAAGAAACAGCAGGCCGTGATCCAGGCGCAGTACGTGGAAGAGTTGAAGGCCGGTACGCTGCCGGCTTCGATGCACAACATCGTGCAGCAATTGCTGTACAAGCCGGACAAGAACACCATTGAATTCAAGGCGCTCGACGCGGCTTGCACGGAACTGCACCAGAGCCCGCAGCGCCTGATGCTGGCGGTGGGCGGCGTGGCTTCGGCCAAGGAACTGCACATGAACAAGTTCTTGTTCGAAAACTTCCCGAAAGGCGCCGGCTTCCCGAACGTGGCCGTGCCGGCCGCGCCGGCCGGCCTGCCGGTGGCGGCGGTCGAAGCGTTTTCCATCGACGACGTGACCACCACCGAGATCGACGATGCGTTTTCCGTGGTGCGCCTGGACGATGGCAAGGTGCGCGTGGGCATCCACATTGCCGCGCCGGGCCTGGGCATCCGCCCGGACGACGCGATCGACAAGATTGCGCGCAGCCGCATGTCCACCGTATATATGCCGGGTGACAAGATCACGATGTTGCCGGACGCCGTGGTCGACGCATTCACCCTGGCCGAGGGCAAGACGTGCCCGGCGCTGTCGCTGTACGCCACGCTGGACCCGGCCGACTGGTCCGTGCTGTCGACGGAAACCCGCGCCGAGATGGTGCCGATTGCAAACAACCTGCGCCATAACGACCTCGACGACCTGGTCAACGAAGAAACCCTGGCCAGCGGCGCCGGCGAGTATCCGCGCAAGGCGGAACTGGCGCTGTTGTGGCAGTGGGCCTTGAACCTGGAAGCGGGCCGCATGAAAAAACGCGAAGCGTTTGGCCTGAAGCCGGAACAGAACAACCGCGTGGACTTCAACTTCTACGTGGAAAACGACGTGGTGACGATCACCCGCCGCAAGCGCGGCGCGCCGCTGGACAAGATCGTGGCCGAGCTGATGATCTTTGCCAACAGCACGTGGGGCAAGTACATGCACGACCATGGCGTGCCCGGTATTTACCGCAGCCAGGGCCAGGGCGTGGGCGGCTGGGCCGCCAAGATGCAGGTGCGCATGCTGACGCAGGCCGCGCCGCACCAGGGCTTGGGCGTCGACCAGTATGCGTGGAGCACGTCGCCGCTGCGCCGCTACACCGACCTCGTGAACCAGTGGCAAATCCTGGCGGTGGCGGAAAAAGGCGTGGCCGCGCCGTTCGTGGCGCCGTTCAAGCACAAGGACGCCAACCTGTTTGCCATCGTGTCGGCCTTTGACGCCGCCTATGCCGCCTACAACGATTTCCAGAGCACGATGGAGCGCTACTGGTGCCTGCGCTGGCTGGGCCAGGAAAACGCCAAGCAGGTGGAAGCCGTGGTGTTGAAGGATGAAGTGCTGCGGTTGACCGATATTCCACTGGTGATCCGTTTGCCGGGCATGCCCTCGGCGCCGCGCGGCGCGCACGCGAAACTCGACGTGCTGCGCTGGGACGAAGTCGACCTCGAACTGGAAGCGCGCCTGCTGGAAGTGGTGGCGGCGCCGGCTGCCGAAGGCGAACTGGAGTTTGAAGAGGAAGAGGAAGCCGCCGGCGATGCCGCGGCACCCGATGCCGTGGCCGTGGAACCTGCCGACCCCGCCGCCGAAGCCGGTGTGCAGGAAGAAGCCGTCGAACAGGGCGCAGCGCCGGCGCAACCCTGATTCCCCCCATCTCCGCCGATGTCACACCCCGGGGTCAGACCCCAAATGTGACAAAAGCGGACATGCAGCTGCGCAAGGATGTCCGCTTTTGTCATAAATGGGGGCTGACCCCAGGGGGTGACATCGGTAGTGGGCGGCATTTATCGTAGAATCAGCAATCTTTGTAGTCTGTTCGTGACGGTTCCCGCGTGATGTCTTTTCAACAAAACCGCTTGCTGTACCTGGCCACCGGCGTGTCGCTGCTGGTGCATGGCTTGCTGCTGGCGGTGCATTTTGTCGCGCCGAAAAACTTCAAGGTGGAACCGGCCGACCCGGGCCTGGAAGTCATCCTGGTGAACGCCAAGCACGCCAAGGCGCCGCTGAAGGCCGAGGCGCTGGCGCAGGCCAACCTCGATGGCGGCGGCAATGCCGATGCGGGACGCGCCAAGTCGCCGCTGCCGGACATGCGCAAGAACGAGATGGGCGACAGCGTGAAAGCCACGCGGCGCCGCATCGCCGAGCTCGAAGCTGCACAGCAAAACCTGCTGACCCAGGTCCACCAATCGCCGTTCACGGCGTCACCGATCACGGAAAAGAACCGCCCCGACCCGCTGCCGACGGGCGCCGACCTGCTCGACAGCAGCAAGGCCATTGCGCGCCGCGCGGCGGAAATCACGCAAGTCATCGAAGACCAGAACAAGCGTCCCAAGAAAACCTTCATCACGCCCTCCACGCGCGAAGTCGGCTACGCCAGTTATTACAAGACCATGCAAAAGCGCATCGAGGAAATGGGAACGCTGAATTTCCCGTCCAAAAATGGCCGCAAGCTGTATGGCGAACTGGTGGTCTACATCCCGGTATTCCAGGATGGCACCATCTATGAAAAAGACGGCGGCGTCCGTATAGAAAAAAGTTCCGGCAATGACGCCCTCGATGCGGCCGCGCTGGCCATCGTGCGCCGTGCGGCGCCGTTCGGCAAGTTCCCGCCGAATATGCTGTCGAGCGAACGGGACGACCTGTGGGTGATCATTACCCGCTTTAAATTTACCAGGGAAGACAAAATGGAAACCAACTTGAGTGGCGCCGCGCAGTGATGGACAAGTATTGCGTATTCGGGAATCCCATTGCCCACAGCAAGTCGCCGGAAATCCATGCCGCGTATGCGGCCCAGACCGGCCAGCAGTTAACCTATGACAAACGCCTGGCGCCGCTCGACGGTTTTGCCGATGCCGTGCACGCCTTTATTGCCGAGGGCGGCAAGGGCGCCAACGTCACCGTGCCGTTCAAGCTCGAGGCGCACAAGCTGGCCGGCGCGCTGACCATGCGCGCGCAGGCGGCAGGCGCCGTCAATACCCTGTTGTTTACCGAACAGGGTATTGTTGGCGACAACACCGATGGCGCCGGCCTGGTCAATGACATCGTGGCCAACGCCGGCGTACCCGTCACCGGCAAGCGCGTGCTGTTGCTGGGCGCGGGCGGCGCCGCGCGCGGCGTCGTGCTGCCGCTGCTGGAACACCATCCGGCCGCGCTGACGATCGCCAACCGCACGGTGGCCACGGCGCAGGCGCTGGCCGCGCAATTTTCCGCATTGTCGGCCGGCGCGGCCCTGTCGGCCTGCGGTTTCGCCGACATCGAGGGTACGTATGACATCGTCATCAACGCCACCTCGGCCAGCCTGTCGTCGGACTTGCCACCGGTGCCGCCCGCCGTGTTCGGGCCGGGGACGCTGGCGCTGGACATGATGTACGGTAAAGAGCCGACCGTCTTCATGCGGTTCGCGCAGGAACACGGTGCGATCGTGCGCGATGGCCTCGGAATGCTGGTGGAGCAGGCTGCCGAGGCGTTTGCCGCGTGGCGCGGCGTGCGGCCGCAGACCGGCGGGGTGCTGGCCCATTTGCGCGCGCAGCTGTAACCATGGCGAAATCCGGCAAAGCAGCGGCGGGATGGAAACGCTGGCTGAAATGGCTGATCCTGATCCCCACGCTGTTGTTCGTCGGCGTGCAACTGTACTTTTTCGTGCAGATCTGGTGGTGGGTCGGCCATAACCCGACCATGACGTCGTTCATGCGCGAACAGCAGGCGGTATTGAAGGAAAAGAACCCGAACGCCAACATCCGCCAGCAATGGGTGCCATACAACCGTATTTCCACCAACCTGAAGCGCGCGGTGATCGCGTCGGAAGACGCGAATTTCTCCGAACATGAAGGCGTGGACTGGGACGCGCTGCAAAAGGCGTACGAAAAGAACACGAAAAAGAAGAAGGTCGTGTCGGGCGGTTCCACCATTACCCAACAGCTGGCAAAAAACCTGTTCCTGTCGGGATCGCGCAGCTATCTGCGCAAAGGGCAGGAATTGATCATCACGTACATGCTGGAAGCGCTGATGGACAAGGAGCGCATCTTCGAGATCTACCTGAACGTGGTGGAATTCGGCAAGGGCATCTTCGGCGCGGAAGCCGCCGCCCGCCATTACTATGGCGTCAGCGCCGCCAACCTGGGCGCGGCGCAGGCGGCCAAGCTGGCGGTGATGCTGCCCAATCCCCGGTATTACGACAGCCACCGCGACAGCAGCTACCTGGCGCGGCGCACTGCGACAATTCTCAAACGCATGGGGTCCGCTGAGTTACCATAGGTCATCTCACTTCAGGGGATTCCCATGTTGAAACGCCAGCGCGGCATCAGCCTCATCGCAGTGGCCCTGATCATGGCGGGCCTGGCCGCCGTGGTCATGACGGCCCTGTTTTCCATGAAGAAGGAGCGCAACCTGTTTGCCGAGGGGGCGGACAAGCTGTTGAAGAACACGGGGAGCGATGCGGTCCTCCACAAGGGGGCGCAAGCCGTGCAGCCAGCGGCCGCCGCGCTGCGCCGCTGTGTGATCGATGGCAAGACCGTGTTTTCCGATACCGAATGCCGGGCCAGCAATCCCACCACGAAAACCGTGACCGTGCATGAAACGCGCGGCATCGAGGCGCCCAAGGCGCCCAGGTCGGAGCCTGCCGCGGCCACGCCGGAAGCGCTGCGTGAAAAGATGATAGAAAAAGCCACCCAGTGACAGAAATAAGCAGACAAGGGTGGCCGGGAAAAGGGCTTTCCTAGTACACTTGCGCTGTTTCAAATTTTGGGACCGCCAAGTCCACGTCCAGTCGCTGCCTGAGAGTGCCTATGATTAATGTCTTTGTCTTGCAAAATGGCCGTCTCAACCAGGTTCCGATTGAGTCGCGCGAAGATCTGGAAAAAGTCGAGCCGGTGTGGGTGGACCTGACCGACCCCAACGACGACGAACGCAACTGGGTCAAGGCCATTTACGGCGTGATTTTGCCGGGCGAAGACGAAGTCAAGGATATCGAAGCATCGGCCCGCTACTACGAAGCGGAAAACGGCGACCTGCACTTGCGCACCGACTTCCTGCTGGAAGAAGACGATGGCCCGTCGCGCGTGGTCACGGTGGCGTTCATCCTCGCGAAAAAGATGCTGTTCTCCGTGCATACGGACGATTTGCCCGTGTTCCGCCTGGTGCGCATGCGCGCCCGTTCGCGCCCCGGGTCGATTGCCGATTACATGGACGTGCTGCTGGACTTGTACGCCACCGACGCGGAATATTCCGCCGATGCGCTGGAAGGCATCTACAAGAAGCTGGAAGACGTGTCGTTCCGCGTGCTGCAAAAGGAATTCACCGACAAGGACGCGGCCGACGCGCTGAGCGCGATCGCGCATGAAGAAGACTTGAATGGCCGGATCCGCCGCAACATGATGGATACGCGCCGCGCGGTCAGCTTCCTGATGCGGGGCCGCCTGCTCAATTCCGAGCAATTCGAGGAAGCGCGCCAGATCTTGCGCGATATTGAATCACTGGATGGCCACACGTCATTCTTGTTTGACAAGATCAACTTCCTGATGGATGCGACGGTCGGTTTCATTAACATTAACCAGAATAAGATCATCAAGATCTTCTCGGTGGCCAGCGTGGCCTTCCTGCCGCCGACCCTGATTGCCAGTGTGTATGGCATGAACTTCGACAATATTCCCGAATTGCACTGGGCAGCCGGCTATCCGTGGTCGCTGGGCTTGATGGTTACCAGCGCGATTGCCCCCTTCCTGTACTTCCGCCACCGCGGCTGGCTCAAATAAAACTATCGCCCCTCCAGCGAACGATAGTGCTTTTGGGGCCAGGCACCAAAATGTCGCTGCAGCTGGCTCAAATAACCCGTTTGCAATAAGTATGTCATGGCGCCAATAAGCCGGCGCGATATGCCGTGCTGTCCTGTTGCAAACGCGCCTGGCCCAGGTAGCGAAGCAGCATGGCGCAGGCTGGTTGTCGCGCCATGTCCGGCAATGCCGCGATGACGAATTGCCGGCGCGCGGCCACCGGCAGCGGTAACACTTGCACGCCATCGGGCAGCGGGTGCACTGCCAGGCGCGGCAGGAAGGAATAACCCAGGCTGCGCGCAATCAGCGCGCTAACCGCGCTATCGGTTGCCAGGGTGCGGTCCGGGGGGGCGTTGAAACCTGCGGCGCGGCAACGTGCGGCAATGTCGCGCGCGCCGCCGCAATCGAGCTGCAGATATGGCAAGCCTGCCAGTTGCGCCCAGTCGAACGGCGGGTGCAGGGCCAGCGCGGATGGCGCCACCAGCACGTAATCGTCGGCGACATAGGGGCGCGTCACCAGCCCGCCGCCGACCGGCAGCTGGGCGATTGCCACGTCAGCCACGCCGTCGCGCAAGGCCTGCAGCAGCGTGTCGCGCTCTTCGAAGCTGTCGTCGATGTCGATCCGGAGGCCGGGATGGTCCTGCGCCAACGCGGCCAGTACGGGAGGCAGCAAGTGCGTACTCACGCTGCGGAAGCAGGCCAGCCGCAGGCGAGCCGACAGCGGGATGGCGTCACCGCCGAGGCCGGGAAGGGTGGCGGCCAGCTGCAGGATCTGGCGCGCGGTCGCCAATACGCGCCGGCCCGCCTCGGTCGGCACACAGCCGGTACGCGAACGTTCGAGTATCCGGAAACCGAGCGCGGCTTCCAGTTCCCCGATGCCATGGCTGATGCGCGATTGCGTGCAGTCGAGGGCGGCGGCGGCCTGGCCAAAACTGCCCTGCTCGGCAACGGCCAGCAGCATTTCCAGCTGGTTCAACTTGGGTTTGGTCATCGAAATCCTTCATGTGTGGTGCGCCAACTATACGGTATGGCGGTTGAGGGCCGGGCGCCAAGTGGGCAAGAATGGATTTTTTTAGGAGGAAACATGCATGTATTGCCACAAGATGCAGTATTGATCCTGGTCGATGTTCAGCAAGCCTTCAATCACCCGGTATGGGGCCGGCGCAATAATCCGCAAGCGGAACAGCGCATTGCCGACCTGCTGGCCGCGTGGCGGGCGACCCGGCGTCCGCTGATCCATGTGCAGCACCGCTCACGCCGCCCCGACAGCCTGTTTCACCCTGATGCGCCGGGATTCCAGGCGAAACCGGAAGCGGCGCCGTTACCTGATGAAACCGTAATGTATAAGCTGGTCAACAGTTCGTTCATCGGCACTGACCTTGAACAGCGCCTGCGTGACCAGGGTGCGACCACGGTGGTCATCTGTGGCATCACGACGGATCATTGCGTGTCCACCACGACACGCATGGCGGGCAACCTGGGATTTACCGCGCTCATCGTCTCAGACGCCACGGCGACGTTTGAACGCGCCGGACCGGACGGCCGCCATTACCCGGCCGAACTCATGCACGATACCGCGCTGGCCAGCCTGCATGGGGAATTTGCCGAGGTAGCCGATACGGCTTCGGTGCTGGCGCGCTTGGGAATTACATCGGGCGCGGATTGAAGTCCAGCGACAGCGATTTGTGAAACGGGGTCTGTTGCCATTCATGGAACAGGGCCAGCGCCCGGTCATACAGGCTGGCGCGCACATCGATGTCGGACAAGTCATAGGCCCGCTTGCCGCGCGCAGCGCAAGCGGCATCGGCCGCGGCAACGAACATTTCATGGTCAAAGCCGCCGGCCCACAGCTGCGTTTGCAGGCCTTCGACGATGGCTTCAACCTGGGCGGCTTCCTCGTCCACCGCGGCATGGTCATTGCCGTGGATTTGCTGCATGACGTATTCCACGTCGGCGCCGCGCGCCACCTGGCTTAAAAAGCCATGGCGCAATGGCAGCGCGGATTCCACGACGAAGTGAATTAAATCGTGCGGCAAGATGCCTTGGCGCGGCATTTGCGCTGCGAGGGTAGTGCCGTTATTGCGGATGAAACGGAGGAAGTCGTATTTATCGCTGCTGGAGCGTTTTTCGGCGATCAGTAACATCCGCATAGTGTATCCGTTCCAGCAGTGTTAAATTCTATCCAACTTTCACACTTGCGGCCGCGATAAAGCCGTTCACATCATCCACGCCCAGGTAAATTGCCGAGACAGGCTGCATGCGGCCAAATACATCAGGTAACCGGACATCGGGCTGTAAATGGATGACGATATTCATGCTCCCCATTTGTTTATAGCGGCGAATACCCCGCTGCCGCCGCACTGGCTGGCAGTTTTTTTCGATGACCAGGATTTGCCTCCACGGAATGAGCGCATCAGCGGACAAAACGCCGCAGCGTATCCATAGCCGGTCCTTATCCAGGGATATTGGCCGTGCCAGCGTCGCGCGGTATTCGGCGACCAGATAAAGCAATCCCCAGGTCGACAAGCCACTGGCAATCCATGCCGCGGCAGGCGACCATATGAAATGCAGCAGTAAATGCGCCAGCGGCAGTTCAAACAGGATCGCTATAATAAAACCCAGCTGGTTTGAAGCATTGCCATCTAGTTTGGCGTAACTGAAATGCTGTTCACCTGCATAGCGCGGATGGCGGGGCTTGAATAACGCATATAGCCAGACACGCGCTTCGAATAATGCCAGGCGCGAAGAAAACGATGTCCCCAGTTTCTTTTCCATTGCACCTTGCAATGCCTGGTCGATATCGCCATCGAGGCCGATCAATTTCCATACCGCGAAGGCAATACCTGCCATGACAGCCAGTTCCACCGGAACCAGCGCCACCATGGCCGCGCCGCGCGCCATTTCCAGCCACGGCCAGATATGCCGTGACGATTCAGGAATAATCACACTGCCCAACAGTATGCCCAATCCCGTCAATTGCGCCCAGCGCAGCGCCCATTGTTTGAATGTGGGACGAAATAAAAAGTAATGGAGCAGTGGCAGCGAAAAGGAGAAATCCACCAGCAACATCCAGTCGGGCACCGGAGAGCGGCGGTAAGCCACGATATAGGCGCCTGCCATCAATAACGTGGCCAAGGTGAAGCAGGTGGGGCGGCTATAAACCATGCGCATCGCACACTCCTTTTTGAGGTGTGGAAATTTTAACATGGCCGGTTAGGGTGATTGATTGGACTTTGTACTGAAAAATGGCTTGATCACGCTAATATCTGGCATAAAAACGGCAAAAAAACGGGCTTTTTCAACATTTTGTTGCCGTGAGGAATTCTGTTGGCGATAAAAAAGCCGGGCATTCCCCGGCTTTTTTAAAATAGGAAAAACAGATCAGCCGAGCGTGGCAAATACCTTGCGCGCTGCTGCAATGGTGGCGTCAATCACCGCGTCGTCGTGCTGGATCGAAACGAAGCCGGCTTCAAATGCAGCAGGGGCGAAATACACGCCTTCGTCCAGCATGGCATGGAAGAAGGTATTAAACTTCGCGCGGTCGCCCGCCATCATTTCCGCATAATTATTCGGTGGGGTGGCGCTGAAATACAGGCCGAACATGCCGCCTTCGGAGTCGGCGCAGAAAGTCACGCCGGCTTCCCTGGCAACTGCCGTCAAGCCTTCGGCCAGGCGTTTTGCCGATGCCGCCAATTGATCGTAAAAGCCCGGCTGCTGGATGAGTTTTAATGTCGTCATGCCGGCCGCGACCGCGACCGGATTGCCGGACAAGGTGCCGGCCTGATATACCGCACCCAGTGGCGCCATTTTTTCCATTAAATCTGCACGGCCGCCAAATGCCGCCACCGGCAACCCGCCGCCAATGACTTTGCCCAGTGCCGTCAAGTCCGCCTGAATACCATACAATTCCTGCGCGCCTTTCAAGCCGACACGGAAGCCGCACATGACTTCGTCGAAAATCAATACCGCGCCATATTGCGTGCAGAGGCGGCGCAGGGCTTGCAGGAATTCCGGGGTGGCTTTAATCAAGTTCATATTGCCCGCCACCGGCTCTACAATTACGCAAGCAATTTCATTGCCCATATTGGCAAAGGCTTCTTCGATTTGCTCGACATTATTATAATCAAGCACCAGCGTATGTTTGACGAAATCTTCCGGTACGCCGGCCGAAGTAGGATTGCCAAAGGTTAATAAACCGCTGCCGGCTTTCACCAATAGGGAATCCGCGTGGCCATGATAACAGCCTTCGAATTTCACGATTTTATCGCGACCGGTGGCGCCGCGCGCCAGGCGTAATGCACTCATCGTGGCTTCGGTACCGGAAGAAACCAGGCGCACCTGTTCAATCGACGGCACCAGGCGGCAAATTTCTTCCGCCATATCGATTTCCGCTTCGGTGGGAGCCCCAAACGATAATCCACGGGTCGCGGCTTCCTGAACCGCCTTGACGACATCCGGATGCGCATGGCCGACAATGGCCGGGCCCCACGAGCCGATATAATCGATATAGCGCTTGCCATCGGCGTCCCAGAAATAAGGCCCTTCGGCGCGTGTAATAAAACGCGGCGTGCCGCCCACCGAACGGAAAGCGCGCACCGGGGAATTGACGCCGCCCGGCGTGGTTTTTTGTGCGCGTGCAAACAGCGTATCGTTCCTGGATTCAGTCATCTGTAGTCTCGTATTTAAAAAAGTTATATGGCCTGCATGCGGTAGGTGCGGTTCGGCACCAGTTTGCCCATGCCGTAGCGCTGGGCGTGCGCCAGCGCGCCATGGGTATAATCCTGCGCCAGCCGCACGGCGTTCGGGGTGTCGGCGCCCTGTGCGAGGAAGGCGGCAATGGCTGCCGACAGCGTGCCGCCGGCGCCGATGAAGGGGCCGGGTAAATGGCGCCAGCAATCGTGGCGCACGATACCGTCGGCGCTATATAAAGTATTGGCGCGGCCGCCGTCGCCTTCGCCGATGGTGCCGGTCACCAGGACGAATTCGCAGCCCAGGCCGATCAGGTGCAGCGCATCGGCTTCTTCCGGATCGGCTTCCTGCGGCGCTTCGCAAGGGATGTCGCCCCCGGGCGGCAGGGGCACGCGGCCCGGCGCGCGCACGGCTGCACGCGGACCGCCGCCACTGCCGGCAGCGCCGCCCTGACGGCCACCCTCGTCATCCTCGCCACTGTCCGCATCGTCTTCAATGCCGTCTTCATCGCCGTCATCGTCACCTGCCGCGCGGTCATCACCGCCTTCGCGCCAGGTTTCCGCCAGCCGCGCCAGTTCATCGCGCGACAGCATCAGCACTGACGCTTGCGGCACCAGCAACTGGCGCACTATGGTCAGCATTTCATCGGCATCGTCGCCGATATCGGGCAGGCGCGAGCCGAAGGGATCGAGAACCAGCGCCGCATCCGGGTAATCGGACACGATTTCCGCGATGGCCGACGCATGTTCCATGTCGTGCAGCGCGCCGACCTTGAACGCGGCCACGGCGGCGTCTTCCAGCAGCACGCGGGCCTGGTCCGCCACCCAGTCCGGATCGACTTCCTGCATGTCTTCCACGCCGGCGCTGTCTCCGATCAGCAACGCGGTCGTCACCGCCAGGCCATTGCAGCCCAGGGCGGAAAACACGGCCAGGTCGGCGGTCACACCGGTGGCGCCCACGGGGTCGGCGGCGCCGAAAGTCAGGATGAGGGGAGAAGTTTGGTTTTGCACGGCGGGTAGATTAAGATACCTGATTCGGCATTTTACTTGATAGAAGGTGAGGCAACGTGAGCAGCAATGAATCGACGCAGGCATTTCAAACCTGGATGTGCCTGATTTGCGGGTGGATCTACGATGAAGAAGCCGGTTTGCCGGAAGAAGGCATCGCACCGGGGACGCGCTGGGCCGATGTCCCGATCAACTGGAGCTGCCCGGAATGCGGCGCCCGCAAGGACGATTTTGAAATGGTGGCAATCTGATCCTGCGGTAATTGCCTGCGCAACAACACCGTCGTGCCAAATCGCGGCGCCCTATGCTATCGTGTCGATACGTATACCGGTGAGCGAATATGACAATGACGCCGCAAGCGACAGGTTTGAAGATCATGGTGATCGACGACAGCAGCACCATCCGGCGGTCGGCCGAGATATTCCTGGGCCAGGCCGGCTACCAGGTCGTGCTGGCGGAAGATGGTTTTGATGCGCTGGCCAAGATCAACGACCATCATCCGGACTTGATCTTTTGCGACATCCTGATGCCGCGCCTGGACGGTTACCAGACGTGCGCATTGATCAAGAAAAGCGCGAAATTCCATACGACGCCGGTGCTGATGCTGTCCTCCAAGGATGGCTTGTTCGACCGCGCACGCGGCGCCATGGTCGGCTCGGCCGCCTACCTGACCAAACCATTTACCAAGGACAGCCTGCTGGCCGCCGTGCGTGAGCATACCGCGGGCCAGGCCGGCGCCTGACCGATTTACAGCGAGGGGAACATGGCCATACAACGCATCCTCATAGTCGACGACTCCCCGACCGAGCGTTACTACCTGACCGACATCCTGGTCAAGAACGGTTTTACCGTCACCACCGCCGACAATGGCGAACAGGCGCTGGAGCGCATCAAGGCCGACAAGCCTGAACTGATCCTGATGGACGTCGTGATGCCGGGCGCGAACGGCTTCCAGGTCACCCGCTCGATCGCGCGTGACCCGGACTTGCAGAATGTGCCGGTGATTATTTGCTCCAGCAAGAACCAGGAGACCGACCGTATCTGGGGCATCCGCCAGGGCGCCAAGGATTACCTGGTCAAACCGGTCGATGCAGCCGAGCTGCTGGCCAAGATAGCCGCGCTCGGCGGCTGACCGATGAGCAGCGCGTACGGCGATCTGCACACCACAGCGGACAGCGGCGTCATGGCTGTTCCGCCCCCCACCATGCCTGTCCCGGCGCCGACCGAACTGAAAGGCGCCGAGCGGCGCAGCCGCCTGCGCCGCTACCAGGCGCAATTGCTGGAACGGATGCACGCGGCGCAAAGCGGCGCCGTGGCGGCGGGCCGCCAGCTGGGCGTGCAATTGGGCGAGGTGCGCTGCCTGCTGGACTTGACGCAGGTATCGGAAATCATGCCGCTGCAAACGCTCACGCCGGTGCCGCTCACGCATGACTGGTACCTGGGCCTGGCCAATATCCGCGGCAACCTGACCGGGGTGGCCGACCTGGCGCGCTATTGCGGCGAACCCGCGGTGGCGCCGTCGGGCGATTGCCGTATCGTCACGTTCGCACCGGCGCTGGGCCTGCATTGCGCGCTGCTGGCGTCGCGCGTGCTGGGTTTGCGCAACGTGGAAGCCATGCAGGCCAATGCGGTCGATCCCGCGCTGTCGCCGTGGTGCGCGCAACTGTATACCGACCAGGATGGGCAGCGCTGGACACGGCTGGATCTGGCGCTGCTGGTGCGCGAGGAACGGTTCCTGCAGGTGGGCCGCTAAACTGGCCGCCGCGCTGGCCGATAAGTGGAGTTGGCGGCTGTCGCCAACACGGATTAAACGAGGGACGTAATGGGATTCATCACCAAGCTGTTGTCGCGTTCACAACAGGCCGAGGCGCCGGCGTCCGAGCCTGCTCCGGATTCCGAGTTTGCCAGCTATGCAACCGGCACGCCGGCCGCCACGAACGCGGCCGGCGGCGCCGCCGCTTCCGCCACACCTGCCGCCGCTGCCGCCACGTCCGCTGCTTCGGCCGCCGCGTCCGGCGCAGCCGCCGCCGGCACGGGTTCCCCGGCCGGCGCGGACGAAGGCGCCGCCGCGCCGCTGCGCCTGCGTGACGCCCTGCGCCGCCAGGGCGCGCGTCCCGCCGCCGACGCCGGCCCCGGCATCCGCCTGCCGCTGATCGGGCACTTGCCGGCGCAGCGCCAGTTGAACATCCTGTCCACCGCGCTGGCCCTGTCCCTGTTGCTCAGCGTGGCGGCCGTGGCCCTGAATATCCGCAGCAACAGCATCCGTTCCGCCCAGACCCAGATCGCCAGCGATGCACTGATGCATTCCCAGCGCATCGGCAAGGCCACGCCGAACGCCGTGGAAGGCAATGAGGAAGCGTTCCGCCAGCTTGAGGAAAGCCGCAAGGAGTTGAACCGCGATTTCACCCTGATGATGGAAGGCGGGGTATTCCAGGGCGCCGGCATCCCGGCGCCCGGAGCCGACCTGGCCAAGGCCGTCGCGGCGGCGCGCCGCAAGTGGGGCGCGTCGGACCAGGCCGCCGGCGCCATCCTGGCGCTGAACGCGGAATTGCGCGGCATGGATAAGACCCTGAAACAGCTGGACCGCCTGTCGCCGCAGTTGCTGGCCATGGTGGAAGATGTGCAGGCGCAGCGCCTGCAGCGCGGCGCCGGTCCGAAGGAAGTAGCGGCGCTGGGCAAGCTGGCGATGCTGACGCAGCGCATGAGCCGCAGCGCCAGTGAATACATCACGGCCGGCGGCATTTCGTCGGAAACCGCGTTCCAGCTGGGACGCGACACCACCGTGTTCCGCACCACGCTTGACGCCTTGCTCAACGGCGGCGAGCAGGCGCCTGCCATCCGCGAGCCCGAGTTGCGCGAACGGATCAAGACCCTGAAGGGCCAGTTTGAGGAATACCAGAAACTGGTGGCGTCCATCCTCGACCGGCTCGACAAGTTCAGCGCGGCCAAGACCGCCGAACGCACCATCTTTGCCGGCAATGAGGAATTGCGCCGCCTGCTGGGCGGCATGCTGTCCGAATACCGCGCCGAGCAGGATGCGCTGAACTGGTCGTTCTGGCTGATGGTGGCGGGCGGCATGCTGACCCTGGTCACGGCGGCGGCGATCGGCCGCGTGTTGCTGCAGGATTCGCAAAACCGCACGCGCAGCGCGGAACGCCGGCGCCAGGAGGCGGAAGCCATGCGGGTGCAGGCGCAGCGCAAGGAAGAAGAAGCCAAGGCCATGAATGACCAGAACCAGGCCGCGATCCTGCGCCTGATGAATGAATTGCAGGAAGTGGCGGACGGCGACTTGACGGTCCAGGCCACCGTCTCGGAAGACATCACGGGCGCAATCGCCGACTCGGTCAACTATACGGTGGAAGAATTGCGCGGCCTGGTGGGCCGCGTCACCACCACCGCCGAACAGGTGCGCCTGGCGTCGGCGCAGGCGCAGGGCATTTCCAGCGACCTGCTGCTGGCGTCGCAGCAGCAGTCGCGTGAAATCCAGGACGCCAGCGCCACCGTGGTGAAGATGGCCAATGAAATCACCGACGTGTCGCGCTCCGCCTCGGAGTCGGCGGACGTGGCGCGCCAGTCGGTGGCGGCGGCCGAGCAGGGCGCCACGGCGGTGGAAAATGCCATCAAGGGCATGCATGAAATCCGCGAGCAGATCCAGGAAACGTCCAAGCGCATCAAGCGCCTGGGCGAATCGTCGCAGGAAATCGGCGAAATCACGGAACTGATTTCCGACATTACCGAGCAGACCAACGTGCTGGCGCTGAACGCGGCGATCCAGGCCGCCGCGGCGGGCGAGGCGGGCCGCGGCTTTTCCGTGGTGGCGGAAGAGGTGCAGCGGCTGGCGGAACGCTCGGCCGAGGCGGCCAAGCAGATCGGCGCGCTGGTGCGCACGATTCAAACCGATACGCACGATGCGGTGGCGGCCATGGAAAAATCCACGCAGGGCGTGGTGGAAGGGGCGCGCCTGTCCGATGCGGCCGGCGCCGCGTTGGCCGACATTTCCAATGTGTCGAACCGCCTGGCGGAACTGATCCAGGGGATTTCGTACGCCACCGGCACGCAGGCCACCTCGGCCAGCGGGGTGGCGCAGAACATCCGCCATATCCTGGCCGTCACGCAACAGACGCAAAACGGCACCCAGCAGACCGCGCAATCGATTCACAAGCTGTCGGTGCTGGCCCAGGAACTGAAAAACTCGGTGTCGCGCTTCCGCATCACGGCATCCTGAATACATGGAACAAGCAATGACGAACTTCGAAACTTCCAGCGCGGCGCAATTCGATACCGGTCCCCTTTCCTGGGTGATGGCGGAAATCCGCGAAGCGCTGGGCCGTTCGCGCACCGCCCTGTTCGAGGCGGGCGGGCGCGAGCCGGAAGACCAGTCGACCGCGCTGCAGCACGCGCGTTCGCACCTGCACCAGGCGCACGGCGCGCTGCAGATCGTCGACGTCGATGGCGTGACCCTGATGACGCAGGTGGCGGAAGAAGCGCTGGACCGTTTCAAGTCCGGCGCGCTGAAATGCAACGCGGACAATGCGCGCACGGTGGCCAACCTGTACCAGGCCGTGATTGAATTCCTCGAAGAGTTGCTGGCCGGCGCGCCGTTCCAGCCCGTTCGGCTGTTCCCGTATTACCGCGCGGTGCAGGAAATGCTGGGCGCGGAGCGCATCCACCCGGCCGACCTGTTCTTCCCCGACCTGTCGGCGCTGGCGCGCATGCCGGCGGCCATGCCGTCCGCGGCGCCCGATTACACGGCGTACCGCCAGCGTTTCGAACGCGCGCTGCTGCCGTACATGAAGGCGACCGAACGCGACGCGCAAACCGCGCAGGCGGCCGCGCTGCGCGACGCGGTGGCGCAGGTGGCCGAAGCGCAGGGCGAGCCGAAGGCGCGCACCTTCTGGCTGGCCATGCAGGCGTTCGCCGAACTGGCGGCGGCCGGCCAGCTGGACCATGGCCGCTACGTCAAGCAATTGTTCGGCCTGATCAACCTGCAGATGCGGCGCATGGCGCAAGGCGACACCTCGCTGCCGGACACCATGCTGCGCGAAGCGCTGTTCTTCATCGCCGGTGCGGACCATGACCACGTCTCGCCGCTGGCGCACCACCTGTGCAGCGTATTCGGCGTGGAAGGCACGGTGCCGGCCGACGTGGAAGCGAAGCGCTACGGCCGCATCGACACGGAAGCGCTGGCGCGCGCGAAGGAAGCCATGGCTGCCGCCAAGGCCGCCTGGCAGCGCTTGCTGGACGCGGCCGCCGATCCGCAGCTTGATGCCCGGTTCGGCCAGGAGCTGGCCGTGGTGGCGGTGGCCTGCGACAAGCTGGGCGTGGCCGCGCTGGCCACCCTGATGCGGCAACTGGCGCAGGTGGCCAATGCCGCCGCGGCGGCGGGGCGCAGCGAAGCGCTGTCGCTGGAAATGACGACCGCGCTGCTGTTTGCCGAACATGGCCTGGAACATATCCGGCACCTGCCGGACACCTTCCCCGCGCATGCCGATACGATCGGCGTGCGCCTGCAGGCGCTGCTGGCCGGTGACGGCGACGGCGCACCGCCGCCGGCGCAGTGGCAGCTCGGCCTGGCGCACCAGTTGCAGCAGGACGATACCGTGGCGGCGCTGGCCGGTGAAATGAAGGCCGGCCTGCGCCAGGTGGAAAAAGTGCTGGACGACTATTACGGCGATCCGTCGCTGCGCCCGTCGCTGCGGGGCCTCGATAGTGTATTGCACCAGTTGCATGGCGCGCTGGCGATTCTGGACCAGGATGACGCGGTCTTCGCGGCCGAACACGTGCGCAAGGAAGTGGCGAAGCTGGCCCAGGGGCTGGGCGATCCGGCCCAGGAACCGCGCCAGCTCGACGAAATCGCGCAAAACGTGGGCGCGCTGGGCTTCTTCGTCGACATGCTGGCGCAAAATCCGGCCGGCGCCAGGGAGCGCTATGCGTTCGATGCGGCGCAGGGCGCGTTCCGCGCCGTGCCGTTCAAGAAGATCGCCGCCAGCGCGCCGGTGCCGGTGCTCGATGAGGAAGTCGCATCGCCAACCTCGCCGCCGACACCGGCGCCACAGGTCGAAGCGCAGGCCGGCATGCCGGCCGACACCGCGATCGAAGAGGAATTGCTCGACATCTTCATCGCCGAAGCGCAGGAAGTGCTGGTGTTCGTCAATGAAACGCTGGCCAAGCCGCGCGCCGAAGCCGGCACGCTGGAACACTTGACCATGCTGCGCCGCTCGTTCCACACGCTCAAGGGCAGCGGGCGCATGGTGGGCTTGAACCAGTTTGCCGATGCGGCGGCCGCGATCGAGCGCACCATGAACACGTGGCTGGCCGAGGAGCGGCCCGCCACGGAAGCCTTGTTCGGCCTGTTGCAGCGCGCCGCGCACGATTTGACCGCGTGGGTCGACGAACTCGTGGCTGAAGGCGTTTCGCCGCGCAACGCCGATGCGCTGGCCGCGGCGGCGGCGCGCGTGCAGCAGGGCGGCGCGTTCGAGATGGCGCCTGCCGGCGCGGAGGCCGGCGCTGCCGATGATGCGGACGCCGGCACGATTGCTCGCGCTGATGCTGATGCTGATGCTGATGCTGGCGCCTTCGCCGATGTTGGCATGCCTGGGGGCGCGGCGGCCACTGCCTTCGCCGATCCGGATGCCGGGAAGGCCGCCAACGTGGCGGCTGGGGTGTCCGCTGGCGCGGACGCGGGCATGGCTGCTGATCCTGTGGCCGATGCCTTCGCCGATGCCGGGATGGTTGCCAAAGCAGCGGTTGGAGGCTCTGCCGATGGGGATGCCGGAGGCGCTGCCGGTGCTGCGGGCGACGCTTCCGCTGATGCGGATGCCGCGGTACCTGCCGGTGCTCTGGCCGACGCCTTCACTGATGCGGAGGCCGCGGCACCTGCCGCTACTCTGGCCGACGCTTCCGCCAATGCCGATGCCGGCGTGGCTGCCAGTGCAGCAGCCAGCGCGTCAGCCGGCGCGGATGCGGACATGGCCGCTGGTGCCGTGGCCGATGTCTCAGCCGATGCGACAGCCGGCGGTTCCGCTGACGCCGCGCTTGAAGCCGCCGGGGAGCAGGGGGCGCATATCGTGAACTTCACGCCGCCGCCCGCCGAGCCGGCGGAGCCTGTGCGCGACGGCAACGAGGACGGCCAGGGCGGCGAGGACGGCGCCGACCAGTCACTGGGCCAGGTGATCGCCTTCCCGCTGGCCACGCCGCCGGCGCCGACCGCGGACGTGATCGAGTTCCATCCCAACGTGGCGCCGTTGCTGCCGCCGGAAGACGATGACGTCAAACACGTGGGTGCGCTGACGATCCCGCTGCCGCTGTATAACATTTACCTGGCCGAGACCGATGAGCTGGCGCGCCTGCTGGCGCGCGACTTTGGCGAATGGCGCCACGAACCGCGCCGCCCGGCCAGCGCCGAAGCGCTGCAGGCCGCGCATACGCTGGCCGGCACGTCGGCCACGGTGGGCTTCACGGCGCTGCGCGACCTGGCCCACGCGCTGGAAAACACATTGGACGACCTGCACGCGCCGGCGCCGCAGCTTGACCCGACCCAGCACGATTTGCTGGACTTCACGGTCGAGCGCATCCACCAGATGCTGCTGGGCTTTGCCCAGGGCGACGTGGCGCCGGAGCAGCCGGAACTGATCCAGGCGCTGCAGCGCATGCGCGAAGAACTGGCGCGGCTGCGGGCGCCCGATGGCGTATTCGATGCGCATATGGACGCGGTGTTTGCCGATGCCGGCGATGCCGCCGAGCCGGGCGATGAAGGCGGTGAAGGTGGTGAAGGTGGTGAAGGCGACGACGGCGAAGCCGCGCTGGCGGCGCGGCTCGATGCATTGTTTGTCGCGGCGTATAACGATTTGTCCGGCAAGCCGCCGCCGGAATCGGATTTCATCCACCGCGACCCCGTGCTGATGCGCGCGCCGGAACCGAAAACCGCCTCGCCAGTCAATGACGACATCGACGATTTGTTCGACTCGGCCTTCGACGATGCCTTTGCCGCGCCGCTGTCGCACATGCCGGCGCCGGCGGCGCAAGCCATGTCCGAGGGCCTCATTGCAGCTGCGCCGCCCGATCAGGCGCCCGCGCCGGTCACGCAAGATGTTGCGCCATACGACGCTGACGCAGGGCAAGCGGCAGGGCCGCAATCGGCGGCGCCGGAAGCGGCGGTGCAGGACGCCGTGAGCCAGCACGCATCGGCGCTGGAAGCCGTTACACAGGAAATCCTGACGCCGGAAACCCCGACGCCGGAAACCGTGACGCCGGAAACCGCAGCGCCGGCAGCCACCACAGCGGAAGCCGCGGCGCCAGGTGCCGTGACACCGGACGCGCCGCTGGCGCCCATGCTTGCGCTGGATGAGTCCCTGCTGGCGTTGGACGGCCTGGAACCTGAGTTGCCTGAACTGGCCGCATTGAGCGCGGAACAGGTGCCGCCGCGCGGGACGCTGTCCGGATTGCCGCACGGCGCGCCGTCGCCGGACGTGGAAGTGCTGTCGCTGCCCGATGCGCCGGTCGAACTGGCGGCGGCGCCGCCCGGCAGTTATACCGATGAAATCGACTCCGACCTGTTGCCGGTCTTCCTGGAAGAAGGCGCCGACCTGTTGCCGCAAGTGGGCCAGGCGCTGCGCGCATGGCAGCGCAACCCGGCCGATTTCAGCCACGCCAACCTGCTGCAGCGCGTATTGCATACGGTCAAAGGCAGCGCGCGCATGGCCGGCGCGATGCGCCTGGGGCAGCACGCGCATGAAATCGAAACCCATATTGAAAACATGGTGCACGCCAACAGCGCGACGCCCCATGCGTTCGAGGAATTGTTGACGCATTACGACCACGCGCTGGTGCTGTTCGAGCAATTGCAGCACCCGCAACCGGCGGCGCCGCAGCCAGCCGCGCCATCCGTTCCGGCGCAGTCGGCGCCTGCCGCAGCGCCGGCGCCGTCCGCGCCGTCTGCGCAGGACGACGACAGCGCATCGCGCACGCCGCTCGTGCGGGTGCGCGCCGACATCCTCGACCGGCTGGTCAACCAGGCCGGCGAAGTGTCGATCCTGCGTTCGCGCCTGGAAAATGAAGTGGGCTCGCTGCGCACCTCGCTGAACGATTTTTCCGACAACCTGGCGCGCCTGCGGCGCCAGTTGCGCGAAGTGGAAATGCAGGCCGAGTCGCAAATCGCGTCGCGCATGTCGATTTCCAGCGACCGCGAATTCGATCCGCTGGAATTCGACCGCTTCACACGCCTGCAGGAATTGACGCGCATGATGGCGGAAAGCGTCAACGACGTGGCGTCGTTCCATGAAAGCCTGCTGCGCAGCGTGGAGACGGCCAGCACCGACTTGACGCAACAGGCGCGCATGACGCGTGAATTGCAGCGCGACCTGATGCGGGTGCGGATGGTGCCGTTCGCCAGCATTTCCGAGCGCTTGTTCCGCGTGGCGCGTCTGGCGGCCAAGGAAACCGACAAGCGCGTCAATCTCGACATCCGCGGCGGCGCGGTGGAAATCGACCGCGGCGTGCTGGAACGGATGGCCGCGCCGTTTGAACACTTGCTGCGCAACGCCATCGTGCATGGCGTCGAATCGCGCGCCGAACGCCATGCGGCCGGCAAGGATGAAACCGGGGAATTGCTGATCCAGGTGAGCCAGCAGGGCAACGAAGTGGTGCTGGCGTTTTCCGACGACGGCGCCGGCCTGGACCTGGAGCGCATCCGCGCCAAGGCGCGCAGCGTGGGTTTGCTCGACGAGGGCGAGACCATCAGCGACGCCGAGGCGGCCAGCCTGATTTTCGAACCCGGCTTCTCGACCGCGGAAACCCTGACCGAACAGGCCGGGCGCGGCGTCGGCATGGACGTGGTGCGCTCGGAGGCGCAATTGCTGGGCGGGCGGGTCGAGACCGCGACCGAGCGGGGCAAGGGCGCCTGCTTCACGATCCACCTGCCACTGACCCTGGCGGTCACGCAAGTGGTGCTGGTGCGCGCCGGCGGGCGGCCGTTCGCCATGCCGTCCACGCTGGTGGAGCAGGTGCTGCAGATGAAGGAAGGCGCGCTGGCCGACGCCCGTGCCAAAGGGCACGTGGCCCTGCACGACGCGCAGGCGGCGCTGCATTACCTGCCGACCATGCTGGGCGATGCGCAGGCGCAGCCGGCCGCGCAGCGTTCGTCGCCGGTGCTGATGCTGAAGGCGGGCGACGAGCGCCTGGCGGTGCAGGTCGATGAAGTGCTGGGCAACCGCGAAGTGGTGATCAAGAATATCGGCCCGCAACTGGCGCGCATGGCCGGCATCGCTGGCGCCACGGTGCTCGGTTCCGGCGAAATCGTCCTGATCCTCAACCCGCTGGCGCTGGCGCGCCACCTGGCCGAACATCCGGAATTGCGGGTCGAGCCGGCGGCCGGCGGCATGCAACTGGTGGCTACCAGCGGCCGCACCATCATGGTGGTCGACGATTCGCTGACCGTGCGCAAGGTCACGCAGCGCCTGCTGGAGCGCGAAGGCTACCACGTGGTACTGGCCAAGGATGGCGTCGATGCGCTGGAACAGATGCGCGACGTGGTGCCGGACATGATGCTGGTCGATATTGAAATGCCGCGCATGGATGGCTTCGACCTGACCCGCAATGTGCGCGGCGACGAGCGCCTGCGCGACATCCCGATCATCATGATCACGTCGCGCAGCGCGGACAAGCACCGCAACTATGCGATGCAGCTCGGGGTCAACGCGTATTTCGGCAAGCCGTTCCAGGAGCCGGTGCTGCTGGGGGCGATCGAAAGCCTGCTGGCGCGGCAGGCCGCGTGATGCGCGGCGGCGCGGGCCGGTCCGTGCCGGTGCTTGCCGCCGCTACGCCTTCTTCACCACCGCATAACGCTCCAGCGTGCGCTTGCGCGCCTCGTCGTGCATGACCAGCGGCAGCGGATAGTCGCGGCCGAGGATGATGCCTTTTTGCTCGAGCACCATGCGCGGCGCCAGCCACGGCGCGTGGATCTCGCGCGGGTCCAGCGCCGCCAGCTGCGGCAGGTAGCGTTTGATGAATTTGCCTTCCGGGTCGAACTTTTCCGATTGCGTGACCGGGTTAAAGATCCGGAAATACGGTTGCGCATCGCAGCCCGACGACGACGCCCATTGCCAGCCGCCATTGTTGGCCGACAAGTCGTAGTCGTTCAACTGCTGCGCGAAATACGCTTCGCCGCGCCGCCAGTCGATGCCGAGGTCTTTGATCAGGAAACACGCCGTCACCATGCGCAGCCGGTTGTGCATGTAGCCGGTCCGGTTCAGCTGCGCCATTGCCGCGTCCACCAGCGGGTAGCCGGTGCGGCCTTCGCACCAGGCGGCAAACAGCGCATCGGCTTCCGGCCCGGTTTCCCAACCGATGGCGTCGTAGGCCGGCTTGAACGAGGCCCCCGCCACGTGCGGGTGGTGGTACAGGATCATCATGTAAAACTCGCGCCAGACCAGTTCCGACAGCCACACCGCGCCGCCTTCGCCGGCCTGGCCGCGCGCCGACCACTCGGCCACGGTGCGCACCAGGTGGCGGATCGAGACGGTGCCGAAGCGCAAGTGCAACGACAGGTAAGAGGGGCCTTTCACCGCCGGGTAATCGCGCGCCACGCCATACTCGGCAATGCGGCCGAGGAAATCGTCGAACAGTTGCGCGCCGCCGCGCATGCCGGTGGGAATCGACGGGGCCGCCAGGTTGGTGGCTTCAAAGCCCAGTTGCCGCAAGCTTGGCAAGGCCGGGTCCGGCGCCGGCGCCAGCCGGTGGGCCAGCGGGTCGATGGGCCATGGCGCGGTGCTGCCGGGTTCGGCCTGCAGGCGCTTCAGCCATGCATTCTTGTAGGGCGTGAACACGGAAAACGGCGTGCCCGATTGCGACAGCACTTCATGTTTTTCAAAGATGACCTGGTCCTTGAACGTGAACAGTGGACGGCCATCGGCTGCCAGCGCCTGTGCCACGGCCTCGTCGCGCGCGATGGCTTGCGGCTCGTAATCGTGGTTGGCGAACACGGCGTCGGCATGAAGCTCGGCCGCCAGGCGCGGGATTGCATCGCGCGCCACCGCATGCCGCACGATCAGGCCGCCGCCCAGTTGTTGTAATTCCGCCGCCAGTTCGGCAATGCAGGCGTGGATGAATTCCACGCGGCGGTCGGCGCGCGGCAGGGTGTCGAGGATTTCCTTGTCATAAATGAAAGCGCAAAACACGGTTTCGCTGCGCGACAGCGCATGGTGCAGGGCGGCGTGGTCGAAGCTGCGCAAGTCGCGCCGGAACCAGACCAGCGCGGTACGGAAGGGTAAATTATCGTGAGAATTCGTGGCAGGCATGGGCAGGCGTGGCAAGCATTACGTGGCCATAGCGGCAATTGGGACAATTCATAGTAAACTGTCGGCTATACACGCCCGAGAGGCCGCACCGACAAGCCGTGAGATATTACCTTATAGTCCATCCATCCCCCAGAATTGCAGAGAGAGCATGCGTATGAAGAAAACCAAGGCCGGCCAACCTCTGCCCACCCCAGGCGTGCTGCAGGAGTCTGCCGATCCGCTGGCGCCTGCCGCCGCCCCGGCTCCTGCGCTGAACCTGGCCAACCATTTCCTGATTGCCATGCCATCGATGCAAGATCCGATCTTTGGCGGCACCGTGGTCTACGTGTGTGAACACAATGACAATGGGGTGCTGGGCGTGGTCATCAACAAGCCCACCGACATGACCATGGAAACCCTGTTCGAGCGCGTCGACCTGGAAGTGTCGTCCGGCGTGCCGCGCAGCGTGGTCGACGAACCCATCATGTTCGGCGGCCCGGTGCAGGATGACCGTGGTTTCGTGCTGCATACGCCGGGCGCGCGTTATTCGTCGTCGCTGACGGTCACCGACGAAGTCGCGTTCACCACCTCGATCGACGTACTGGAAGCCGTGGCGCGTGGCACCGGCCCGTCGCGCATGCTGGTGTCGATCGGTTACGCGGGCTGGAGCCCGGGCCAGCTCGAGGATGAACTGAGCCGCAATGGCTGGCTGACGGTGGGCGCCGATACCCGCATCCTGTTCGACGTGCCGGTGGAAGAGCGCTACATGGCCGCCATCAAGCTGCTGGGCTTCGACCCGCTGATGCTGGCGTCCGAGGCCGGGCACGCGTGAATGGCCCGGCTGTGACGATAGAAACCATCCTGGGATTTGATTTCGGCATCAAACGGATCGGCGTTGCCATGGGCAATACGCTGATCCGCCAGGCGGCGCCGTTGGCCGTCATCAGTGCGCACGCCAATGACGTGCGCTTCGCGGAAATCGCCGCGCTGATAGAAAAATGGGGACCGTCGCGCTTTGTCGTGGGCTTGCCCAGCCATCCGGACGGCACGCCCCACGAGATGACGGCGCGCTGCCGCAAGTTCGCCAACCAATTGCATGGCCGCTTCAACCTGCCGGTGGAACTGGTCGACGAGCGTTATTCGTCGGCCGTGATCCAGGCCAAACGCGGCGAAATCATCGATGACCGCGCGGCCGCCATCATCTTGCAGCAATATTTTGAAACGTCCTGACTGTCCGTCTTGCCCGATCCTTCCAGAAATTCCTGAATTCCTGATTTTTCCCGATTCCCTGATATCCACCGAGATTCGACCATGTCCAATCCAATGAAACCATCCGGCCTGGATGCGGAAGCGCTGTATGCGAACCTGCTGCAGCAAGTCCGCACCGGCCTGGCCGCCGCGCACGATCCGTGCATCGTCGGCATCCACTCCGGCGGCGCGTGGCTGGCCGAGCGCCTGGCCAAAGACCTCGGCATGACCAGCCGCTGCGGCGTGCTGGACGTGTCGTTCTACCGCGACGATTACGCGAAAAAAGGCTTGCCGGCCGAAGTCAAGCCGACCCACATCACGTTCGACGTGGCCGGCGCCACTGTGCTGCTGGTGGACGACGTGCTGTACACCGGCCGCACCACGCGCGCGGCCATCAATGAGCTGTTCGACTACGGCCGCCCGGCGCGCATCATGCTGGCCGCGCTGGTGGACCGCGGCGGCCGCCAGTTGCCGGTCGCCGCCGACTTCGTGGCCGCCACCGTGACGGTGGACCAATGCGAAGCGCTGCGCCTGCAGCGCAACGACGCCGGACAATTCACGCTCACCATAGAAGAAAACCATGCTTAATCCGCAACTGAACAAGAACGGCGAACTGCAGCACCTGCTGTCCATCGAAGGGCTGCCGAAGTCCATCGTCAACCACATCCTGGACACCGCCTCGTCGTTTGTCGGCGTGTCGGACCGCGAAGTCAAGAAGGTGCCGCTGATGCGCGGCAAGAGCGTGTTCAACCTGTTCTTCGAGAACTCGACCCGCACCCGCACCACCTTCGAGATCGCCTCGAAGCGCCTGTCGGCCGACGTCATCAACCTGAACATGCAGGCTTCCTCGACCAGCAAGGGCGAATCGCTGCTCGACACCATCGACAACCTGTCGGCCATGCACGCCGACATGTTCGTGGTGCGCCATGCGCAATCGGGCGCGCCCTACATGATCGCCAAGCATTTGAACGACACCAGGCAGAACCACGTGCACGTGGTGAACGCGGGCGACGGCCGCCACGCGCACCCGACCCAGGGCCTGCTCGACATGTACACCATCCGCCACTACAAGAAGGATTTCACCAACCTGACGGTGGCCATCGTCGGCGACATCCTGCACAGCCGCGTGGCGCGTTCCGACATCCACGCCCTGACCACGCTGGGCGTGCCGGAAGTGCGCGCGATCGGCCCGCACACGCTGCTGCCGGGCGGCCTGGAACAGATGGGCGTGCGCACCTACACCAACATGAACGAAGGCTTGAAGGGCGTGGACGTGATCATCATGCTGCGCCTGCAGAATGAACGCATGAATGGCGCGCTGCTGCCATCGGTGCAGGAATACTTCAAGAGCTATGGCCTGACGCCGGAACGCCTGGCGCTGGCCAAGCCGGACGCCATCGTGATGCACCCGGGCCCGATGAACCGCGGCGTGGAAATCGATTCGGCGGTGGCCGACGGTCCGCAGGCGGTGATTTTGCCGCAGGTGACGTTCGGGATCGCGGTGCGCATGGCGGTGATGAGTATTCTGGCGGGTAACCAGGGCTAAGGCAGCAGGGACTACATTCGAATGAGCTTACATATCAAAAACGGCCGCGTGATCGACCCGGCCAGCGGCGTGGACGCCGTACAGGACTTGTTCATCGTGGACGGCAAGATTGCCGCCATCGGCGCCGCGCCGGCCGGCTTTGCCGCCGCGCGCACCATCGACGCCACCGGCCTGGTGGTGGCGCCCGGCCTGGTGGACTTGTCCGCCCGGCTGCGTGAACCCGGTTATGAATACAAGGCCACGCTGGACTCGGAAATGCAGGCGGCGGTGCAGGGCGGCGTGACGTCGCTGGTGTGCCCGCCCGACACCGATCCGGTGCTGGACGAGCCGGGCCTGGTGGAAATGCTGAAGCACCGCGCGCGCCGCCTGAACCAGGCCCACGTGCACCCGCTGGGCGCGCTGACCATGGGCTTGAAGGGCAAGGCGCTGACGGAAATGGCGGAATTGACCGAATCGGGCTGCGTCGGTTTTTCGCAGGCCGAGGAACCGATCGAAGACACCAACGTGCTGCTGCGCGCGCTGCAATATGCCAAGACCTTCGGCTATACCGTGTGGCTGCGCCCGCAGGATGCGCACATCGGCCGCGGCGGCGTGGCGCACAGCGGCCCGCTGGCGTCGCGCCTGGGCCTGTCCGGCGTGCCGGTGATGGCCGAGACCATCGCGCTGCACACGATCTTTGAACTGATCCGCGCCACCGGCGCGCGCGTGCACCTGTGCCGCATTTCTTCGGCCGCCGCGCTGGACCTGATCCGCGCCGCCAAGGCAGAAGGCTTGCCTGTCACGTGCGACGTCGGCGTGCACCACGTGCACCTGACCGACGCCGACATCGGCTTCTTCGACCCGAATGCGCGCGTCACGCCGCCATTCCGCAGCCAGCGCGACCGCGACGCGATCCGCGCCGCCGTGCTCGACGGCACCATCGACGCCGTGTGCTCGGACCATACGCCGGTCGACGACGATGAAAAACTGTTGCCGTTCGCGGAAGCCTCGCCCGGCGCCACCGGCCTCGAATTGCTGCTGTCGCTGGCGCTGAAATGGGCCGATGATTACGCGGCCGGCCAGCCCGGCCAGGATGGCGGCAAGGCGTTGTCGCTGGCGCTGTCGCGCATCAGCGCCGACGCGGCGCGCGTGGCCGGCCTGGACGCGGGCAAGCTGGCCGTTGGCGGCGCGGCCGACGTCTGCCTCTTCGACCCGGCCGCGCGCTGGACCGTGGAAGGCGCGGCGCTGGCCTCGCAGGGCAAGCACACGCCGTTCCTCGGTTACGAGCTGGCGGGCCAGGTACAGGCCACCATCGTGGCCGGCCATGTGGCGTTCGAACGCGGCAGTGCGCGCAACGTGAGCTGAGAGATCCCATGCTGTATTTGCGTGTGGCGCGCCTGGTCGTGCATCTGTTGTACGGCATGCTGGTGTGCGCCGTGATCTTCCCGTGGATCGGCACGGAACGGCGCAACGGCCATATCCGGCGCTGGTCGCGCCAGTTGCTCAGGATGTGCAACGTGACGGTGGAGATGGCGCCCGGCGGCAGCGAACCGCTGGCGCACGCGATGATCGTGGCCAACCACGTGTCGTGGCTGGACATCTTCGTCATCGATGCGCTGTATCCGTGCCGCTTCGTGGCCAAGGCGGAAATCCGCTCCTGGCCGCTGGCCGGCTGGCTGGTCGACAAGGCCGGCACCGTGTTCATCGCGCGCGGCAACCGGCGCGACTTGCGCCACATCTTCAAGGGCCTGGTGCACAGCCTGCAGGCCGGCGAGCGCGTCGCGTTCTTCCCGGAAGGCACCACGGCCGCGCAAGGCTCGCTGCTGCCGTTCCACGCCAACCTGTTCGAGGCGGCCATCGATGCGCAAGTCATGGTGCAGCCGTTCGCGCTCAGCTACGTCGACGACGCGGGCAAGCTGCATCCGTCGGTGGACTTTATCGGCGAGATGACGTTCGCGCAAAGCGTGGTGGCGATCCTGGGCGGCAAGCCGGTGCGGGCGCGCCTGCAATGCCTGCCCGCCATGCCGGCCGCCGGCGCGCACCGGCGCGAACTGGCGCAGGCCGCGCATGATGCGGTGGCGGGGGCGCTGGGGTTGCGGAACGCGGCCGCCGCGTAGAACTGCGAAACGCCGTGGCGACCAAAGATGTAGGGCTGACAAGCCCTTGGGGCGTAATCAGGCAGCGCAGGCTATGCAGGTAACGCAGGCAATCCGCTACGTCGCCTTCTTCCCCCCATGCTCCCGGTATTCCGGGCACTGTTCCTGGATCAGCGAGCGGTCTTCCAGGCACACGGCCGACAGGTAGCCGCCCCACACGCACCCGGTATCGAGCGCGATCAGGTTGGGGCGCAACAGCAGTCCCAATGCCGACCAGTGCCCGAACACCACCGTCACGTCGCCGGTGCGCCGTCCCGGCACCTCGAACCACGGCATCAGCCCCGATGCCGGATCGGCCTTGGCGGTTTCCTTCATCTTGAAGTCCATCACGCCGTCGCGCGTGCAAAAGCGCAGGCGCGTGAGCGCGTTGACCACGCAGCGCAGCCGCTCCATGCCGTCCAGGCCCTCGTCCCAGCGGTCCGGCTGGTTGCCATACATTTGCGCGAGGAAACCCGCCCAGCCGGGGCCGCGCAACACGGTTTCCACTTCCGCCGCCAGCGCCATCACCTGGGCCGCATCCCATTGCGGCAACACGCCGCCATGCACCAGCAAGTGCTTGTTGCGCAAGATCGCCATCGGGCGCGTGCGCAGCCAGTCGAGCAGGGCGGCGCCGTCCGGCGCTTCCAGGATATGGCTGAGCGTATCGGACGGATGCGCCGGGCGGATGCCGTTGGCCACGGCCAGCAAGTGCAAATCGTGGTTGCCCAGCACGGTGTCGATGCGCCCGCCGCTGTCGCGCGCCAGCGCATGCACATAGCGCAGCGTGGCCAGCGAATCCGGGCCGCGGTTGATCAAATCGCCGGTAAACAAGATGGCCGGCGGCGCGGCTTCCTGGGCCAGGATGCGCTCGACCAGCGCGACAGTCTGGTCGTGGCACCCCTGCAGGTCGCCAATGACATACGTTTTCTGCGTCATAGTGGTTATTTGAACTGTTTTCCCGCGCTATTTTCCCCGATTTGCCGCGGCCATCACATAGAATAATAAGCATGACAACACGCAACCCTGGGTGCTAAATGATATTTGTGACGGGCGGGGCCGGCTTTATCGGCTCGAATTTCGTTCTCGACTGGCTGACGCAATCCGATGAAGCGGTCTTGAATTACGATAAGTTGACGTACGCGGGCAATTTGAACAACCTGAAATCGCTGCAAGGCGATGCGCGCCACGTGTTCGTCCAGGGCGATATCTGCGACCAGGCTGGCGTGCTGGCGCTGCTGCAACAGCATAAGCCGCGCGCCATCGTGCACTTCGCCGCGGAAAGCCACGTCGACCGCTCCATTCTCGGCCCTGGCGAATTTATCCAGACCAATATCAACGGTACCTTCAGCCTGCTCGAAGCCGCGCGTGCCTACTGGAGCGGCTTGCCTGACGAGGAAAAAAGCGCGTTCCGCTTCCTGCACGTGTCCACCGATGAAGTGTATGGCACGCTGGGACCGGATGATGCGCCGTTTTCCGAAACCACGCCGTATGCGCCCAACAGCCCGTATTCCGCCTCGAAAGCCGCGTCGGATCACCTGGTGCGTTCGTACCACCACACCTATGGCTTGCCGACCCTGACCACGAATTGCTCGAACAATTATGGTCCCTACCACTTCCCGGAAAAACTGATTCCACTGGTAATTTCCAATGCGCTGGGCGGCAAGCCCCTGCCGATTTACGGCGATGGCCAGCAAGTGCGCGACTGGCTGTACGTGGGCGACCATTGCACCGCGATCCGCCGCGTGCTGGCCGGTGGCCGCCTGGGGGAAACCTACAACGTGGGCGGCTGGAATGAAATGGCCAACCTCGATGTGGTGCATACCTTGTGCGACATGCTGGACAAGCTGCGCCCGAAAGCCGCCGGCAGTTACCGCGACCAGATCACGTTCGTCAAGGACCGCCCCGGCCACGACCGCCGCTATGCCATCGATGCGCGCAAGCTCGAGCGCGAACTGGGCTGGAAGCCGGCGGAAACGTTCCAGAGCGGCATCGCCAAGACCGTGCAGTGGTACCTGGACAACCAGGACTGGGTCGCCAACGTGCAATCGGGCGATTACATGAAATGGCTGGCGGCCAACTATAACGACAGGGAGGCATGATGAATCTTCCGCACCGCAAAGGCATTATCCTGGCAGGCGGTTCCGGCACGCGCCTGTATCCGGTCACGATGAGCGTGTCCAAGCAATTGCTGCCGATTTACGACAAGCCGATGATTTACCATCCGCTGACCACCCTGATGCTGGCCGGCATGCGTGAAATCCTGATTATCTCGACACCGCAGGATACGCCACGCTTCCGCGAATTGCTGGGCGACGGCAGCCAGTGGGGCCTTGAGCTCAGCTATGCGGTGCAACCCTCGCCGGACGGGCTGGCGCAAGCCTTCATCATTGGGCGCGACTTTGTCGGCGACGCGCCGTCGTCGCTGATCCTCGGCGATAACATTTATTACGGTAATGACCTCGATGCACTGCTGCGCTCGGCCGCGTCGCGCGCCGACGGCGCCACTGTGTTTGCCTATCACGTGCACGATCCGGAACGCTATGGCGTGGTGGAATTCGATGGCGACCGCAGGGCCTTGAGCATCGAAGAAAAGCCGAAAGTGCCGAAATCGAATTATGCGGTGACGGGCCTGTATTTCTACGATAACCAGGTATGCGATATTGCCGCCAGCATCAAACCGTCGGCGCGCGGCGAACTGGAGATTACCGACGTCAATAACGTCTACCTGCAGCAAGACCAGTTGAATGTGGAATTGATGGGGCGCGGCATGGCATGGCTCGATACCGGCACCCATGAATCGCTGCTCGATGCGTCGCAATTCATTGCCACCATTGAAAAGCGCCAAGGCTTGAAAATCGCCTGCCCTGAAGAAATCGCCTATCGCAAAGGCTATATCGATGCGGCGCAATTGGCGAAACTCGCCGAGCCATTGAAGAAGAATAATTACGGCCAATATCTGCTGCAAATCCTGGAAGATAAGGTTATTCCCCGATGAATGTCATCAAGACGCCGCTGGACGGTGTGCTGGTCATCGAGCCTACGGTATTTGGCGACCAGCGCGGTTTTTTCTATGAAAGCTTCAATGCGCAGCGCTTTGCCGAACAAACCGGCGTGGATGTGCAATTCGTGCAGGATAACCATTCGCGCTCGGCCAAGGGCGTGTTGCGCGGCCTGCATTACCAGATCGCGCAGGCGCAGGGCAAACTCGTGCGCGTGACCACGGGCGCGGTATTCGACGTGGCCGTGGATTTACGCAAGAGCTCACCGACATTCGGACGATGGTATGGCCTGGAATTGTCGGCGGAAAATAAACGCCAGCTGTGGATACCGGCCGGCTTTGCCCATGGGTTTGTGGTCACCAGCGACGTGGCGGAATTCCTGTACAAGACCACGGATTATTATGCGCCGGCGCATGAACGCTCGGTGATCTGGAATGATCCCGCCATCGGTATCGATTGGCCGCTCGATGGCGAACCGCTGTTGTCGGCCAAGGACAAGGCTGGCGTACCGCTGGCGCAGGCCGAGGTGTTCCCATGAAAATCCTGTTGACGGGCTGTTCCGGCCAGGTAGGCTATGAATTGCAGCGCAGCCTGCAAGGCTTGGGCGAGGTGGTGGCGGTGGACCGTGCGCGCATGGACTTGGCCGACCTGGATCAGGTGCGCAATGTGATCCGTGCAGTCCAGCCGGGCCTGATCGTGAATCCCGCCGCGTATACCGCGGTCGACAAGGCTGAAAGCGAGCCGGACCTGGCGTACCGCATCAATGCGCAAGCGCCGGCCGTGATGGCCGAGGAAGCCAAACGGTTGGGCGCGGCGCTGGTGCATTATTCCACTGATTACGTGTTTCCCGGCGCCGATCCTTCGCCGCGCATCGAGACCGACGTTACCGGTCCGGTCAACGTATATGGCGCCAGCAAGCTGGCCGGTGAACAAGCCATCGTGGCGTCCGGCGTGCGCCATCTGATTTTCCGCACCAGCTGGGTGTATGGCATGCGCGGCAAGAATTTCCTGCTGACGATGCTCAAACTCGCGCGCGAACGCGAAGAGTTGCGCATCGTGGCGGACCAGCACGGCGCTCCCACGTGGAGCCGCACCATTGCCGACAGCACGGCCACCGTGCTGGCCCAGGCCAAGGCCGGCGGGGCAAGCTGGTGGGATGCGCACGGCGGCATCTATCACTTGTCCAGCCAGGGCCAGACCACATGGTTTGAATTCACGCAAGCCATCCTGGCAGAAGCCGGCATCACTTGCAAGCTGGTACCGATCACCACGGCGGACTACCCGACCCCGGCCCGGCGTCCCGCGTATTCCGTGATGTCGTCGCACAAGCTGGCGGCCAGCCTGTGTTCGCTGCCGCAGTGGCGCGAGGCGCTGCGCCTGTGCATGCATTGACGCGGTCTTGGCCGTGACCGGTTGTTTCAAACAGTAAGGATGGCTGAGTGGGGCGGCAGGATTTGCTAGAATTCTGCCGCGCGTTGCGCGAGCGCATATCCCCGCTTGATTCCTGTCATATCGATACTGGATTCCAATACAATCGCGGAAGATGACATTGACCGCAGGTTACCAGGGGCCATGTACTGGACTCGTATTGATAATTAATAATGTTTTCATTCCTCATCAGTTTCATTGTTTCCGCGCTGCTGACCCTGCTGGTAATCAAAGAAGCAAAATTGCACGGACCCGCGATGGATACGGATTTCCGTGGCGTGCAGAAAAACCATACCCATGCGGTGGCACGGATCGGCGGGCTGTCGATCTTCTTTGCGGTGATTCTGGCCGCCTGTATTTCCATCTGGCGGGTGCCGGCCATGACCACGTGGATGGTATCGCTGCTGGCCTGCGCCATGATTGCCTTTGCCGGCGGGATTATTGAAGATTACACCGGCAACGTCAGCGCCGGACGGCGCTTGTTATTGACCATGGTGGCGGGATTGATGGCGTATTTCCTGCTCGATGCCCGTATCGACCGCCTGGATTTGCCGTTGGCGACCTGGCCGATTCCGTGGGTATGGCTGGCGCTGCCGGTTTCCGTGCTGGCGGTGGCGGGCATTGCCAACGCCGTCAATATCATCGATGGCTTCAATGGACTGGCCAGCGTAGTGACGATTTGCATGCTGCTCTCGCTCGGTTATGTGGCGCTGCAGGTGAATGATATGTTTGTATTGGTGGCGGCGCTGATGGTGGCCGGCGCCACGGCGGGATTCCTGATCTGGAATTATCCGGTCGGCCTGATTTTCCTCGGCGACGGCGGCGCGTATTTCATTGGTTTCATGCTGGGCGAATTGGCGTTGCTGCTGGTGATCCGAAATCCGCAAGTGTCGACCTGGTATGCCGCGCTGCTGTTGATCTATCCGGCATTTGAAACCCTGTTTTCCGCATATCGCCGCATGTTTGTGCGCGGTAAATCGCCAGCCATGCCGGATGGTATCCATTTGCACAGCCTGATATTCCGCCGCATCGTGCAATGGGCCGTGGGCCGCAAAGAAGGGCGCGCGCTGATGCGCCGCAATTCATTGACGTCGCCTTATCTGTGGACATTTTCCCTGATGGCCGTGGTGCCCGCCACGCTGTTCTGGAACAATACCGCCTTATTGATGATATTCTGCCTGTTGTTTATGGGGACATACTTGTGGTTATATGCGCGCATTGTCCGGTTCAAAGCGCCGCGCTGGATGATCCGCCACAAGAAACATTAATCCCGCGCGAATTTCGTGTATATTTCGGGCAGAATCGTAACCTCATTTTTTTAAGGGATATTTATGGATCTGTCGAATATGTCCATCGCTCAATTGCGTGATTTGCAAGAGCAGGTCAAAAAAGAATTGGCCCAGCGTGAATCGCAGGAGCGTGCGCGCGCCATCGAGCAAATCCTGTCGATCGCGAAAAGCGTGGGCGCCAGCGTGGAAGAACTGGTGGCCGGCGCAAAAACCAGGGCGCCTGGCGCCGAAGTCGCGCCGCGCTACCGCAATCCTGCCGATAACGCCCAGCAATGGACCGGCCGCGGCCGCCAGCCGAAGTGGGTCAAGGATTGGCTGGAAGCCGGCAACGATATCGAAGGCTTGCGCATCGCGGCCTGACCGCCACGCCGGCAAACACTGCGGCAGGACTTGCCTGCCACAGTTATCGCACTTACTATACCCGTAGTTTACGGCAGGGCCGTCCCGGCCCGCCGCCATTCCACAGCATACCGCCATGGCCTGGCGCTCCGGCGCCGGGTGACGGCGCGTCTGGATGCCCGCCCATCATCAGCAACCGACATCAGTCACTGAGCACGTTATGACCACTCTCTCGAAATCGATTTTCAAAGCTTACGATATCCGCGGCATCGTGGGTAAAACGCTCGACGCCACCGTGGCGCGGCAGATCGGCCATGCATTCGGCCTGGCCGCGCTGGCCAAGGACCAGCGCAAGGTCGTGATCGGCCGCGATGGCCGTCTGTCCGGCCCGGAACTGGCGGCGGCGCTGGCGCAAGGCTTGCAGTCGGCAGGGGTGGACGTGATCGACCTGGGCGTAGTGGCCACGCCGATGGTGTACTTCGGCACCCAGGTGCTGGGTGCGCCGTCCGGCATCATGGTGACCGGCAGCCACAATCCGCCGGACTACAACGGCTTCAAGATGGTGCTGGCCGGCGAAGCCATTTACGGCGACGCCATCACCGGCCTATATGACAGTATCCTGGCCGATGGCGGCAAGGTGGCGGCGCAACCGGGCTCGTACAGCACGCACGACATCAAGGCCCAATACCTGGAGCGCATCATTGGCGACGTGAAGATCGCCCGTCCGATCAAGATCGCCGTCGATTGCGGCAATGGCGTGGCCGGCGCGTTCGCGGGCGACCTGTACCGCGGCATGGGTTGCGAAGTGATCGAGCTGTTCTGCGAGGTCGATGGCACGTTCCCGAACCACCACCCCGATCCGGCCCACCCGGAAAACCTGCAAGACCTGATCCGCTGCCTGGAGCAGACCGACGCGGAAATCGGCCTGGCCTTCGATGGCGACGGCGACCGCCTCGGCATCGTCACCAAGGATGGCCAGATCATTTTCCCGGACCGCCAGATGATGCTGTTCGCGGAAGACGTGCTGTCGCGCCATCCGGGCGAACAGATCCTGTACGACGTGAAGTGCACGCGCCACCTGGCGCCGTACATTGAAAAGAGCGGCGGCGTGCCGCTGATGTACAAGACCGGCCACTCGCTGGTGAAGGCCAAGCTGAAGGAAACCGGCGCTCCGCTGGGCGGTGAAATGAGCGGCCATATCTTCTTCAAAGACCGCTGGTATGGCTTCGATGACGGCCTGTACTCGGGCGCGCGCATGTTGGAAATCCTGACCAGGCATGCCGACCCGTCCGCGCTGCTGAACGCGCTGCCGCAATCGGACTCCACGCCGGAATTGCACCTGCACCTTAAGGAAGGCGAAAACTTCGCGCTGATGGACAAGCTGCGCAGCGATGCGCGCTTCCCCGGCAATGAACGCATCATCACCATCGATGGCTTGCGCGTCGAATATGCCGACGGCTTCGGCCTGGCGCGTTCGTCCAACACCACGCCGGTGATCGTGATGCGCTTCGAAGCGGAAACGCCGGAAGCGCTGGCGCGCATCCAGGGCCAGTTCCGCGACGTGATCCTGGCGGCCAAGCCGGACGCTGAATTGCCATTCTGACCCGGTAACCGCAATGAGCAGCCTGGGCAATCCGGATGGCAAGCAGCCGTTGAACATCCTGCTGGTGCGCGTCTCGTCGCTGGGAGACGTGCTGCACAACATGCCCATCGTGGCCGATATCGCGCGCCATTACCCGAACGCGAACATCGACTGGGTGGTGGAAGAGGGCTACGTCAGCCTGGTTCGCATGAACGCCCGTGTGCGCACCATCATTCCGTTCGCGCTGCGGCGCTGGCGCAAGAGCCTGGGCAACCCCGCCACCCGCGCCGAAATCAAGGGGTTCTTCGCCAGGCTGCGTGAGCAGCGCTACGACTATGTGTTCGACACCCAGGGCTTGCTCAAGACCGGCATCATCATGGGCGCCGCGCGCGGGCGCCACAAGGTGGGCCTGGGCAATGGCAGCGAAGGGTCCGGCTATGAAGGGATTTCGCGCATTTTCCACACGCGCAGCGTGAAGCTCGACCCGCGCACCCACGCGGTGGCGCGCGGACGCCTGGTGGTGGGCGCGGCGCTGGGCTACAGCGTCGATTATCCGGCCGACTTCGGCCTGCCGGACGTTTCCCCCGATGATCCGCGCCCGGACTGGATGCCGCCCGGGCCGTATTGCGTGTTTTTCCACGGCACCGCGCGCGACGCCAAGAAATGGGCGCCGGCCAACTGGATCGAGCTGGGCGCCGCGCTGGCGCCGATGCCGGTCTTGCTGCCGTGGGGTTCGCCCAAGGAAAAGAGCGAAGCCGAGGCGCTGGCGGCCAGCCTGCCCAATGCGCGCGTCTTGCCGCAACTGCCGATGGCCGACGCCGTGCTGCTGGCGCGCCATGCGGCGCTGGCGGTCGGCGTCGACACCGGCCTGACCCACATTGCCGCCGCCTTTGTCCGGCCCACGGTGGAAATCTATGCAGATTCCCCGCGCTGGAAGACCGAAGGCAACTGGTCGCCGAAAATCATCAACCTGGGCGACCGCGGCGCGCCGCCGACCGTGGCCGACGTGCTGGCCGCGGCGCGCACGCTGCTGGCCGCCGGCCGCCACTGAGGAGCCGCCATGGTCCGACTGTATTCGCTGCTGTGGTGGCTGGCGCTGCCGCTGGCGCTGGGCCGCCTGTGGCGGCGCGGCGCGCAGGAACCCGGCTACCGCCAGCACTGGAACGAGCGCCTAGCGCTGTACCGCGAGCGCGCCGCCAACGATGAACCGCACACGATCTGGGTGCACGCGGTCTCGGTGGGCGAAACGCGCGCCAGCGAACCGCTGGTCGAGGCGCTGCTGGCCGCGTATCCGCGCAGCCGCATCCTGTTGACGCACATGACGCCGACCGGACGCGCCACCGGCCGCCAGCTGTTCGCCAAGCATGGCGCGCGCGTGGTGCAATCGTACCTGCCGTACGACACCTTCAGCATGGTGCGCCGCTTCATCCGCCATTTCGAACCGCGCATCTGCATCCTGATGGAAACCGAGGTATGGCCGTCGCTGATCGCGTGCTGCAACGAGGCGCGCGTGCCGGTGGTGCTGGCCAATGCGCGCCTGTCGGAACGGTCGCTGCGCAAGGCGCGGCGCCTCGGCGGCCTGATGCGCGCCGCCGCGCGCGGCATTGCGCTGGTGGCGGCGCAAACCGATGCCGACGCCGACCGCGTGCGCTCGCTGGGCGTGGCCCGCGTGGACGTCACGGGCAGCATCAAGTTCGACGTGCAGGTGCCGCCCGCAGCGCTGGCGCAGGGCGCGCAATGGCGTGCGCAGGTCGGCGCGCGGCCCGTGCTGCTGTGCGCCAGCACGCGCGAAGGCGAGGAAGAACTGATCTTCGACGCTTACCGCCGCGCCCTCGATGCGCAAACGCTGCCGGCCGACGTGCTGCTGTTGCTGGTGCCGCGCCATCCGCAGCGCTTCGACGCGGTGGCGCAGATGGCCTCCGAACGCGGCCTGGCATTGCAGCGCCGCAGCGCGCTGGGACAGCCGGCCGCCGGCGTGGCGCCTGGCGTGCAAGTGCTGCTGGGCGATTCGATGGGAGAAATGTTCGCGTATTACGCGCTGTGCGACGTCGCCTTCATTGGCGGAAGCCTGCAGCCGCTGGGCGGCCAGAACCTGATCGAGGCGGCCGCGCTGGGCAAGCCGGTATTGATCGGCGAGCATACCTTCAATTTCGCGCAGGTGACGGAAGACGCGCTGGCGGCCGGCGGCGCGGCGCGCATCGCGTCGGCCGATGAATTGATGGCGCAGGCGGGACGGCTGCTGCGCGACGACGCGGCGCGCCAGGCCATGGGGGGGCGGGCGCGTGATTTCGCCGGCCAGCACAAGGGCGCCACGCAGCGCACGCTGGCGCTGCTGCCGGCGCTGCTGCCGGTGGCGGCTTGATCGTTGCGTGAGTGGCATGGCGGCGTGGTGGGCAGGGAAGCATCGCGCCGCCATGCGCCACATGACAAATGTCATGTGAAAGTCATGTGATTTTGTTCTGTTGTGGGGACGCGAAAAATTCCATACTCTGTTCCATTCAACTAGAGGAGACAGGACATGGTTCACCGCCGTTTGCAATCCCTGCTGTTCGCCTGCGGCCTGGCCGCCCTGTCGGCGCCGGCGCTGGCCGCCACCTGGCTGGTGCAGGACGTGCGCGTATTCGACGGCGAGAACATGCACGAGCACCGCTCGGTGCTGGTCGATGGCGCGCGCATCGCCGACGCTGATTTCAAGGGCAAGACGCCTGCCGCCGCCACCATCGTCGATGGCAAGGGCCGCACCCTGTTGCCGGGGCTGATCGATGCGCACGTGCACGCGTTCCGCTATTTCGACTTGCCGCTGCTCTTTGGCGTCACCACCCAGGTCGACATGTTTACCGGCGTGCAGGCGATGCGGGAAGTCGCGGAAAAAATGGCGCGCGGCGACAATGCCGGCCAGGCCGACCTGTTTTCCGCCGGCACGCTGGCCACCGCGCCAGGCGGCCACGGCACCGAATATGGCATGGTGATCCCGACGCTGACCAGGCCGGACGAGGCGCAGGCGTGGGTCGACGCGCGTATCGCGGAAGGATCGCATTTCATCAAGATCGTCATGGAGCAAGGCCATCCGGGCCGCGCGTTCGCCTCGCTCGACATCGCCACCGTGAAGGCGCTGATCGACGCCAGCCACCGGCGCGGCAAGCTGGCCGTGGTCCATATCAGCAACCTGCCCGATGCGCGCGCCGCGCTGGAAGCGGGCGCCGATGGCCTGGTGCACCTGTTCGGCGGCGACAGCATCAGCCAGGAAGGCCTGGCCGCCTTTACCCAACTGGCGAAAGCGCGCAAGGCGTTCGTGATTCCCACCTTCAGCGTGATCGAGAGCATGGCCGGCTTGCGCGCCGCCGACATCCTGGGCGACACCGCGTTTACCAGCCTGCTCGACAAGGAACAGCGGCAACAACTGGCCACCACCTATGGCCAGGCGCCCAAGGCTGGCTGGATGACGGCGCCGCAAGCCGTGACGGCCGCGCTGTCGAAGGCTGGCGTGCCGGTGCTGGCCGGCACCGATGCCGGCAACAAGGGCACCCAATATGGCGCCAGCCTGCACCATGAACTGCAGTCGCTGGTGCGCGCCGGCCTGACGCCGCTGCAGGCGCTGGCCTCGGCCACGTCGGCGCCGGCGCAGGCGTTCCGGCTGCCGCAGCGAGGCCGCATCGCCACCGGCTACAAGGCCGACCTGTTGCTGGTGGAAGGCGATCCATCGGCCGATATCGGCGCCACCCGCCGCATCGTCGACGTGTGGAAGGATGGCGTATCGGTGGCGCCGCTGCGCAAGCAGCAGCTGGCGGCCGTGGCGCAGGAAGGCCAGCCATCGGCGGGCGTGGCGCTGCCGGCCGATGGCCGCATCAGCCTGTTCAGCAGGGACAAGATGGGCAGCCCGTTCGGCGCCGGCTGGATGCCGTCGCACGACGCCTTCATGGGCGGCAAGTCGTCGGTGGACATCAAGCTGGTCGACGCCGCCGATGCCGGGACCGGCATCGTCGCGGCGCAGGTGAGCGCCAGCGTGGCGCCCGGATTCGCTTACCCGTGGGCCGGACTGGCGTTCATGCCGGGCCGCCAGCCGATGCAGGGCGCCAACCTCGCCAACGCCAGGGTATTGAAATTCCGCGTGCGCGGCGATGGCCAGCAATACAGCGTGTCGCTGATGTCGGGCGGGAACAAGGTGCCTGTCAACCTGCCGTTCCAGGCCGGCGGCGAGTGGCGTGAAGTCACCATGGCGCTGGCGGACTTCAAGGGCGCCGATGCCGGTGCGATCTCGATGATTGCCTTCAACGCGGGACCGAAGACCGGCAATTACCGCTTTGAAATCGCCGACGTGCGTCTGTTGCCGCAATGATGACGGCGGCGGCCAGGTGGCGGGGCATGCCGGCGGCGCTGTGGCGCGCGCTGCGCGGCCCGTGGGTGCCGCCCCGCATGGGGCGGGCGCCCTACCTGTGGCTGGTGTCGCTGGCGTTTTTCGCCTGGAAGTATTTCTATATACGGCCGTCCGCGCTGGAACTGGCGGCGTTGCTGCTGACCCTGGCGGTATTCCTGCCGATTTACTTTGCCAGCTTCTGGGTCTACAACCGCGCCGCGGTGCCCTATATCCTGGCCACCTACGCGCTGGGCCTGGCGTGGGCGCCATTCAATTTCGGCGCTTGCACGTTCTTCATTTTTGCCGGCGCCATGTGTTCGCATTTCGAACGGCAGGCCGTGGCGTATGGCGCGCTGGCGGCCATCCTGCTGTCGGCGGCGGGCCTGGCGTTGCTGGTGGACTTGCCGCTGAGTTTCCTGATGCCGACACTGGCGGCCGGTACCCCGGTCGGGATTGCCACCATCATGGACGTGCGGGTGCAGCGCTCGCGCGAACAATTGCTGAAAAAGCAGGAAGAAGTGGAACACCTGGCGCGCATCGCGGAGCGCGAACGCATTTCGCGCGACATGCACGACTTGCTGGGCCACACGCTGTCGCTGATCACGCTGAAGGCGGAACTGGCGGGACGCCTGCTGGAGCGCGACGCGGCCGCCTGCCGCAACGAGATCCGCGATATCGAAGCCAGCGCGCGCCAGGCGCTGTCCGAAGTGCGGGCCGCGGTCAGCGGTTACCGCGAAACCGGGCTGGCGCACGAACTGGCGCGCGCCAGGGCCGCGCTGTCGGCCGCCGGCGTGGCGCTGGAAACCGAGGTGCAGCCGCTGGCGATACCGGCCGTGGCGGAAAATGTGCTGGCGCTGGCCGTGCGCGAAGCCGTGACGAACATCCTGCGCCATGCGCGGGCGCGGGTATGCACGGTGCGGCTGGCGCGCGAAGACGGCATGCTGGTGCTGCGTATCCGCGACGACGGGCAGGGCGCAGGGCCGCCGGGCAATGCGATGGCGCTGGCGCCCGGCAATGGCTTGCGCGGCATGCGCGAGCGCGTGGAGCACTTGGGCGGCCGGCTGTCGCTGGCCGTGGACAACGGCGTGGTGCTGGAATTGCGCCTGCCGATGGCAAAGGAATGACATGACGATCCGTATCGTGATTGCGGAAGACCAGGCGCTGTTGCTGGGCGCGCTGGCCGCGCTGCTGAAGCTGGAAGGCGATATCGACGTGGTGGGCCAGGCCCGCAATGGCGAGGAAGCGCTGGCGCTGTGCCGCCAGCTGGCGCCGGACATCGTGTTGACCGACATTGAAATGCCGCGCATGACGGGGCTGGAGCTGGCGGCCGCGTTGCGCGACGCTTGTCCGGCCACGCGGGTGGCCATCGTCACCACGTTTGCCCGCGCCGGCTACCTGCGGCGCGCCATGGCGGCCGGCGTGCGCGGTTACCTGCTCAAGGATGCGCCGGCCGAGACGCTGGCGCAAGCCATCCGCACCGTGCATGGCGGCGGACTGGCGATCGCGCCGGAACTGGCGCTGGAAAGCTGGGGCGGCGCGCCGGACCCGCTCAGCGAGCGCGAACGGCAAGTACTGCGGCTGGCCGGGGAAGGGCGCAGCGGCGCCGAGATTGCCCGGCAATTGTCGCTGTCCGAAGGCACCGTGCGCAATTACCTGTCGGAAGCCATCAGCAAGTGCGGCGCCGGCAACCGGGTCGAAGCGTACCGCATGGCGCGCGACGCGGGCTGGCTGTAATCGCCCGCCGGCGTCAATTGAACAGCGGCGGCAATTCCTGCGCGCGCTTGCGCAACAATTCGCGCGCCTCGTCATAGGCCGGGTAGATGCGGCCCACTTCCGCCCAGAAGCGCGGGCTGTGGTTCATTTCCAGGATGTGCGCCAGTTCGTGCGCCACCACGTAATCGATCAGCGGCAGCGAGAAATGGATCAGCTTCCAGTTCAGCCGGATCACGCGCTGCACCGTGCACGACCCCCAGCGCGAGCCGGCCGACGACAGCGCGAACGCGCTGTATTGCACGCCCAGCCGCGCCGCGTACAGGTCCAGCCGCTGCTCGAACAGGACTTTCGCCTGCTGCTGCAGCCATGCCTTGACGCGCTCCTTCAACAGCAATTCCGTGGCGCCCTGCACCAGGCCCATATGCAGTTCGCGCGTGTCCGGGTTGTAGTCGGTGCGGTTGCGCGTGGCGGTATACAGGCGCAGCGTGATGTCCGTGCCGAGGTAGGGCAGGTGCGCGCCGTCGATCCACTCCATCGGCGGCTTTTGCAGGCGCGCCGCGCGCCGTTCGCGCCGCTCTTCGAGTTTCGAGAGGATCCAGTTCTGCTTGGCGCGGATGGCGTTGTCGATGTCGGCCTGAGCCACGCGGCGCGGCGCCGTCACGCGCAAACCGTCGTCGTCGACCATGAAGCCGATCGAACGGCGCGTTGAGCGGCGCAGCGCATATTCGAGCACGTAGCCGCCCACCAGCAATTGCCTGCGTGGCAACTGTTCGGCCGGCGGCGCCGCCACCGGCGTGGGCGCGCGCAGCGGCACCGGCGGCGCCAGCAGCGCGCCATGCGGCTGCGCCGCTGCGGTATGGCTGGACGATCCGGTATGGCTGGACGATCCGGTATGGCTGGACGATTCGGTATGGCTGGACGATTCGGTATGGCGGGACGATCCGGTATGGCTGGACGATCCGGTATGGCTGGACGATCCGGTATGGCTGGATGATTCGGTATGGCGGGACGATCCGGTATGGCGGGGCGATTCGGTATGGATGGACACTGCGGAAGGGGAGGCCAGCGGCGCGGCGGCGTGGGGATCGGAGGGCGCCAAGGCGGAAGGATGCGGCGCTGGAATGCTGGAAGCAGGCGGTGCGGCGGTGCTGCCGGGACAATCGGGACGATCGGATGGTGCGGAAACTGCGGAAGGCGGAGACGGGAACGTCGGGCCGGGTGGGCGGGGCGCCTGCCAGGCAGCAGGGCCTGGCGGCGCCGGGCGGGATGGCGGTCGCTGTGGCGGCGCCCCCGCGCCGACACAGTAAAACAGGGTTGCCCCGCCGGCCCCCA
>CBIHOX010000031.1:0-50371 GCA_966211685.1 uncultured Pseudoduganella sp.
TGTAGACGTCGATCTGGCGCACCAGGGTCGAGGGGATATCCTGCAGCGCGACCTGGGTGCCGGACGCCGTGAAAATATTGCGGCCGTTCCAGGTGGTCTGGACGTCGGGCAGGCCGCGGATGGACAAGGTGCCGACTTCGCCGCCGGCGCGGTTGGTCACCTGGATGCCCGTCACGCGTTGCAGCGCTTCGACGACATTGTTGTCGGGCAGTTTGCCGATATCTTCGGCAACGACGGATTCCAGCACCTGGTCGCTGGTGCGCTTGATGGCCAGGCTCTTGATCATCGAGGCCTTGACGCCCGTGACGACCACGGTGGTGTCGGCGGGCGCCGTGTTTTCAGGGGCCGCTTGCGCCCACACCGAGGCGCTGCTGAGCAGGCCGGCAGCCATCAGCGAGGCCACCCCAACTTTTAACATGAAAGGTTGATATACAGCCGTTGCGCGGCCCTGTATCCGTTCCATTTGGTCTCCAATACCATTTTAGTTATCGATCCGGGCTGTTGAAGAGCCCGTCTGCCTGGAAACCATATTAATAGTCGGAACTGAATTCGATCCAATCAATTTTTGGCAGTTTTCGATATCAATATTGATATCAGAACTAGCTACAATGACCGGGCACAGTTGTACGACAACGCGGAATTTACAGGAGAGGTAGCGCTACCGCAAGCAGAAAAGCGCCAGCGGCGCTTATGAAAATACAGGACGCGTCATGAAAAAAACCACGGCCCCGCACAGCAAGATGTGTTGTCGGAGCAACGAACCCTGTATTTCATGCAAACTCGATCGCGCCCGACCAATAGCGGTCGATGTCCTGCAGGCCCCAGGTCGCGGCGCCTTCGCGCGCCACGATGCTGTCGGTCACGGCCGGCGACGCCAGGTCGACCAGTTCCGGGCGCAGGTACGCCCTTGCCTTGGCCGAATAGAACACCCGCACCTTGGGCTTGATCAGGGATTGTCCGATTGGCAATTCCACCACCACGCCCAGGCGCTCCGACTTCAGCCGCACCAGCGTGCCGACCGGATAAATGCCGAGGCATTTGACGAAGGCGGCAAACATGCGCTCGTCGAAATGGCCCTTGCTCCATTCAGCCATGCGGCGCAGCGATTCGGCCGGGCACCAGCCCTGCTTGTAGGGCCGGTTCGACGTGATGGCGTCATACACGTCGCAAATCGCCCCCATGCGCGCAAACAGGCTGATCCCGTCGCCGCGCAACCCTTCCGGATAGCCGGTGCCGTCGATCTTTTCATGGTGGTGCAGGCACACGTCCAGCGCCACCTCGGGCATGCCGGGCGTGGCCAGCAACATCTTGTGGCCTTCGCTTGGGTGCTGTTTGACGGCATTGAATTCGTCATCGGTCAGCTTGCCGGGCTTTTTCAGGATCGCGGCCGGCACCGCCATCTTGCCGATATCGTGCAGCAGGCCGGCCAGGCCGGCCTGGCGGATCTTGTCGTCGTCCAGTTCCAGCTGCCGGCCCAGCGCCATCATCAGCGCGCACACGGCCACCGAATGCATGTACGTGTAATCGTCGGCGGTTTTCAGGCGCGCCAGGCCGATCATGGCGCCCGCGTTGCGCATCACCGACTCCGAAATTTCCTCGACCAGCGGCATGGCGTCTTCCACCGCCACGGCCTTGCCCATGCGCGCCTCGGTAAACATCGATTGCACGGCTTCGCGCGATTTCTTCAGCAACACCGTGGCGTGTTTGAGTTCGCTGGCCATGCCAGCCGGGGCAATACCGCGCAGCGGCGCCCGGACGCGTGCCTGGCTGCGCCGCGCCATCGCACCCGGCCCGTCGCCAGCGGCCGATATGCCGTCGCCCCCCTCTTCGCCATCGCCGTGGCCGGCCCCGTTTTCGCCGCTTTCCCCGGTCACGGTGCCTTGTCCAGCAGCGAGCCCGGCCGCCGGCGCGGCCGTCACGATACGGGATTTGCTGAAATCGACCCACACTTCACGGATCGTGCTGCGCTGTATGCGTTGCAAATCTTCCAGCCGCTCCAGCAATAAGTGCTTTTGCCAGAATGGCGATTCCATCCAGGAACCAACGATCTTTTCGATGTACATACCGAGCTTCAACTCACCGACAGGCACCTTCTTCAGCATACTCATCCTCTTCACACGCGAACCGTCCGGTTTTGCAGCAGCGCCAGCGCGGCGGTGCGATATCAATATACACTTGGCGCTTTGCCTTTGCACAACTACCCATGCGCTTTCGCCACACCACGCTTGCCATCCTTGCTTGTACTCAAATCATGTCGTGGGGTGCGTTGTATTACGCGATCGCGATCCTGGCCCCCGCGATGGCGGCCGGCCTTGGATGGCGCAGTGAAACCGTGATCGGCGCGTTTTCGTGGAGCCTGCTGGTGTCCGGCGCGGCCGCCACGCCGGTCGGCATACTGATCGACCGCCACGGCGGCCGGTGGGTCATGGGCGCCGGCTCCCTGCTGTGCGGCGCGGGCTTCGCCATGCTCAGCCAGGTGCAGACGGCGCCGGCGTACTACGCGGCCTGGACGGTGCTGGGCGTGGCCATGGCCATGACCATGTACGAAGCCGCGTTTGCCACCATCAACCGGGAATTCGGCATGCAAAGCCGGCAAGTGATTTCCACCCTGACCTTGTTTGGCGGTTTTGCCAGCACGGTATCGTGGCCGCTGACCCAGCACTTGCTGGGCGCCGTCGGCTGGCGCGACACCTGGCTGTGGTATGGCGTGGCGCACTTGCTGGTGTGCCTGCCGCTGCACCTGATGTTGCGCAGCGGCGCGCCGCAGGAGGCGGCAACAGCGGCCGATGCGCCGGCTCACGGCCCGCCGCAGTCCCCTGCGCATGCGGCGGCCCGGGCCCAGTCCCGTGCGCCGGCGCAAACCGCGCTGGACGGCGGACCGCGCGACCACACGCTGGCCGAAGCCGTGCGCCATCCGGCTTTCTGGAAACTCGGGTTCGCGTTTTCCGCCAACAGCTTTATTTTTGCCGCGCTGTCGGTGCACCTGATCCCGCTGCTGCAACAATATGGGCACGCGGCCAGCCTGGCGGTGGCGCTGGCCGCGCTCGTGGGGCCGATGCAGGTGGCCGGCCGCATCGGGGAAATGACACTGGGCCGGCGCGCACTGCCGCAAACCGTCGGCAAGGTCACGTTTGGCGCGCTGCCGGCCGCGCTGCTGGTGCTGATGCTGCTGGGCCGCCACGGCTGGGCGGCTGCCGCGTTCTGCATGCTGTATGGCATGAGCAACGGCATCCTCACCATCGTGCGCGGCACCATCCCGCAAACCCTGTTCGGCCGCCGCCACTACGGCGCGATTTCCGGTGCGCTGGCGGGACCGTCGCTGCTGTCGCGGGCCGCCGGGCCGCTGGCCGTGGCGGCGCTGGCGCAGGCCAGTTCCCCGGCGATGCTGTTGCTGGTGCTGCTGGGTGCGGCGCTGGCGTCACTGGCGTGCTACCTGCTGGCCATACGGCATTGAACGCGTGTTTCCAGTGGCCGCGGAGCGCCAGGCCCGGCACGGCGCTCCACGGCCACTTTATCTGATGCGCAACAGTTATTTCCTACCTATACTGTCACGTGATACGCCGATGGGTCCCGCCATGACACCGCCACTGAAACGCCTGCTTGCCGCTCTGCTCACCGCGCCCGCCCTGCTGCTGGCTGGCGCCGCCGCTGCCGGTGAAACCGTCCTGACCGCAATCAATACTTACCGTTATCCGCCCTTCATGTATCCGGACGGTTCCGGCTTGTGCCAGGAACTCGTCAAGCACCTGAACCACGAGCTCAAGGGGCGCTACCGGTTCGAGCTGCAGCATTTGCCGCGCATGCGCCTGCTGCGCGCCCACCTCGATGCGCCATTGCATTTCGATGCGGTGGGCCTGATGCTGGCGCCGAATTTCATCGACGACGATGGCCGCTCGCGCTACCTGTGGAGCACGCCGGTGTTCGACGACTATAACGTGCTGGTGTTTGCCGGCGCCAAGGCGCCGCCAATCAGGGTGCTGTCGGACTTGAAGGGCAAGCGCTATGGCACGGTGCGCGGCTACCGCTATACGGGACTGGAAACCATGGTGGCCGACGGCGTGGTACACCTCGACCTGGCCAACGATGAATTTTCCAACCTGCGCAAGCTGCTCGCCGGCCGCATCGACTTCACGCAGATGAACCGCTTCATGTACCGCAACCTGGCGCACGAACCGGAATTCGCCGGCAAGCTGTCATCGGTGCGCACGCCGGGGCCCAACACCTTTGCGCGTCATTTGTTCGTGGCGCGCGACCGGCCGGAATTACTGGCCGCCATCAATGAAGCGCTGGCTACGCTGCCATGCAACCGCGGCTGGCAAGCCATGGCGCACAAGACCGACATCGCGGTCCCTGCCTGCCCCGCCCCGCGCTGACAGCAACAGCGGCCACCGCGCGGCACTGACGCATGTTAACTTGCATATTCAATGTATCTTTGCGACAATAACGTAAGTACGAATCATTCTCATTCCGCCAGCAAGCCCACCGCCAGCCAGCGCTCACTTACCGGACTTGCCATGCCTATCAAAAAATTACCGCTGGCGCTGCTGCTGGCCGCCAGCTTCCCTGCCGCCCACGCTGCCGATGCCGCCACTGCGGACAGTGTGCTGCCCACCGTCACCGTGACGGGCGCCGCCGACCCGGCCTACAATCCCGCCACCACCACCACGGCCGCCAAGATCGACGCGCCGCTGCGCGATATCCCGCAAACCGTCAACGTGGTGCCGCAGGCGCTGTTGCGCGACCAGTCGGCGGCGTCGCTGAACGAGGTATTGAAAGCCGTGCCGGGCATCGGCCAGTCGACCGGCGACGGCCAGCGCGACCAGGTCACGATCCGCGGCTTCACCGCGATTGCCGACCAGTTCATCGACGGCTTGCGCGACGATGCGCTGTATTTCCGCGACTTGTCGAACATCGAACAGGTGGAAGTATTGAAGGGCCCGGCCTCGGTGCTGTACGGGCGAGGCTCGTCCGGCGGCATGATCAACCGCATCACGAAAAAGCCGGGCGCCGACGTCAGCGAAGCCACCGTGCGCGTGGGCAGCCACCATGGCCGCCGCGGTGAAATCGACCTCGGCCGCAAGCTCGATACGCCCGGCGCCGCCGTGCGCGTGACGGCGGCCGTCGAGCGCGCCGACAGTTACCGCGACCAGCAATTCCTCGAACGCGAAGCGCTGGCGCCGGCGGCGCAACTGAAGCTGGGGCGCGACACCAGCCTGCTGGTGCAGGGCGAATACCTGCACGACAAGCGCCTGACCGATTTCGGCATCCCGTCGTACCAGGGCCGCCCGGTCGACGTGCCGGCCAACACGTACTACGGTTCGGCCAACGCGGCGGCGTTCGACTACAGCGAAGCGCGCGTGCACGCGCTGGGCTTCACGCTCGACCACCGCTTCAGCGGCAACCTGACCCTGCGCAACGCCTTCCGCGGCTACCACTACAAGCTGGACCGCAACAATACGCTGGTCGGTTCCGTCAATGACACCGCGAAAACCGTGGCGCTCACGCGCGGCAACGTGCTGCGCGACGAAGACGGCTGGTTCAACCAGACCGAATTGACGCAACGCGCCGTGATCGGCGGCCAGCAGCACCAGTTGCTGTATGGCGTGGAATTCGGCCGCCAGCACAAGGACCAGCTGGTGCGCTCGCAAGCCAACGCCGCCACGGTGTCGCTGTTCCATCCGCAGCCGGCGACGGTGCCGTTCACGGCCGGCGGCGCGCCGACCGCCAACAGCCTGGCCGTGATGGGCGTCGGCAGCGCCTACGTGCAGGACATGGCCACCCTGGCCGAACACTGGAAAGCGCTGGCCGGCGTGCGCTACGACCGCTTTGCCCAGGAGACCCGCGAGCGCCGGCCCGGCCAGCCCAGCCTGGCGCGCACCGACCGCGCCTGGAGCCCGCGCGCCGGCATCGTGTACCAGCCGGCGCAAGACCAGTCGTACTATGCCTCGTTCAGCAAGTCGTTCCAGCCCTCGGGCGAATCGTTCGCGCTGGCGGCCAGCAACGCCGACCTGGCGCCGGAGCGCACCACCAGCCGTGAAGTGGGCGCGAAGATCGACTTGTTCGGCGGCCGCGCCACGGCCGGCGCGTCGCTGTTCCGCCTCGAACGCACCAACATGAAGGCCACCGATCCCGCCACCAGCCGCGTGATTTCCATGGGCACGCAGCGCAACGATGGCCTGGAGCTGACCCTGAGCGGCGAACTGGGCGACGGCTGGCAAATTTGGTCCGGCTATGCCTGGATCGATGGCCGCATGGTGGCCTCGATCGCCAGGGATGACGGCCAGCCCGTGCAGGGCAAGCGCCCCACCCTGACGTCGAAACACAGCGCCAACCTGTGGCTGACCAAGGCCCTGGGCGCCAGCTGGGGCGTGGGCGGCGGCGTCAATTACGTGGGCGACCGTTACGCCAACCCGGGCAATACCGTGACGCTGCCCGGCTACACCACGGCCGATGCGATGGCGTATTACCGCACCGCCGCGCTGGACTTGCAGTTGAACGTGACGAACCTGTTCGACCGCGCCTATGCCGGCGCCGGCCATGGCAGCAGCAAGCATTTGATCTTGCCGGGCGCACCGCGCGCCGTGCAATTGACGGCGCGCTGCCGCTTCTGACGGCGGCGCCGCGCCGGCAATGCGCCCTGGTTGAAGCGGATTGCCGCGCAGGGCAATCACTGCCCTCCCCGGCGGCAGCGCCGGCCGTGCGGTCCGCCCCGCATGGTACGACGCCGGCGCGGGCGTTCGGCGGCACGGCTTAGCGCATGAAGCGGTTGGCGATGATCTTCACATGCGACGATGGGAACATCGGCCCCCTGGTGTAGCGCCGCACGCGCCACGCGGTCAGCGCGAAGCCAGCCACGAGGGCGATGCGGATGGCCCAGTCCACCGGGCTGGTGGTGCGCACCGGCGCGGTTTCATCGACCGCGTAGGCGGCCAGTCCCTTGCCGGTGAACCGGGAGCCGACCACCAGCCCGCTGTCATTGATCTTGCTGGTCAAATACAGTCCCGCTTCGCGCGGATGCACCGCCACCTTGCCATCCTTGTAGACGAACGTCAGCGGCTGGTATCCTTCGGCCGTGACGGAGCCGGCCACGTGGCCGGCCGCGTTGATGCCCGTGGCGTAGCTGTTGACGCCCTTCGGCAGCAGCGCGCCGATATCGACGGTGCGCCGGCCGTCCCAGATGAACGCGTGCCAGCGGCGGTCCGGCGTTTCCGCCGCGCCGGCCACCATGCCGGCGTCGTTGATGGCGGTGGCCATGCTGATGCGCCCGCCCAGGCCGGGGATTTCCCGCAGCGCCTGGCCAGGCACATAGATGAAGGCGCGCCGGTAGCCATCGGCATTTTGCGCCGTGCCCACCACCATGCCGGCGGTATTGACGCCGGCCGCGAAGCTGGTCTTGCCTCCCAGGGTGCCCAGGTCCTTCATGACGCCGTCTTCGGTGATGAAGGCGTGGAAGTCGCCATTGGGCAAGTCCGAATGGCCGACCACCTGGCCCGATGCATTGAGGGCCACCGCCGACGAACCGCCGCCGCCCAGGGTGCCCAGGTCGCTCATGCCTTTCCGCACTTCATACAGGAAGGCGCGCCAGCGTCCTTCGCGGTTTTGCGCGGCGCCCGTGATCATGCCGGCCGCGTTGATGGCGCGCGCCTCGCTGTCGGAACCGCCCAGGGTGCCCAGTTCCGTCACCTTGCCGTATTCGTACAGCACGGCGCGGCGGCGCCCCTCCGTATCTTCGATCATGCCGACCACCTGGCCCGCCCGGTTGGCGTCGTAGGCCTGGCTGCTTTCACCCGGCAATTCGCCAAAGCCGGGGCGGCCCGCGGCCCCGGCCTTGGGCGCCGCCAGCGACGCGGCCAGCGCCATGGCCAGCGCCATTGTCAGCGATACGGCCGGCGCCAGCGCGGACTTGGCGGCGGACGGGGCGGTCTTGTCCATGGAATTCTCCTCGATGATTCGTCATGGCAAAAATATAACGCGCGGTGCATGAAGATCTTCTTAAGTTTTCGCCGCTTGCATGGGTCAACCGTGGGCCAGCCGCGCGCCAGCCGTGCGCCGGCGCGCGCTTGCCGCTTCTACCATGGCTTCCTCGACACGTAGACATGCAAGGAGCGCATCATGGGCGGTACCGTGGGGGATTTCCTGTTGCAACGGCTGGCGCAATGGGGCGTGCGGCGCATTTACGGCTATCCGGGCGATGGCATCAATGGCATCGTCGGCGCGTTCGGGCGGCAGGACACCATCGGCTTCATCCAGCCGCGCCACGAGGAAATGGCGGCGTTCATGGCCACCGCGCATGCGAAATTCACCGGTGAAACCGGGGTGTGCCTGGCCACGTCCGGCCCTGGCGCGATCCACCTGCTCAACGGCCTGTATGACGCGAAAATGGACCACCAGCCGGTGGTGGCCATCGTCGGCCAGCAGCGGCGCATGGCGCTGGGCGGCGACTACCAGCAGGAAGTCGACCTGCTGTCGCTGTTCAAGGACGTGGCGGGCGCCTACGTGCAAATGGCCACCGATCCGGCGCAGGTGCGCCACCTGGTCGACCGCGCCATGCGCATCGCGCAGGAACAACGCACCGTGACCTGCATCATCTTTCCCAACGACGTGCAGGAATTGCCGGCCGTGGCCAAACCGCCGCGCGAACATGGCAGTGTGCACAGCGGCATCGGCGCGCTGCGGCGCAGCCTGCAGCCGCCGCAGGAAGCGCTGCAGGCCGCGGCCGATATCCTCAACAGCGGCAAGAAGGTCGCGATCCTGGCCGGCGCCGGTGCGCTGCACGCCACCGATGAGCTGATCGAAGTGGCCGATATCCTGGGCGCCGGCATTGCCAAGGCGCTGCTGGGCAAGGCCGCCGTGCCGGATGACTTGCCGTTCGTGACGGGCGCCATCGGCCTGCTCGGCACCAAGCCCAGCCACGACATGATGGAGGAATGCGACACGCTGCTGATGGTGGGTTCGTCCTTCCCGTACGCCGAATACCTGCCGAAGGAAGGCCATGCGCGCGGCGTGCAGATCGACATCGACGCCAGCCGCACCAGCCTGCGCTACCCGATGGAATACAACCTGGTCGGCGATGCGCAAGCCACGCTGCGCGCGCTGATCCCGCTGCTGCGGCGCCAGGCCGACCGCGCCTGGCGCGAGCGCATCGAACAAAACGTGGCGCGCTGGTGGCAAGTGCTGGAAGCGCGCGCCATGAACGACGCGCAGCCGGTCAATCCGCAGCGCGTGTTCTGGGAACTGTCGCCGCGCCTGCCGGACGACGCCATCGTCACCGTGGATTCCGGTTCATCGGCCAACTGGTATGCGCGCGACGTCAGGCTGCGGCGCGGCATGCTGGCCAGCCTGTCGGGCGGCCTGGCCACCATGGGCCCGGCCGTGCCCTACGCGGTGGCCGCCAAGTTTGCGTTTCCCGGCCGGCCCGTGATTGCGCTGGCAGGCGACGGCGCCATGCAAATGAACGGCATCAATGGCCTGATCACGGTGGCGCGGCTGTGGAAGCAATGGGCGGACCCGCGCCTGGTGGTCATGGTGCTCAACAACCATGACTTGAACCTGGTCACGTGGGAACAGCGCGCGATGGCGGGCGATCCGCGCTACGCGCCGTCGCAGGGTTTGCCGGACTTCCCGTATGCCGCGTACGCGGAAATGCTGGGACTGAAGGGCATCAAGGTCACGCAGCCGGACGACGTCGGCCCGGCGTGGAGCGTGGCGCTGGCGTGTGACCGCCCCTGCCTGCTGGAGATGGTCACCGACCCCAGCGTGCCGCCGCTGCCGCCCGGCGTGACCATGAAGCAGGCCGGCGCCTTCCTGTCCGCGCTGTTCAAGGGCGATACCGAATCCGTGAACCTGATCAAGGCCACGGTCCGGGAAACCTGGGACAGCTGGTTCCCGCAGAAGCCGTCGTGACATTGGCGCCGGCGGCCATTGCGGATGGCGCGTGGGGCCGGCCCCGCCTCCCCGCCGCGCCCCGCGTGCTACTGGAATGCGACTTCGGCAAAACTGCGCAGCTTGCGGCTGTGCAGGCGGTCCACGCCCAGCCCACGCAACAGTTCGACCGTGCGGATGCCGATCTGCAAATGCTGGTCCACGCGGTCGCGGTAGAACTGGTTGGCCATGCCGGGCAATTTCAGCTCGCCGTGCATCGGCTTGTCGCTGACGCACAGCAGCGTGCCGTACGGCACGCGGAAGCGGAAGCCATTGGCGGCAATGGTGGCGCTTTCCATGTCCAGCGCCACGGCGCGGCTCTGGCTGAAGCGGCGCTCCGGCGTGCGCTGCGGCAGCAATTCCCAGTTGCGGTTATCGGTGCTGGCCACGGTCCCGGTACGCATCACGCGCTTCAGTTCCAGTCCCGACAATTGCGTGACGTCGGCCACGGCCTTCTCGATCGCCACCTGCACTTCGGCCAGCGGCGGGATCGGGACCCACAGCGGCAAGTCTTCGTCGAGCACGTGGTCTTCCCGCACGTAGCCATGCGCCAGCACGTAGTCGCCCAGTTGCTGCGCGTTGCGCAAGCCGGCGCAGTGGCCCAGCATCAGCCATGCGTGCGGGCGCAGCACCGCGACGTGGTCGGTGATGGTTTTTGCGTTGGCCGGGCCGACGCCGATGTTGACCATGGAAATGCCGGTGCCGTCGCTGCGCACCAGGTGATAGCCCGGCATTTGCGGCATGCGCGGCGGCGCCACGCCGAGCGCGTCGTCCGCGTGCGCGGCGGCGCCGGCGCGGCGCGTCACGAGGTTGCCCGGTTCGACGAAGGCGACGTAGTCGTCGGCGCCGCTCGGCGGCGACTGCATCAGCGCATGGCCGATGCGGATGAATTCATCGACATAGAACTGGTAATTGGTGAACAGCACGAACTTCTGGAAATGCGCGGGCGAAGTGCCGGTGTAGTGGCGCAGCCGCTGCAGCGAATAATCCACGCGCGGCGCGGTGAACAGCGACAGCGGCTGCGCTTCGCCGAACGGCACTTCGTGCGTGCCGTTGGCGATGCCGTCGTCCATGGCGGCCAGGTTGGGCAAATCGAAGACGTCGCGCAGCAGCATGCGCCGTTCCGGACCCATGCTGCCTTCGATGTGGTCATGCTCGGCCAGTGAAAAATGAATCGGGATCGGCTGCGAGCTCATGCCTACTTCCAGTTGCTGCCCATGGTTCTTCAACAGCAGGCGGAATTGCTCGTGGTAATAGCGGGCAAACAAATCCGGGCGCGTCAGCGTGGTTTCAAAGGCGCCGGGGCCCGCCACGAAGCCGAACGACAGTTGCGACGGCGCGTGCGCCACGGTTTCCGTGTTGATGCGCACGTAGGGATAACAGGCCCGTACGTGTTCAGGCGGATTTTCTCCCGCAACGAAGCGTTGCAGCGAATCGCGCAAAAACCCGATCGAATCGTCATACAGGTGCTGGACGTGGGCCAGCGCGGCGGCGGGATCATCGAAATGCCGGGGGGCGATGAAGGGACGGGGATGCGGACGGGATGGCACGGTACACTCCTCAATGAAACGACAACGGTGTCGGTTTCATTGTAGCGGCGTTGCCGCCAAGGCGCAGCAGGCGATGGCGGCGCGGTGCGCCATCGCCATACGAAGCCACAACTGGGGCGGCGCGGCGCCACGCCGCGCGCAGCCGTCGCACAGGACGTCGCGTGGCGGGCGGCACGCGCACGGCCGATGCGGGAGCGCGTGCTGGCGCGCAGCGCTATTGCGCAGCCGGCCCCAACGCCTGCCTGCGCCGCGCCGCCAGGTAGCGGCGCACGTCGCCGAACGTGACCTTGCCGGCGTGGCCGGTATCGATGTCGTCGTAGTGATTGACGATGTAGCCCAGGCCCGCCTTGCGCGCTTCTTCCAGGGTCAGCGCGCCGTCGGCATCCAGGTCCGCCGCATTGAAGCGCTGGCGCAGCTTGGCGGCGGCCTGCTGTTGCAGCGCTTCGCCGGAAGCGGCCGGCGTGGCTGGCGCATTGCGCAGGCGCTGCGGCACGCACGGGTCGGCGCATGTCGGCGCGGCGTCGTTATCCGCGGCAAAGGCCGGGGTGGAAAGCGTGGCGCCGGCGCTTGCGGCGGCCAGCAGCGCCGATAAAATCAGTCCGTTCATCATTTCCCTCCCAGGCTGCCATAGAACTGCACCAGGTCCGCTTTTTGCGCGCGGCGCGCGGTATCGTCGAGGTAAATCATGTGGCCGCTCGCATAATTTCGGATGAAAATATTCGGGTTGGCGCCGAGCCGCGCCAAGTCCAGTTCGGTCTGGTAAAACGGCGTGGCCAGGTCATGGTAACCGCTTTGCGCCATGACCTTCAGCGATGGATTCAGGCTGATGGCCGCGGCCAGGTCCGGTATCGTGTCCGGCACTTCCTTGCCGTCATGCGTGAAGGTCCACGATTCGATGATGTCGTTGAACACCAGGTAGGTGCTGGCGGCGCTGTATTTCAGCGTGCCGCTCAGGTAATTGCGGATGCCCGTGGTAAATGCATTGTCCACGACAGTCAGCGACGGATCGCCGCCCGCCACCACCGGCGACCCGACCGCGCCGGACACGCGCGCATCGTAGCGGCCCAGCAACTGGCCCGGTAGCAGTTCCTTGGCAAATGCTTCCGGCCCGTAATTCAAGTTGGTTTGCCAGCGCGACGCGGGCACGCCCGTGTACTTGAACAATTGCTGGGCAATGCCGGGCTGCGGCGGCGTGTTCGACGACAGCCAGCGTCCCGCCGCATCGCGGTAGGTGGTGGCGCTGTAGTTGCGCACTTCCTGCAGGAAGGCCGCCGCGTCGGCCGGCGCGGGGCTGGACAGCTTGTAGTAATTGCCGGTCGCCGCGTAGGTCGGGATATAGCCTTCGCAACTGCGCTTGGGAATCACGCTGCAATTGCTGTTGTAGTCCATGATGGCCGAGTGCAGCACCACGCCGCTGATGCGGGTGCCGGCGGTTTCCAGCAGGTTCACCATCACGCCGGTGCGTGGCGCGCCATAGGATTCGCCAAACAGCACTTTCGGCGAAGACTGGCGGTTGTTGGCCGCCACGTAGCGCTGCACGAAATCGCGGAAGCCCGCCGCATCGGCGTCCACGCCCCAGTAATCGCGGTTGCGGGCCGGGGCGATGGCCTGCGAATAACCGGTGCCGACCGCGTCGACGAACACCAGGTCCGAGACGTCGAGCAGGCTTTCCGGGTTGTCCACCGGCGCGGTCACGCCCAGGATCGCGTTGGACGGGATTTGCGTGGGAATGCGCTTGGGCGCGAATGAACCCAGGTGCAGCCACAGCGACGCCGAACCGGGACCGCCGTTATAGAAAAACGTGACGGGACGCTGGCCCGGATCCTTGCCGTCGGCCGTATAGGCCACGTAGAAGAACGACGCGGCCCTGCCGGTTTGGGTATCGGTCGCGGTCAGGTGGCCGGTGGTGGCGGTATAGGCGATGGCCTGGCTGCCCAGCACCAGCGTGCCTTTCACGACGGCCGCGCTTTCCGTGGCGCTGGCCAGCGAAGCGTTGGGATTGCCGGAGTACATGATGGGATCGGCCAGCGCGCCGCCGCTCGAGACCGGCGGCGTTACCACCGGCACGGTGGTGGCGCCGGATCCGCCGCCTCCGCCGCCGCAGGCGGCCAGCAGCGCAGACGTGGCGGCGGCGGTGACGGCGGCGGCAAACCTGGCCGTGGCGGCCGTGTCAGCCATGGTGGCCAGTGCGGCCCGACGTCGTAATGATGAGTGTAAGAGTCCGGCCACGAATGTTCTCCAGGAAATACCGCTGGAAAACATTATGCCCGATGGCCGCGTGAAATTGTATAGCCAGGTGAAGCGGGATTTCACATCCCGCAAGAACGGTCGCCAGGCCCCAGGAAGCGGAAGGACCGCGAATACGACACGGCGGCGCTTTCGCGGCGTTTTTGTTCCAGGGTCACCATGTCACCAATGTCGAGCCCGCTCAACACGAACAGGTTCATTTCGCGGCCCTTGAACTTGTCGGGCAAGACTTGTTCCGTCCAGCCGCCATCGCGGTAAGCATAGCGCGTGAACAGGCGGCAGCCGGGCGATGTCGCCACCACGGTATAGACCACCGGCACGCCGTTTTCCACGTCCAGCACCAGCGGGTTTTCATGCTGGCCCTGGCCCCGGTCATGCGCGGCGCGCCATTCATAGGTTTTGCCGGGCTGCGACGGCAGGGTAAAGCGGATGGCCGTGCCATCGTCGGCGCTGCGGCGGTCGACCACGATGACTTCGCCGGTCTGCAGCCGCACCTGTTCCTGCCACCGTTCGGCGCGCGAGCAGCCTGACAGGGAGGCGCAAACGGCGGCAAACGCCAGCGCCGCCAGCACGGCGCCGCGCTTCACCACCGGGTTCATCTGTGCCATTACCACTCTCCGCTACCACCCGTATTGGGCAAGACCACTATTGTGCCTTTTTTTCAGCGGAAAATTGTCACAAAATGTCACCAAACTTCATTGCAATCGTAAGCGCCGCCGCGCCGCCCGCGCATGCGGCACCCAGGCCTGCACCGCCCAGCGGCGCCACATCAGCAAGCCGCGGATCCATTCGTCGGCCGCGTAGGCGATCCACAGGCCGGTCAAACCCAGCCCCAGCGGGATACCGAGCAGCCAACTGCCGCCGGCCAGCACGGCCGCCATCGACGCGGCGCCTGCCATCACCGGGTAGCGCACGTCGCCCGCCGCGCGCAAGGCGTTGATGACCACCAGGTTGAACGTGCGGCCCACTTCCAGCAGCACGGTAAGCCACAGCAGCCGCGCCCCTTCCTCGACGATCGCGGCGTCCCTGGTGAACCAGCCCAGCAGCCAGGGCCCGGCCAGCGCCATGCAGGCCGAGATCACGCCGCTGACGGCCAGCCCGCGCGCCAGCGACGCCCGCACCAGCGCATGGGCGTCGCGCAGCTGGCCGGCGCCGATCAGGTGGCCGACGAGGATTTCCACTGCCAGCGCCACGGCCAGGCTGCACATCACGACCACGCCGCCGATCTGCTGCACGTAGGCCATGGTGGCCAGCGCGCGCTCGCCCATGCTGCCGGCCACCGCCATGCTGGCCATGAACGAGAGCCGCCAGGCGATGTTCTCGGCCGCGGCCGGGATGCCGATGTGCAGCACGTCGGCCAGCGGCGCGCGCCGCAGGCGCCACCAGTCGCCCCATCCCGGGCGGATGCCCAGGCCCCGCCGCCACAGCGCCACGTGCAGCGACAGCCCGAGCGCGCGGCTGGCCAGCAGGGCCAGCGCATAACCGGGCAGGCCCAGCGCCGGCAACGGCCCCCAGCCATACATCAGCGGAAACGCCAGCGCCAGGTGGCCGGCATGCATCGCGGCCAGGACCAGCAGGGAATCGCGCATGCGCAGGTGGGCCCGCATCACGCCGGCCATGGCGGCGTTCCATGCATCGAACAGCAGCGCGGGCGCCAGCACTTGCAGCATCGGCACGGCCAGCGGCAAGACAGCGTCCGGGGTGTGCAGCACGCCCAGCAGCTGGCGCGCGCCGCCAAACGCCAGCAGCGCGGCCGCCACGCCCAGCCACGTGCTGGCGCCCAGCATGGCCAGCGCCACCCGGTCGGCCACGTCGCGCCGGCCCCCGCCGAGGTTTTGTGTGATGACCACGCCGATGCCGGAACCGATGATACGGAACAGCATGAACAGCGTCTGGGAAATCTGGATCGTGACGGCAAACGCGGCGCCGGCGGTATCGGACACCCGCGCCGCCATCGCGGTGCCGGCCACGCCTATGGCCACCGCCAGCGACAATTCAATCAACAGGGGCCAGGCCAGGGTAAAGACGTGGGGACGGGGAGCGGGCGCGGAATCGGAAGTCATGACGCAATGATAGCGCTATTAACCTCCGATTAAAACCGGTTTGAATGAATTTATTTCCACTATGGAAGCGGCGGACCCGCGTTCAGTGCAGCTTGACCGCCGGCGTGATGCGCTTGCGCAGCCAGTCCACCAGCATCACGGCGGCCGCGCGCAGCACCCCGTGCAGCGCCATGAGGTGCTTCTGGTACATCATGCCGTACAACAGGTTGGCGGGCGCGCCGCTGACGGGCAGTTGGCGCCCGACCGGTCCGCCCAGCAGCACGCCGACCGCCGCGACCGGGCCCAGCGACACCAGCGAACCATAATCGCGGTAGCGGAATTCCGGCAACGGCTTGCCGTCGCGCCGCGCCAGGGCCTCGGCAAGGAACACGGCCTGCTGGTGCGCCACCTGTGCGCGCGGCGGCGCCGCGCCCTTGACCGGGCAGACGAAGCTGGCGCAATCGCCGATGGCGAACACGTCCGGGTCGTCGACCGATTGCAGCGAAGCGTTGACCATGATCTGGCGCATGCGCCCCAGCGACAGGCCGAGCGTACGGCTGATGGCGGGGCCTTCCACGCCGGCCGCCCACAGGGTCAGCGTGGCCGGACGGGCCACGCCGGCAACCTCGATGCTGTCCGGGCCGACGCTGGTGACGGCGGCGCCGGTGCAGATGTCGATGCCGCGCGAGCGCAGGTATTTCTCGGCGCGCTCCGACATTGCCGGCGGCAGGTGCGGCAAGATGCGGTCGCCGCGTTCAAGGATGCTGATGCGCACGTCGCGCGCCGGATCGAGCGTATGCACCTTGTACTTGGCCAGCGTCCGCGCGCTGTGCGCCAGTTCGGCCGCCAGTTCCACGCCGGTGGCGCCGCCGCCGACGATCATGACGTTGACCTTGTCGCCGCCGCCCTGGCTGGCCCGCACGCAGGCGCCGAGGAAGCGGCGGTAAAACCCTTTCGCGTCGCCAACATGGTCGAGCGTGCAGACATGGTCGGCCGCGCCGGGCACGCCGTAGAAATTCGTGACGGCGCCCAACGCCAGCACCAGGGCGCCGTATTCCAGCGTGCGCAGCGGCGGCGCGGCGCCGTCGTCGCGCAGGCACGGCGCCAGTTCCAGCGTGCGGCTGGCGCGGTCGACCGAGCGCATTTCCGCATGGATGAACTCGAACCCGTGTTCGGCGGCCTGCGCGGAATACTCGATCTGGAACACTTGCGGATCGCGCTTGCCCGACGCCACGGTGTGCAGCAGCGGTTTCCAGAAGTGGGTGGGGGAACGATCGACCAGGATGATCTTCGCGCGGCCCTTGCGGCCCATGGTGTCCCCCAAGCGGGTCGCCAATTCGAGGCCGCCTGCGCCTCCGCCTACGATTACGATGGTTTGCATGATGTTTCCTCCGTCTCAGGTATTGACCTCGTCACTTCGACCTAGTCAGTTCGGCGATGTGCATGGGTGCTAATATAGTGGCCGCAAAAAGAAAAGAAAAATTACTTATTTTCAGTGATTGATAAGGTTTAATTTATGTATCACGCAAGCTTTCGCCAGCTCGAAGCGCTGGTCCTGGTGGCGCGGCATGAAAGCGTGTCGCGCGCGGCAGAGGAAATGCACGTGACGCAGCCGGCCATTTCGGCCCAGCTGCGCGCGCTGGAGGACCTGGCCGGCACGGCCCTGACGCGCAAGGTGGGGCGCAACATCCAGCTCACCGCGGCGGGTGAAGTCATGCGCAATTTCGCCGAGCGCATCCTGCGGCTGTGGGATCAGGCTGGCGACGAGCTCGGCGAGCTGCAGGGCGTCAGTACCGGCACGCTGCGCATCGGCGCGGTTTTCACTGCGGAACACCTGTTGCCGTCGATGCTGGTGAAGTTCACGCTGGAGCGCCCCAACGTGCGCATGAACCTGCGCGCCGGCAACCGCAGCGAAATCATCGGCATGCTGTCGCGGCGCGAAGTCGACCTGGCCATCATGGGCACGCCGGCGCGCGAACTGCGCATCAACGCGGCGCGCTTCGCGCACCACCCGATGGCCTTCGTGGCCAGCCCGCGCCACCCGCTGATGAAGAAAAAGCGCGTGACGCTGGAAGACGTGGTCGATTCCAACCTGCTGGTGCGCGAGCGCGGCTCGGGTACGCGTACCGCGGTGGAGCGGCTGTTCAAGGAGCACGGCCAGACGCTGCACATCAGCTCCGAGGTATCGAGCAACGAGGCGATCAAGAGCATGGTGGCGGCGGGACTGGGCGTGGGCTTCGTCTCGGTCCACGCCTGCGCGCTGGAATTCAAGGCTGGCCTGATCGACATCCTGCCGATGAAGGAAAGCCCGCTCGAAGGCGACTGGCACGTGATGCACCTGGCCGACCAGCCCCTGCCCCGCATCGCCGCCGCCTTCCGCGACTTCATGGTCAACTCCGGCCAGGCCCTGATCGAAACCGAGCTCGAAGCCTACTACCAGAAATACCAGACCCTGCACAAACGCAAACCCTAGTGCCAGGCGTGCGTTCGTGCGTTCCCGCCTCGCCCCTCCCGCCGCCTGCCCGCCGCATCAGCCGCCCTGCAAAAACGGCCCTCCGGCGGCGCATGGCATGCCGCCCCTGCTTCGCCCGTCCCCCAGGCGCGCCCAAGGTCCTTGCCAGCCAAGGGGGAGCGCGTGAATGCATGATCGCACGCCTGGCCCCAGGGTGTTTTCAGGCGGCGGCGCGTTCGGGGCGTGGGGGGACGGGCACGGCGGCGCCGGTGTGGGTGTGGGTGGCGAGTTCGGCGTCGGTCAGCGGGCCGGTGCCGCTGTAGCGGTCCAGCGCCAGGTAGATCACGGGCGTGATGTACAAGGTCACCACTTGCGAGAACAGCAGCCCGCCCACCACCGCCACGCCGAGCGGCTGGCGCAATTCGGCGCCGGCGCCCAGGCCGAAGGCCAGCGGCACCGCGCCCATCAGCGCGGCCAGGGTGGTCATCATGATGGGACGGAAGCGCTGCAGGCACGCCTGGCGGATCGCCAGCTCCGGCGGCACGCGCCACGTGCGCTGCGCGTCCAGCGCGAAGTCGATCATCATGATGGCGTTCTTCTTGACAATACCGATCAGCATCAGGATGCCGATGGTCGCGATCAGGGTCAGTTCCATGCCGCACAGCTTCAGCGACAGGAACGCTCCCACCACCGCCGACGGCAGCCCGGCCAGGATCGTCACCGGGTGGATCCAGCTCTCATACAGCACCACCAGCAGCACGTAGATCACCGCCAGCGCGACAAACACCAGCGCCAGCTGGCTGCCCTGGGTTTCCTGGAACGTCGCCGCCTCGCCGCCGTAACGCGTGATGACCGCCGGCGGCAACTGCACTTCGCGCCCGATCTGCGCGATCCTCGCGGTCGCGTCGCCCAGCGCCACGCCGGGCGCCAGGTTGAACGACAGCGTGATCGCCTGCAGTTGCCCCTGGTGGTTCACCGCCAGCAGCCCGGCCGTGCGCTCCACCGTGGCGAACGCCGCCAGCTGCACCAGCGCGCCATTGGCGCCGCGCACCGACACACGGCCCAGCGCTTCCTCGTATTCCCTGTCGAGCGCCTCCATCAGCACCGCATAGCTGGCGCTGGGCGCGTAGATGGTCGATACCTGGCGCTCGCCGAACGCCAGGTACAGCGCGCTGCGCACGTCGGCCATGCGCACGCCCAGCCCTTCGGCCTTGTCGCGGTCGATGCGCAGGCTGGCTTGCAGGCCCCGGCTCTGGCTGTCGCTGGTGACGTCGCGGAACATCGGGTCGCCCCGCATGCCCTGCTGGATTTTTTCCGCCCACGCTTCCAGCCCGTCCGGGCTCACGCTTTGCAGCGTGTACTGGTAGCGGCTCTTACTGCTGCGCCCGCCGATCTGCAGGTTTTGCATCGGGCTCAGATACACGGCGATGCCGGGCACCGCGCGCGCTTCCCGGCGCAGGCCCGCCAGCACTTCCTGCATCGGCGGCCGTTCGCCGCGCGGCTTGAGCGTGAGGATCATGCGTCCGCTCGATGCGGTATTGCCCCCGCCCGGGCCGCCCGGCCCCGTGAACGACAGCACCCCCTGCATCGCTGGATGCCTGCGGAAGCGCTCCGCCACCTGCGACTGCAGCGCCAGCAGCGCCGCCGGCGACACGTCTTCGGCCGCCTCGGTGGTGACGCGGATGCGCCCCAGGTCTTCGTCCGGGAAGAAGCCCTTCGGCATGTCCTGGTACAGCACCACCGTCAGCGCCACGCTGGCCAGCGCGCCGCCCAGCACGGCCAGCCGGTGGCGCAGGCTCCAGTCCAGCGATACGCGGTAGGCGTTGGTCAGCCACGCGAAACCGGCCTCGAAGCCCCGGCCCAGCCCCCCGCCCGCAGCGCCGCCCCCGCAGCCCGCGGCGCCAGGCGCACCTGCCGTGGCGGCCGCGCCAAGCCCGGCAATCCCGGCAATCCCGGCAATTCCGCCATTCACGCCATTCGCGCCAGTCCCGCCATTCACGCCAGTCCCGCCAATCCCACCGGCCGCCCCATTCCCGGCACCACCGGCGACACTCGCCGGCCCGCCAGGCGCCACCGACCCGGCCTGGCCAGGCAACAGGCGGCTGGCCAGCATCGGCACCACCGTCAGCGACACCACCGCCGACACCAGCACCGCCAGCGACACCACCACCGCGAATTCACGGAACAGCAGGCCGATCACGCCCGGCATGAAGAAGATCGGGATGAACACCGCCACCAGTGAAATCGAAATCGACAGGATGGTGAAGCCCATTTCACGCGCCCCGGCCAGCGCCGCCTTCATCGGCGGCTCGCCCTGCTCCGTGTGGTGCACGATGTTTTCCAGCACCACGATGGCGTCATCGACCACCAGCCCCACCGCCAGCGTGATGCCCAGCAGCGACACGTTGTTCAGGCTGTAGCCGCACCACTGGAACAGGATCATCGCGCCCAGCAGCGACAGCGGCAACGTCACGGCCGGGATCACGGTGGCGGCCAACCGGCGCAGGAACAGGAAGATCACCATCACCACCAGCGCCACCGTCAGCGCCAGCGTCACGTTGACGTCATGGATCGCCTCCCGGATCGACAGCGAACTGTCGCCGGACAGGGTCACGGAAATCGACGACGGCAATTGCGCCTGCAGCCTCGGCAACAGTTTGCGCACCGCGTCCACCACGGCCACCGTATTGGCGTTGGGCTGCCGCTGCACCTGCAGCACCACCGACTGGGCGCCGTTATAGCTGGCCGTGGTGCGCACCGACAGGTAACTGTCTTCCACCGTGGCCACGTCCTTGAGCCGCACCGGCAAGCCGTTGCGGCTGGCGACGATGAGTTCCGCGAACTGCGCCGCCTTCATCAATTTGCCGTCGGCCTGGATCGTCAGCAACTGCTGCGGCCCCTCGATCACGCCCAGCGGCGAATTCGCATTGGCGGCGCGGACCGCAGCCGCCAGTTCGTCCAGTGTCATGTTGCGCGCATTGAGCCGGTCCAGCTGCGCCTTGACGCGCACCGCGAAGCGCTTTTGCCCGTTCACATTGACCTGCGCCACGCCATCCAGCGTGGCGATCGACGGCGCGATCAGGTTTTCCGCGTAGTCATTGAGTTCGGCAAGGCTCAGCGACGGCGCGTTGAGCACGATGAACAGGGTCGGGCCCTCGGCCGGATTGCTCTTGCGGTAGGACGGCAATTCCGTGACTTCCGGCGGCAGCGCACGCTGCGCCCGCAACAGCGCGGCCTGCACGTCCAGCGCGGCCACGTTGATGTCGACCGACGGATCGAATTCCAGCGTCAGCGACGTGGTGCCGGACCCGCTCGACGACGTGATCAGGTTCAGCCCCGCGATCGTGGAAAACTGTTTTTCCAGCGGCAGCGCCACCGAGGACGCCATGGTTTCCGGACTGGCCCCGGCCAGGTCGGCGTTGACGTTGATGACCGGCGTGTTATAGCTGGGCAGCGCCGCCACCGGCAATTTCAGGATGGCCAGGATGCCGGCCGCCGCCAGCGCCAGCGACAATACAATCACCATGGCAGGACGGCGGATGCACAATTCCGACAGATTCATGCGGGTCCTCCCAGCGCCGCCAGCGCCGCCGCGCCGCCTTTGCCGCCGCGATCGCCGCCGTCCACGCGGACCTTGACGCCCGGCCGCAGGTTTTGCTTGCCTTCCACGATCACCTGTTCGCCCGCGCCAATGCCCGCCACGGCGGCCCTGCCGCCAAAAGCGTGCAGCACCCTGACGGGACGGGCCTGCGCCTGCTGTTCAGCGTCGACGGTGAAGACGCGCGCGCCATTGCCGCCGGTGACGATGGCCGCCAGCGGCACCACGACGGCGTCGCGCAGTGTGTCAAGCGTGACCTTCGCCTGCACGAACTGGCCGGGCCACAACTGCGCCTTGTCGTTGGCGAATTGCGCCTTGACGCGGATGGTGCCCGCCTGGGCGTCCACCGTACTGTCGATGAAACTCAGCCTTCCCGCATGGCTGTGCGCATCCTGTCCCGGACCGGCGCCCGGCACGGTCGCGCTGACCCGCGCGCCGCCGGCCTTTTGCCCATCCAGCAAGCCCGGCAAGCCGCTTTCCGGCACCGCGAAGCTGACCGCGATCGGATGCATTTGCGTGACCGTCGCCAGCGGCGCGGACGCCTGCGCCATGCTGCCCGGATAAATATTGATGGCGCCGATCCGGCCCGCGGACGGCGCGCGCAGCACCGTGTGGCCGAGATCGACCTGCGCCGAGCGCAGCGCGGCGCGGTCCGCCTGCACCTGGGCGCGCGCGGTATCGAGCTGCGCCTGCAGGCTGTCCGCCGCGCTGGCGGAAATGAATTTCTGCGCGGCCAGTTCGCGTGAACGCGCCGCCTGGCGCTCGGCGTCGGCCAGCGCGGCTTCGCTGCGCGCCAGGCGCGCCTGCGCCTGGTCCAGCGCCGCCTGTTCCGCACGGCCGTCGAGCGTGAACAACAACGCGCCTGCCGCCACGTTTTGCCCTTCCTTCACGTGCACCTGGCGCACCACCCGGCTCACCTGCGGGCGGATTTCCACCGTGGACAACGGCACCACGGTGCCATTGGCCTGCAATTCCACCGCGACATCCTGCTGCTGCGCAGCTGCCAGCCGCACCAGCGGCGGCGTGCCGGCGCCTGGGCCGCCGCGGCGCCCTCCGCTTCCCGCGCCCACGCCACCAGGCGCCGCGCTTGCGGCAGCCGCCGGCCCGCTGCCGGCCCCGCTGCTGGCCCCACTACCGGCCCCATTCGCCGTCCCATTCGCGGCCGCGCTCGCAGCACCGTTTGCAGCGCCGGCGCGCACGCCGCCGGACGCCGCGGATACACTGTTCGCCAGCCGGTCCTGCAACCGGCCGCCACTCCACAGCCAGCCGGCCGCGCCGGCCACGGCGACTGCGGCCGCCACGGCCAGCACCTTGCGCCCGCCCGAGGCGCGGGCGCCATTCCTGATATGTGCCATACCGCTCCCGCCTAGCCGGCCGGCTCGGTCAGCACCGACAGCTTGCTGACGCCGGAGCGCTGGATGTGCGCGATGACTTGCGCCACCGCGTGGTAAGGCACCGCCTGGTCAGCCTGCAGGCTGAGCGCCAGTTCCGGATCGGCCCCCACCAGGGCGCGCAATTCCGGCTCCAGCGCATCGAGCGTGACTTCGCGCTTGTCGATGAAGATGCGGTTTTCGCCGTCGACGCTGACCGTCACGCTCTTGTTCGGCGTGGCCGGCGTGGTGGTGGCGGTTTTCGGGAGGTTGATCCGCACCGCATTGTTGAGCAATGGCGCCGTGAGGATGAATACCACCAGCAATACCAGCATCACGTCCACCAGCGGCGTGATGTTGATTTCACTGACCACGTCGCTGCTATCCCTGCCTGTCGTGAAAGCCATTATGCGTACGCTCCTGCCGGCAAGCCGGCTGCCAGTGCGCCCTGCGCGCCATTGCCGCGCGCCGGCGACTTGCCGGCCGGCGCGGCCGACACGCGGAAGTTGTTCTTCTGCGCCAGGTTGACGAAGTCGGTCGCATAGTTATCGAGTTCGGCCGCCGTGACCTTCAGGCGCCGTACGTAGAAGTTGAACGCCAGGACCGCCGGCACCGCCACCGCGATGCCGACCCCGGTGGCGATCAGCGCTTCGCCGATCGGGCCGGCCACCACGTCGATGCTGGCCGAGCCGCTGGCGCCGATCGCGCCCAGTGCATGGATGATGCCGAACACGGTGCCGAACAGTCCCACGAATGGCGCGGTCGAACCGATCGACGCCAGTACCGCCAAGCCGCTTTCCAGCGACTGGTATTCCTTCTGGATTTGCTGGCGCAGGTAACGTTCCAGCAATTCGCGCCTGTCCCAGCTGTGTTCCAGGTCGGCGCTGGCGTCCGCGTCGCTGACGTACAGCGCTTCGAAGCCGACTTCCGCCAGGCGGGCCTTCGGGCTGGCGCCGCTCGGCAAGGCCGCGGCGGCATCGAGCGAACTGGCGCTCCAGAATGCCTTGCCGAATGCCTTGTCGCGTTTGCCCAGGCGGTAATGCTGGATACCCTTGGCGGCGATCAGCACCCAGGTGACGACGGAAAACGCCACCAGCGCGTACAGGGAACCCTGCACGATCAGTTCGAGATAATGGGATTGCATGGATGATTTCCTTTCAGTAGATTCGTGTATGCGTTCAAGACAGTTTGAAATTCAGCGGCACCTTGACCCAGCCGTCGACCGGCGTCTGGCCCCGGCGCGCGGGCTCGAAGGCCCAGCCCTGCACCGCCTTGACGGCCGCGTCGTCCAGGATCTTGTGGCCGCTGGATTTGTCGATGTTGATGGCGGCAGGCTTGCCCGACGCGAGCACCTGCACCTTGAGGATGACCTGCCCCTGCAGGCCGCGGTCTTGCGCCAGCGCCGGATATTCAGGCGCCGGGTTGTTCTTGTAGCCGGCGAAGCCGCGCGGCTCGGTGACCGGCTCCGGCGCCGGCGGCGCTGGCGGGGCTGGTGGCGCTGCCGGAGCCGGCGGCGCCGGCGGCTGCGGCGTGGTGGCCACCGCCACGGTGTCGGCCGTCGGCGGGCCGGCGTCGACCACGTTGCGCACCACCGGCAGCGGTCGCGGCGCCGGCGCCTGCTTTACCACTTGCGGCTGCGGCTTGGGCGGTTCGGGCTTGGGCGGTTCGGGCGGCGGCGGTGGCGGTGGCGCGAACTCCAGCGCCAGCGGCTCCGCCTTGGGCGGCGGCAGCTTCGCGTCGGCCGGCAGGTTGTGCACGCCGACGATGATGGCGGCATGCACCAGCACCGCGGCGCCGGCCAGGATCGCCAGTCCGGTCTTGTTGTGCAAGCCCTGCTTCAGCAGCTCGGGCCGCACGGCGGCCGCGTTGGACAAAACCTGCGCGGGTGGCGCGGGCTGCCCCGCCGCAGGCGCCGCCCGGCGCGCCTTGGCGCGGCGCGGCGCATGGGAAGCGGAATGGAAACTGTCGAAAGTCAGTGTCGTCATGGGATACCTTTCTCGATAAGCGTATGGGGAAGGTGGCTGTCACCACGCGGGCGCCGGACCCGATTGCGGCGACACGGCAGGCGCGCCCTGGGAAGGCGGCGCCGGGGCGGGGACATCCTGCGCCAGGCCCGCGCCGCTGGCGAACGCCATCGCCAGCAGCGCCACGCCGATCGCGCACGCCAGCGCGGTCCATCGCCAGGCGCCTGCGCCGTGGACATCATCGGCGGCGTGCGCGGCATCGGCGGCGCCGGACAGATCGGTGGAAGCATCGGGTGCAAGGCCGGCAGCGCCGGCATCGGCAGCATCGGCGGCGGCAGTCTGCCCGGCAGCCTGCGGCACCTCCTTCCACCCGGTCACCATGGGTTTGACCAGGTTGGTCTTGCGCACCACCAGGTAAGCCGCGATGGCCAGCACGTGCAGCGCGATCAATCCCAGCAGCACCCACGCCAGCTTGTGGTGCAATCCGGTGAGCTCGATCGAACGTGTTTCGGCGACCAGGGTAGCCAACGGCCCCTGGAACGCGATTTCATCATTACCGACCAGCCCCGTCGCCGCCTGCACCGCCAGCATCGCCAGCAAGGCGAACACCGACAGCGCGCCGAGCGGGTTGTGTCCATGTCCTTGCCAGCGCCCGGACAGGTAGGCGCGCAGGCGTGCCGGCGTCGGCGCGAAGTTCACGAAGCGCGCATGCGCCGCGCCAGTTACGCCCCACACCAGGCGAAAAGCGACCAGGCCAACGATGGCGATGCCGGCGTAACCATGCACCGGCATCCAGTCGCCTCCCACCAGGCCGGTGGCCAGCGCCAACGTCACGGACAGCACCAGCGACCAGTGGAACAAACGGGTCGGCAAGTCCCACACGTGGAGCCGCCGCACGCGTCCTGGCTGCACTGGCCGCGTCTTCTGCGATATCGTGTCGTCGCACCCGCAGGCGCCATCGGTGACCGAACGCACGATAGCGCCTGCCTGGCCGGGCGGCAAACCGCGCGCATGCGCCGCCACATCGGCGCCGGCGCCTTTGCCGGCAGTGCGCGCAATGGCAAGCGCCGATGCAGCTGGTACCGCTGGTGCCGCCAATGCGCCCGATGCCGCCAGGTGCGCGGCCGATGCGGCCCTGCTGGCGCGCAGCTTGGCCTTGGCCACGCCGCGCAGGCTGCGGCGGACCGGCGCCTGCGCCGCCTGCGTTGCATTCCCGGCAAAGGCCCTGGCGAAGAACTTGCTGCTCATACGCGGTCCGCCTTACGGTTGCGCCGCGATCGGCTGCGGCACTTGCGTGGCTTGCGCGGTCGGGCGCGGCGCGGGCGGCGCCACGCGGGTGATCTTGCCACCCTGCGCTTCGTAATCCTCGGAGCCGGTGGCGCCCGCCACCTTGTAGCCCTTGCTGCTCAACAGGTCGCCAACCGCGCCGGCGCGGTGCGCATGGTTCGACACGGTCAGGATCACGCGGTCTTTCGGGATGAACGACAAATGCTGTTCCACGTCCTTGGCCTGCACGTTCAGGTACACCGGGAAGCTGCCCTTGGCGGTCAGCTCGTCCGGACGGCGCACATCCACCACCAGCAATTTGTCCGGCTGGGCCAGCAGCTTGTCGACGTCGGCGCGTTCGAGCTGGCGGGTCTTGTATTTCCATGGCTGCGGGGCTTGCTGCGCGAATGCGGTGGCTGCGGCCAGGGCCAGGGTGACGGTGAGTACGGAGTTCAAAACTTTCATGGCGGTCCTTTAGAAGCGCAGCGCGGGATTCGCACCGCTGTCGCAACAGGGGACTGCAACTACCGTGCCAGTGCCGGCACAACGCCGCGCCAAGGCATGGGGAAAGGCCCTGCACCCCGCACCAATGCTGGCTTTGCGCGCGATTACCCCGGCACGCCGGCCGCCGTGGCGCGCCGTGCCCGGTGGTGGCTGCCCACCATGCCGGCCCGCAGCCCTGTTGGGAATTCAACAGCAGGCAACAGCGCGCGGCCGCCATCCGCCATCGCGCCCGCTTGTTGTTTTTTCATCAACGGCGCTGGCGCGCTGCTGCCCCGCCACCAGCGCCAGCCGGGCCGGCTGCGCATTTCTCCTGTAACGGCGGGCTTCGGTGCTGTGGCACGGTCTTTGCGAAGGCGACATCATCATCCACAACGAAGGCGCCTTACATGCATAAACAAGCTCACTTCCAAGCTCACCTGCGTCATTTCCGTCAACCGGCGGCCACCGCCATAAGCCACCTCCGCCTGTTGCCGATTGCCGCGCTGCTGGCCGGCGCCGGCTTCAGCGCTCCCGCAGCCGGCCAATCCGCGAACCCGCCATCGAATCCGGCGGCCGGCCAGGCAAGCCAGGCAGGCATCGCCGAGCTGCGCGCGGAAATCGCCCGTATACAGGCCGAGAATGCGCGCCTGAAGGAAGCGCTGGCGCAGGCAGCCGCCGCCACCGGTGCGGCCGGCGCCGCCGCGCCAGCGCCTGCCCCGGGCGCGCCGGCCGGGCAACCGGCGCAGGCCGCGCAGGACGACGAAGCCCAGGCGCTGGGCGCGGTGACGGTACGGGGCCGCAAGAAGATCGAAACCTTGAAGGACGTGCCGCTGTCGATCTCGGTGGTCAGCGGCCAGGAACTGGACCGTGAACTGGCGCAGGATTTGTCGGCCATCACCAAACGCGGCGCCAACGTACAGTTCAACCAGAACAATACGCGCGGCGCTTCGCTGTCGGTGCGCGGCCTGGGCAAGCGCTCGTTCACGGAAACCCAGGACCCCAGCGTGGGCGTGGTGGTCGATGGCGTCAGCTATGGCTTGTCGCAACTGGCCAACTTTGATTTTTACGACGTGGAATCGGTCGACGTGACGCGCGGCCCCCAAGGCACGCAGGGCGGCAAGGGCGCCAGCTCCGGCGTCGTCACGATCAACACCCGCAAGCCATCGTTTTACCCGACCGCCGACTATGCCGTCACGTACGGCCGCAACGAAACCGTGATCGGCAAGGCCAACCTGGGCGGCCCCGTCATCGACGACTTGCTGGCATGGCGCGGCTCGTTCATCGTGCACCGGGCGCGCGGCTATTACGACAACAACTTCGACCACAACTACAGCCTCTATAACAAGAACCGCGTCAGCGCGCGCACGCAATTCCTGTTCACGCCCACCGGCACCTTCAACGCGCGCATCAGCCTGGACGTGGAACCGCACGCACCGCAGGTGCAAAATGGGCTGACCTTTTACAGGAATATCCCGGAGCGCTTCGCCGACGGCAGCCTGACCGACCCGAGCGGCACCACCACCCGGGCCAAGCTGACCGGGTTCACCAGCGCCAGCGGCGTCTATACCGGGCCGCGCGCCTGGTTTGCTGGCCGCAGCTTCAACGGCGTTCCCTACTCGTATGAAGCCAACTACATTGGCGAGGACCGCATCAACTTCAATGAAAACCAGGGCCAGACCGTGCACAACAAGGGCGCTTCCGCGGAATTGACGTGGGAATTGCCGGGCCACCTGTTCACATCGCATTCGGCGGTGCGCAACTATTCCTTCGATGCGCACAACGACGAAGGTACGCCGTTCGACATCAGCCGCAACGGCGGCGGCGGTGTCGCGTACCGCCAGTTCACGCAGGAATTCAAGCTCAAGTCCAAGCCCGGCGGCACGCTCGACTATGTGGCGGGCCTGTTCCATATCCGCACCGACGACGATATCGCCTCGAAATCCGGCTGGGGTTCCGACGCCGGCGCATGGTTCGCCACCACGGCGCAATACAATACGCTCGAGCGCAACGCCGGCGCAAACCGGGGCGCTGGACTGGCGCTGCTCAAGGATGCGCTGGACGACCTGGTCGTCAAGGGCGATACCGTGGTCCACACGAAAAGCAATGCGCTGTTCGGCAACGCCACCTGGCACGCGACTGAAAAACTCAACCTGACGGGCGGCCTGCGCGTGACGCGCGAAGACCGCACCACCACCGATACGCGCGTGCTGGGCGCCAACGGCGCCGGCGCGGCATTGAATCCGGTCGCGGTGCGCGGCGTGGCGCTGGGAGGGTTCGACAGCAATGGCAATGGCGCGCTGGTTGCCGGCAACAGCATCGACCAGCTGGCGCTGGCCGACGCCATCGCCGGCAAGTACTACGGGGTTGCCGCCACCGCCGTCCCGGGCGCCGCCTATGCCAGCCTGACCGCGGCACAGCAGGCGCAGGTGGCCGCCGCCAAGGCGCTGCGCGCGGGCCAGATCGGCCAGCTGATCGCCGGTGTCCAGGCAAAATACGACGACACGCTGTACACCGCGACCTTGGCGCCATCCTACCGTTTCAATGACCGCTTTACCGCCTATACCTCGTGGCAATATGGCGAGAAATCCGGTTCGGCGCTGAACGTCAACGGCGTCAACGCCAACGTGCGGCCGGAAAAAACCCATGCATTCGAAGTGGGCCTGAAAACCAGCCTGCCGGAACACGGGCTGGTGTTCAACGCGGACCTGTTCCTGATGAACATCCGCGATTACCAGTCGGCCGTGCGCGTGGTCGATGAATTCACCACCGCCACCAACATCGCCAACAACCAGGCCAACCCGATCGCCTACGTGACGGCGCAGGGCAATGTGCCGAAGGCGCGCGCCCGCGGCCTGGAATTCGACGGCGTCTACAGCGGCATCCCGAACCTGTCGGTGCGCTTTTCCGGCGCCTGGAACGATGCCCGCTACATCAGCTTCCCGCAGGCCGCCAAGCCCGACGAACTGGCGTACCTGCCGGGCGCCTATGTCGACCAGGGCGGCCTGGCGCTGCCCGGCGCGGCGAAATGGACCGGCAACCTGGGCGCCGAATACCGCAAGCCGTACAACGGCCGCGAAGTCCATGCGAGTTTCAATACCGCCTTCACCAGCCGTTACAACAACACCGACACCCTGTCTTCATATGGCTGGGTCAGCGGCGGCGCCGTCACCGACCTGTCGCTCGGCGTGGGGTTCAAGGGCGGCTTCGACGTCAGCCTGACGGTGAAGAATGCGTTCGACAACCGCAAGCACGAAGCGGCATGGCTCAGTTATTCGCCGAACCCGTATCCGCGCTGGTACGGAATCACGTTCAGCGGCAAGCTGTGAGGGGCCATATGCATATATCGCTTTAGCCATGAACGGAACCCACCACTGAGGTAGCAAGCAGGCGCGCCGCGCTGTTGCGCAATCAACAGCGCGCCGGTGAATATCCACGGATTTGCACGGTTTGCGGCGTGGCACGGCAATTGCTGAGGCAAGGATGTTCTCTTGTTCAATGAAAGCCTCGCAATGACGACTCAAGCACACTACCGTACCGCCCTGCCCTTCCGCTTGTCCCCGGTTGCCGCCACCCTTGCCGGCGCCGCCCTGATGGCGTCGGCGCCGCTTCACGCCGCCGAGCCGACCGTGGCGGAACTGCAGGCGGAAATCGCGCGGCTGCGGCAAATCATCGCCACGCAACAACCGTCGGCCGCGCAGGGTGCGTCCACGGTTGCCGCGCCCGCATCGACCGTCAATTCCACCGCCAATTCCGCCAGCGCCGGCGGCCCGGCGCCGGCTGCGGAGGAATCCGAGACCCTGGGTGAAGTCACGGTGCGCAGCCGTAACCGCCTGGAACGCCTGCAGGACGTGCCACTGTCGGTATCGGTCGTGACGGGCAAGGAACTGGACCGCCTGCAAGCCACCGACATCAAGTCGCTGACGCAACGCGCAGCCAACGTTTCGTGGAACCAGGGCAACCAGCGCACCGCCAGCCTGGCCATCCGCGGCGTCGGCAAGCAGGGCCAGACCGAGGCGCAAGACCCCAGCGTGGGCCTGATCGTCGACGGCGTCAACTATGCCTACAACGCGCTGTCGTCCAGCTTCGACTTCACCGACGTCGATGCGGTGGAAGTCACGCGCGGCCCGCAAGGCACGCTGCTGGGCAAGAACACCAGCGTCGGCGTGGTCAACGTCACCACGCGCCGCCCGTCGTTCACGCCGGACGCGTCATGGTCGCTGACGATCGGCCAGCAGGATACGGTGCAGGGCCGCTTCGCCGCCGGTGGCCCGATCGTCGACGGCCTGCTGGCGTACCGCGCCAACCTGTCGGTCAGCAAAGGCGAAGGCGACATCAAGAACGCGTACAACAAGGACAGCACCTACACCAACAAGGACCGCGTATCGGGCCGCCTGCAGTTCCTGTTGACGCCCGATTCCTCGTTCAGCGCGCGCATCGCGCTCGACGCGCAGCCGCGCGCCGGCGAAACCACCAACGGCCGCACCATCAATACGCCGACGCCGAAGACGTATGCGAACGGCAGCACCAACACGCTGGCCACCGACCCGGCCGTGCGCCTGGCGCGCCGCTGGTTCACGCAGCAGACCGGCTATACCTATCAGGACAACTTCCTCAACGAAGGCACCTTCCAGGTCAACAACGACAACCAGCGTCCGCTGGTCACCGGCAGCAACGGCGCGGCCGCGGAATTGAACTGGTACCTCGACAAATTCAACATCACCTCGATCACGGCGTACAAGGATTACCACTTCAACGCCACCAATGACGAAGGCACGCCATTCGACGTACACCGCAATTCGGGCGGCTTCTGGAACGATTACCGCCAGGCCACGCAGGAATTGCGCATTTCGTCGCAGCCGGGCGGCTTCGTCGATTACCAGGCCGGCCTCTTCCTGATGAAGGTGAACAACCAGGCCGACTACCGCCGCGAATGGGGCAACGACGCCGGCGCATGGTACGCCACCAAGGCGCAATACGACCGCCTGGACACCGACGCGGCCGGCCGCTACCTGCTGCAAAATTCGCTGGACCGCCTGCAAATGTCGTTCAACTCCCCGGCCGGCACGCAAGACATCCGCAACAAGAGCGCCGCCGTGTTCGCGCAGGCCAACTGGCATTTGTCCGAGCCGCTGACCCTGACCACGGGCGTGCGCCTGACGCGCGAAGACCGCCGCAACAAGGGCAGTTCGCTGGTCAACAACGATGGCAACGCGCCGGAACTGAACCCGGTCGCCATCAACGGCGTGGCCTTCGGCGGTTTCGACAGCACGTCCAACGGCACGCTCTCCGCCAGCAACAGCGCCGCGCAGGTCGCGCTGGCCAACGCGCTGGCCCTGAAATACTTCGGCGCCGCGTCCTACGGCGCGCTCAGCGCCGCGCAGCGCCAGCAGGTGGCGGACGCCAAGGCCATCCGCCTGTCGCAGATTGGCGTGGTGTTCGCCCCGACCGAAGCCGCGCCGTTCAAGGACACCTTGCCGTCGTTCGTCGTCAGCCCATCGTACAAGTTCAACAAGGACTTGACCGCTTACGCGTCGTGGCAATACGGTGAAAAGGCCGGTATCTCGCAATTGACCAACGGCGTCTCGAACCTTGTGCGCAAGGAAAAGACCAATGCGCTGGAAACCGGCTTCAAGTCCGCGCTGCTGGACCGCAAGCTGCTCGTCAACGCCAACCTGTACCTGATGAACATCAAGGATTACCAGCAGGCGGTGCGGGTGCTGGACGTGTACACCACCAGCCTGGCCAAGCAGAATAACGACAACCAGCTGTACTACACCACCGCCACCGGCAACGCGCCCAAGGTACAGGCCAAGGGGCTGGAATTCGACGGCGCCTATTCCGGCATCGCCAACACCACGCTGCGCTTCTCCGGCGCCTATACCGATGCGCGCTACAAGGACTTCAAACAGTCCGCGCAACCGGTGGAAAACGGCTACACCGGTGCGGCGCCCTACCGCGACGTGACGGGACAGGCGCTGCCTGGCGCATCGAAGTTCACGTTCAACGTGGGCGTCGATTACCAGAAGCCCGTCTTCACCGACAAGGCGTTCCATGCCAGCTTCAACACCGCATACAACTCGCGCTACAACGCCGACAACACGCTGTCGAGCTACGGCTGGGTCGGCGGTTCGGCCATCACCGACCTGTCGGTCGGGCTGGGCACGCGCAGCGGCTCGTTCGACGTCAGCGTGATCGTGAAGAACGCGTTCCAGAACGATGCGCCGCTGACGAAGACGTGGAACACGTATACGCCGGCCGTGCCGCGCTGGATCGGACTGGTGGTGAGCGGCAAGCTGTAACGGAGCCATTCAACGCCGCACCGGGCAGCGGACCCGCCGGTTTTTCCGGCGCGGTCCGCTGCCGCGTTCACACCGCGCCCTGCCGCGCCGGCGCGCAACATGGCCTTTGCCTGCCGCCCTGGTGGTTATCCGCCAACACCGCTGTTGCCGCGCTGCCTGCGGCGCATCACCCCTGCCGCGAACCTCGTCAGATATCTCATTAAAAATCAATCACTTACGAAAACAATACCGGCTGGCACGGCAGTTGCTATTTAAGGATGAGACATCACCATTCCACAGGAGCGTTTGCCGATGAAACTGAAAGCCATCACCATTGCCATACTGTTAGCCACGTCCGCCGCCGCCACCATCGCGGCGGACGACAAGGCCGCCGCCGACACCAAGGCGCCCGCGGCGTCGTCCGCCAAGGCCTGGCAGTATTCGACTGTCCAGCGCCCCGAGGTGCCGGCCGTCAGGCAAAAAGCATGGGTGCGCACGCCGATCGATGCCTTCGTGCTGGCAAAGCTGGAACAGAAAAACCTGAAACCGTCCACCGACGCCGACCGCGCCACCTATATCCGCCGCGCCACGCTCGACACCTGGGGCGTGATCCCGACGCCGGAAGAAGTGCAGGCGTTCGTCAACGACAAGTCGCCAAACGCGTATGAAAAACTGGCCGACCGCCTGCTGTCGTCACCGCGCTTCGGCGAACGCCAGGCGCGCCGCTGGCTGGACCTGGCGCGCTACGCGGACAGCGCCGGCTTCCAGAACGACAACACCCGCCCGAACAATTACCGCTACCGCGATTACGTGATCAATGCGTTCAACAGCGACAAGCCGTTCGACCGCTTCATCAAGGAACAGATCGCAGGCGACGAACTGTTCCCCGACAGCCAGGAAGCGAAGATCGCCACCGGCTTCCTGGCCGGCTATCCGGACAATTCCAATTCGCGCGACCTGGTGCAGCGCAAGTACCAGATCGCCACCGACATGACCGACACGGTCGGCGAAACCTTCCTCGCTTCCACCATCGGCTGCGCGCGCTGCCACAACCACAAGGCGGACCGCGTCAGCCAGAAGGAATACTTCCAGCTGCAGGCGTTCTTCGCCAACACCAGCTTCGATGAAAAGGTGCCGGCGGAAAAAGGCGAGGCCGAACTCGCGTATGAAAAACAGCAGGCGGCCTACCGCGCCGCCACCAAGGATATCCGCGACAAGCAGAAAGCCATCCTCGACACGGTGCGCGAAGCGGGCGTCAAGTACCACAAGGAGCGCTACCTGACCGATAGCCGCGAAGCGATCTTCAAGCCGGAATCGCAATGGACCGCGCTGGACCGCTGGGTCAACTTCCGCCTCAAGAGCGTCAGCACGGAAAACGACGTGGTGCAATACCTGCGCCTGACGGCGGAAGACAAGGACAGCCCGGACTACAACCCGGAAAACGTGGAAAAGTGGAAGCAGTACCAGAAGCTGACCGCCGAATTGCGCAAGTTCGACAAGCTGCGCCCCGAGCGCGGCTCGCTGTTCTACACGGCCGCCACGGAACTGGGCCGTCCGGACGCGCCGCCGACGCACGTGCGATTCGGCGGCGTGCATGAAGCGCCGCTGGACGCGGTGGAGCCGGGCATACCCGCGCTATGGGCCAATGGCGCGAAGATCGAGGTCAAGCCGACCGCTACTTCGTCCGGCCGCCGCACCGCGCTGGCGAACTGGCTGGCCAGCCCGCAAAATCCGCTGACGGCGCGCGTCTTCGTCAACCGTGTCTGGAGCCAGTACTTCGCCAACGGCATCGTCGCCACCGTGGCCGACTTCGGCCGCGCCGGCCAGAAGCCGACCCACCCGGAACTGCTCGATTACCTGTCGAGCGATTTCGTGAAGAACGGCTGGAGCGTGAAACAGCTGCACCGCCAGATCCTGCTGTCGTCGGTGTATCGCCAGTCTTCCGCCGAACGCGCCGACATTGCCGCGGCCGATCCGGACAACAAGCTGCTGGGCGTATATCCGCGCAAGCGCCTGGAAGCGGAACAGATCCGCGATTCGCTGCTGGCGGCGTCCGGCAAGCTGGAAGACAAGGTGGGCGGCCCGGCCGTGTTCCCGAAAGTGCCGTCCAACTTCAGCGCCGGCAACCTGTGGACCGCGTCCACCGACCCGCACGACCAGAACCGCCGCAGCATCTATACCTTCGTGCGCCGCAGCGTGCCCTATCCGCTGACGCAGAACTTCGACCCGGCCGACCCGTCGCAGGCGCACCACAAGCGCAACGTGACCACCACGCCGCTGCAGGCGCTGGCGCTGTTCAACAGCGACGTGGTGCTGAACTGGTCGCAGGCGCTGGCCGGGCGCGTGATCCGCGAAGCGGGCAGCAATGAAACCGCGCAATTGAACCGCCTGTACGAAATCCTGTTCGCCCGCACGCCAAGCAAGGCCGAACGCGCCACGCTCAAGGAATTCCTGGACCGCCAGGAAAAGATCATCCAGGCGCGCAATACCGATGGCAAGAACGAAGGCAAGTTCGAAGTGGCGGTGCCGACCGGCCTGAAAGGCGAGCAGCAAATCAATCCGGTCCGCGCCGCGGCGCTGGTGGACCTGGTGCACACGGTGGCCAACTCGAACGATTTCGCCTACCGCTTCTGATCTGCCGCCACGACCTACGAATAACGACTTATCAACGACTCATCCAAGAAAAAAGGAAAACTACATGTGCCAACATTCGCGTCGCGACTTCCTGCTGAAATCCGGCCTCGGACTGGGCGCGGCCGCCGTCACGGGCCTGCTGCCCGGCGGCGGCCTGCTGCAGGCCGCCATGGCGGCCGACCTGGTTGATCCTCTGGCCCCGAAGGCGCCGCACTTCCCGGCCAAGGTCAAATCCGTAATCTGGCTGCACATGAACGGCGCCCCGTCCACGCTGGACCTGTTCGACTACAAGCCCGACCTCATCAAACTGGCGGGCCAGGACGTGCCGGCCTCGTTCCTCAAGGGGATCAAGACCAGTACCCAGGGCGGCGTGGGCAAGCTGTTCGCCTCCAAGCGCGAATGGAAACAGCATGGCGAAAGCGGCCATTATTTCTCGGACCTGGTGCCCAACATCGCGACCCAGTCCGACAAGATCGCCTTCATCAAGTCCAGCGTGACGGTCGGCGCCACGCACGATATTTCCATCCTCAAGCTCAATACCGGCGACTTGAGCCCCGGCCGCCCGTCGCTGGGCGCGTGGATCAGCTATGCGCTGGGTTCGGCCAACCCCGACCTGCCGCCATACGTGGTGCTGTACAACGGCAAGAACGAGCCGAGCGCCGGTTCGGTCAACTGGAACTCGGGCTTCCTGCCGGCCGTGTACCAGGGCACCGCGTTCCGTCCGGGCCCGTCGCCGATCTTTTACCTGGAGCGCCCGGAATTGCGCAGCGACGGCCAGCAGCACGCATCGCTGGACCTGCTGCGCAAGCTGAACCAGCAAAACGCCGCGCGCTATCCGTCCGACACGGAACTGAAGGCGCGCCTGCGTTCATACGACCTGGCCGACCGCATGCAGGTGGCCGCGCCGGAAGCAGTGGACCTGTCCAAGGAAACCGACGCCACCAAGGAACTGTATGGCCTGAACGATGAAACCTCGGCCAGCTACGGCACCACGCTGCTGCGCGCGCGCCGCCTGGTGGAACGCGGCGTGCGCTTCATCCAGGTGGTGTCGGGCGCGCCGGACGGCCAGACCGAGATCACCAGCTGGGACGCGCACAACGACCTGGAAAAGAACCATGGCGTCAACGCCCGCATGATCGACAAGCCGATCGCCGGCCTGCTGGCCGACCTGCAGTCGCGCGGCCTGCTCGACACCACGCTGGTGGTGTGGACGTCGGAATTCGGCCGCACTTCGTATGGCCAGAGCGGCAATGGCCGCGACCACAATCCGTGGGGCTACACCCAGTGGATGGCGGGCGGCGGCGTGAAAGCCGGCTATACGCACGGCGCGACCGATGAAATCGGCCTGCAGGTGGCGAACAAGGACCAGGCGGTCGATACCTACGACCTGCACGCCACCGTGCTGCAACTGATGGGGCTCGACCACTTGAAGACGACGTTCCTGAACAACGGCCGCTCCGAGCGTCCGACCGTGGTGTACGGCAAGGTGATCAAGGAATTGATCGCCTGACCGTGACCGTCCCACCGGCCCGCCGCGGCGGGCCGGGCTTGAATTGAAACCGTATGCGAAAAGTACCGATTTTCCTGTCCCTGATTGCCGCCGCCTGGAGCTTCAGCGCCGGTTCCGCCGAGCCGGAAATGGGGATGGACCTGATGCAGAACATCGAGGACAGCAACAAGAGCCTGTCCTCCAACATCGCGCTGGCCAACAAGCAGGCCGCGGGCGCCGACGCCAGGGACCTGGCGCGCATGTTCAAGGAAGTGGAAACCTTCTTCGAACAAAAGGGCGACGCGAAGAACGCGGTCGACCTGGCAAGGCAGAGCCGCGAATTGTCGGCCGATATCGTGCAACTGGTCGCCACCGGCAAGTTCGACGCGGCGACCGACAAGGCCACGACGCTGTCGCGCACGTGCCGCACCTGCCACACGTTCTACAAGAAGGAGTAAGCCATCGCCGCGATATCGAGCACGGCCGCGTCATCGCAGCGCCGCGGCGCCGTGGCGCGCCTAGCGCACGCCATGCGCGCCATAAGTGCCATGCGTTCCATGCGCGCCTGGGCGCCGGTTGGCCTGGCCGCCGCGCTGGCCGGCGCGCCGCCGGCGGACTGCCTGGCCGCCCCGGCCAGGGCCGCGGCCAGGCCGGCGGCTATTGCGGGCAATGCCGACGCGGGGCGCGTGAAAGCCGAAGCGGAGCGCTGCATGGAATGCCACGGGCAGCCGGGCGTGGCCCAGGGCCACAGCGCCGGCGAGGACGGCAAGTTTGCCAGGCTTGGAGGCCAGCAGCACGCCTACATCGTCAAGCAGGTACAGGACTTCCGCGCCGGCCGCCGCAAGAGCGACTTCATGGCGATGATGGCCAACAGCGTCAGCGATGAAGACGTGGCGGACATTGCGGCCTATTTCGCTGCGCAGCCGGCGATGCCGGCCGGAACGCGCGAGGGGCGGCATGCCGGCGGCGCCGAGGCCGGGATCGCGGGCGGCGGCGACGCCGCCAGGCGCGGGCACGCCGCCGCGCAACTGTTCCGGCAGGGCGACGCGGCGCGCCGGGTTGGCGCATGCGCCGCCTGCCATGGCGCCGGCGGCGAAGGCATCGCCGGCGTGGCGCCCGTGATCGGCGGCCAGGGGCGGCGCTACCTGGCGCAGCAATTGCACAACTGGCGCAGCGGGGAACGCGGCAACGGGCCGGCCATGCGGGAAGCCGCGGCCGGGCTGACGGATGCGGAAATCGATGCGCTGGCGCTGTATGTATCGGAAATGTAAACACCACCACAGGAGAAAAACATGATGAAACAAGGGATGCTGGCCGCCGTGCTGGCCGCGGGCTTGTCCACCCTGGGCGCCCTGCCCGCGCACGCCGCGCTGAAGGAAGGCGACACCGCGCCGGCCTTCACCACGCAAGCCTCGAAAGCCGGCAAGGCGTTCGAGTTTTCGCTGAAGGACGCGCTGAAGAAAGGACCGGTCGTGGTGTATTTCTATCCATCGGCTTATACGGGCGGCTGCAACGTGCAGGCGCACACGTTCGCCGTCAACCATGACAAATTCACGGCGGCCGGCGCCACCGTGGTCGGCGTGTCGCTCGACAGCATCGCGCGCCTGAACGATTTCTCCGCCGACCCGAATTATTGCGCGGGCAAGTTCCCGGTCGCGGCCGACGCCGACGGCCGCATCGCCCGGTCCTACGACCTGGCCATCCGCGAAGCGGCGGCCGGCAAGAAGGATACGCGCGGCATCGACATCGACCACGCCACCACGGAGCGCACCACGTTCATCGTCACGCCGGACGGCCGCATCGCCGCCACCGTGGGAGGACTGACGCCGGCCGCCAACGTGGAAAAGGCGCTGGAAACCGTGCAACAACTGGCGCGCAAGCGCATTTGACCATCACAGGGGATAAACATGAAAAAAAACCGGAAACAGGCGCCGAAATCGGGCGCGACATTAGGCTTTGCATTGCGGCCAACGCTGGCGCCGATACTGGCCTTGCTGCTGGGCGCCCATGGCGCCAGCGCCCACGCGCAACTGGCCACCGCCGCGATTGCCGGCGTGGTGGCGGCGGGCACGCCGATTGAACTGATCAGGGAGGGGTTCAATGGCACCGAGGGCCCGATCGCGCTGCCGGACGGGAATTTCGCGTTCACGGAAACGCCGGCCAACCGCATCACGCGCATCACGCCCGAGGGGGCGATTTCCACGCTGCTGGAAAATTCGAACGGCGCCAACGGCCTGGCCATCAATGCGGACGGCGACATCTATGCGGTGCAGGTGGCCGATCCCAAAGTCGGCATCGTCTACCCGCCGCAGCGCGCCCGCACGCTGGCGGCGCGCTATGACGGTGCACCGTTCGGCCGTCCGAACGACATCGTGCTGGACCGCAAGGGCGGCGTCTACTTCACCGATTCCGGCGTCAATCCGCCGGCGCCGGGCGCCGCCCCGGCGCCGCAGCCGGCCGAAAAGCCCGCCAAGCCGGCCGTCTACCACATCTCCAACGAAGGATCGCTGACTCGCCTGGCGGCCGACATCGAACGGCCGAACGGCATCCAGCTGAGCCCCGATGAAAAAACCCTGTACGTGGCCAATACCTTTGGCGAATACGTGCTGGCCTACGACATCCTGGGCGACGGCAAGGTCGGCCCGCGCCGCAATTTCGCGAAACTTGAAGGATTCAAGAAGACCGAGACCGGCGGCACCAGCGGCGCCGACGGCCTGGCGGTCGACGCCGACGGCCGTGTCTACGTGGCCACCACGGTGGGCATCCAGGTCTTTTCCGGCAAGGGCGAGGCGCTGGGCGTGATCGCCCTGCCGAAGGCGCCGCAAAACATCGCGTTCGCCGGACCGGGCAAGAAGACGCTGTACGCAGTGGGCCGCGGCGCGGCCTACAAGATCGCCACGCTGACCCAGGGCTACGCGGGCCGGGCGAAGTAACCGCGAATCGGCCGCGAAGCAACATGCACGGGGCGGCTTGGACCGGCCCGTGCAACGGACTTCGCGGCTTGCTATTCGCACTGCTTTTTAAATTATTGTCGACTCACCTTTCGATTCACCGCAACCAAGGAATCCCATGAAGAAAGCAGCATCCCTCATTGCCGCAGCCGCCATCGCGGCCGCCACGTTCGCCGCCACCGCGCCGGCCACGGCCCAGCAGGGGCCAAAGCCGGAAAACCTCATCAAATGGCGCCAGTCCGCGTTCCAGGTGGTGGCCTGGAACACCGGCCGCATCAAGGCCTCGCTGGACGGCACCTACAACAAGGATGAAGTGCAGCGCGCCGCCAACAGCATCGCCGCCATTGCCAACGGCGGCCTGGGCGCGCTGTTCGCGCCGGGCACCGAACAGGGCAAGGGCTGGCATGACACCAGCTCGAAGCCGGAACTGTTCAAGGACACGAAAAAGTTCGGTGAGCTCGGCGCCAGCTTCGGCAAGGAAGCCAGCGAACTGGCGTCGGTGGCCGCCGGGGGCGACGTGAACGCCATCAAGGCGCAATTCGGCAAGCTGCAGCGCACCTGCAAGAGCTGCCATGACGACTTCAAGGCAAAGGATTGAACATGAAAACCCGACTGCATCCTTCGATCATCGCTTGCGCGGCGCTGGTGGCGTCCGCATGGGGCGGCCACGTGCTGGCGCAGGCTGCCGGCCAGGCGGCCGCGAACGCCCCGTCCACCGCCCGCTCGACCGATCCGGCCAAGCCGCTGAGCTTTTTCGTCACCAGCGAAGGCGCCGGCAAGGGAGCGGACCTGGGCGGCCTGGCCGGCGCAGATGCGCACTGCCAGAAGCTGGCGGCCTCGGTCGGCGCGGGCGGCAAGACGTGGCGCGCGTACCTGAGCACGCAGGCGGCGGACGGCCAGCCCGCCGTCAATGCGCGCGACCGCATCGGCAAGGGACCGTGGTACAACACACGCGGCGTGCAGATCGCGCGCGACGTGGCGCACCTGCACGGCGACACGCTGGAAGCCGCGCAACTGGGCAATAACCTCAGCAAGAACACAGTGTTGACGGAAAAAAACGAGCCGGTCAAGGGCGCGGGCGACAAGCCCAACGAGCATGACATCCTGACCGGCTCCACCCCGGACGGCCGCGCCTTCGCCGACGCGGCCGACCGCACCTGCCGCAACTACACCAGCAGCACCGAAGGCTCGGCCCAGCTGGGCCACTTCGACCGCACCGGCGGCGGCAACACGTCCTGGAACTCCGCCCACCCGAGCCGCGGCTGCGGCCAGCAAAACCTCGTCTCCACCGGCGGCGCCGGCCTGCTCTACTGCTTCGCCGCCAACTAACCCCACGGGGCCAGGCATGCATTCGTGCATTCGCCGGCCCCGTTTTTTCTTCCCGCCATCGCCCTCCAACGGCCTCACGCCTGGCCGCCGGGCGCCATCCTGGCGGCGCCAGGCGGCGGCAGGCGGGCCGCCTTGGGCGGCTTAACGCGGCTGCAAGAAAAAACGCCAGGCGCTGCCTGGCGTGGTCACTTTCCGGCTCAACCCGCACGGCGACAACCGCGTACGGAGGCAGCCAGGGCGGGGCCGGGGAATAACGCATCAACGCACGCCTGGCCCCATGGTTTGTTCGATGCGCTTGATGCTGTCTTCGATGGTGCGGGCCATGGGGGTGCCGGCGGGGGTGAGGGAGAGGATCTTTTTCCAGGCGCGCAGGGCGGCGTCGTGGTCGTTGCGTTCGAGCGCGGCGCTGCCCAGCAGGGCGAGGACTTGCGTGTTTTGCGGATCCAGCGATTGCGCCTTGCGCAGCCATTGTTCCGGTTCGCCCGACAGGCGCTGTCCCTGCGCCATGCCCAGCACCACGGCGTAATCGGCCAGCAAGTCGGCGCTTTCGCCTTCCAGCGCGATCAGCTGGCGGTAAGCTTGCGCGGCGTGGTCGAAGCGGCGCAGGGTTTCATAGGAGCGCGCCAGCATGCGCCAGCCGTCGGCATCGCGCGGCTGCTGCTTGAGGCGCGCGGCCAGCCGCGCCACCATGGCTTCCACTTGCGGCGGCGCGGCCGCCTCCACCGATTGCCGCTCGGGCAGCAGCGCGGCGGGATTGCCAAGCGCCGCATACAGCACCGCCGCCAGCAGCGGCGGCGCCGCCGCCACCGCCAGCGCGCCGCGCCAGTGCGGGAACCTGTCACCGAGCCGCCGCAGCCCGCGCGGCTGGCCCGCAGGCGCCGCGCCGCCTTCATTGCGCGCCAGCGGCGCCGCCACGGCCGCCAGCGCCGCCAATGCCATCACCCCCATCGAAGCGGCCGTTCCAGCCACCGTGACATCCACACTCATGCCCTGCCCTCCTGTTGCCGCCGCAGCGTGCGCCACAGCCACCACAATCCGCCGCCCAGCAGGACGAACGGTCCAAACCACAATGGCCACGTGCCGGCCCGCAGCGGCGGCTTGTACAGCACGAAGTCGCCATAGCGCTGCGTCAGGAACGCCAGCACGTCGTCTTCGCTGCGCCCCGCCGCCAGTTGTTCGCGCACCACGGCTTTCAAGTCACGCGCCAGTTGCGCGTCCGAGTCGGCGATGGTCTGGTTGTCGCACACCAGGCAGCGCAACTGCGTCGCCAGCCGCTCCACCCGCGCGTCGAGTTCCGAGCCGCCTGCGGCGCTTGCCGTCGCGCCGGCGGACGTGTTGGCCGATACCGCCGCGCATGCCAGCGCCAGCAGCGCCGCCAGTCCCAACACGGCCCAGCGCTTGCGCCAGCCGGATGCACGCAATACCCGCGCGGCAGTGCGCCGCGCCATATCCGGTTCCGCAATGTCAGGCACGATCGAGCTCCTTTAACAGCGGCAGCAATTTGTCGCGCACCACCTGGTCCGTCACAGGTCCCACGTGGCGCAGGCGGATGTGGCCCTGCTTGTCGATGACGAACGTTTCCGGCACGCCGACCACGCCCCAGTCCATGCCGACCCGGCCATCGCCGTCGAATACCGCCGCCACGTACGGGTTGCCATGCTCGGCCAGCCACTTGCCGCTGTCATCGAGCTTGTCGGTGTAATTCAGCCCGACGATCGGCGCCACGCCGCGCCGCGCCAGGTCCACCAGCACCGGATGCTCGGCGCGGCACGGCCCGCACCACGACGCCCAGACATTCAACAGCCACACTTTGCCCGCCATTTGTTGCGATGCGAAGGCCGGGCCGGCCGCGTCGATGCGCTGCAAGGTGAAGGCCGGCGCGGCCTTGCCGGCCAGCGCGGACGGCTTGTCGTCCGGTTTCAGGCGCAGCCCCGCGCCCAGCAATACCAGCAATGCGGCGAATACCGCCGCGGGAAGAAAACGTTTCATGCGGAGACTCCTTTGGCCAGCGCCCCGGCCCCTGTTGGAGGTAATGGCAATGCATCCGCGGCTGGCGATGCCGCTGCCGCGCGGCGCGCCCGGTAGCGCCGGTCGAACGCGGCCAGGAAGCCGCCCAGCGCAATGGCCAGCGCGCCGCCCCAGATCCAGCCGACGAAGGGTTTGTGCTGGATGCGCACCTGCCAGCCGCCGTCGGCAGCCGGCTCGCCCAGCGACACGTACAGGTCGCGCGTCCAGCCCCTGTCGATCGCCGCTTCCGTCATTGGCGATTGCTGCACCGGGTAATAGCGCTTTTCCGGCCGCAGCACGGCGACCAGCTCGCCGCCGCGCCATGCTTCGAAGGTGCCGCGCGCCGCCACGTAATTGACGCCGTCGTGCCGCTCCATGCGGGTGAAACGGTATTCCAGTTCACCCGCCCGCACGGCCTGGCCCACTTGCAGGCTGGCGTCGACGTGGCTCTCGCCCGACTTCACCAGCGTGACGCCCGCCACGAACACGGCCAGGCCGCCATGCGCGGCCAGCATGCCCCAATAGCTGGCCGGCTGGCGCGGCAGGCGCTGGCGCCATCCCGCGCCATCGGCCAGGCGCCGCCACAGGTGCAGCGCGGTGGCCAGCGCGATCCACACGGCCAGCGCCACGCCCAGCGCGCCCGGCGCGCCGTGGCCGGCGCCCAGCGCCGCGGCCAGACCGGCCAGCGCCGCCGCCTGCGCCACGTAGCGCAGCGACAGCGGCAACGCCCGCCACGTGTCGCGCTTCCACGCCACGAACGGCCCGACCGCCAGCAGGGCCAGCACCGGCAGCATGAGCGGCACGAACACCGCCTCGAAATACGGCGGCCCGACGGAAATCCTGCCCTGGCCCAGCGCATCGAGCAGCAGTGGATACAACGTGCCCAGCAAGACCGCCGCAGTGGCCGACAACAGCAGCACATTGTTCAGCAACAGCAGCGATTCGCGCGACCACAGCGCGAACGCCGCGCCTTTCGCTACCCGCGCCAGCGCCGGGGCGCGCCACGTGTACAGCGCCAGCGCGCCCCCGATCACCACGGCCAGGAAGCCCAGGATGAACAGCCCGCGCTGCGGATCGCTGGCAAACGCGTGCACCGACGACAGCACGCCCGAGCGCACCAGGAACGTCCCCAGCAGCGACAGCGAAAACGCCAGGATCGCCAGCAGCACGGTCCAGCCCCGGAACGCGCCGCGCTTTTCCGTCACGGCCAGCGAATGCAGCAGCGCGGTGCCCACCAGCCATGGCATGAACGACGCATTTTCCACCGCGTCCCAGAACCACCAGCCGCCCCAGCCCAGTTCATAGTACGCCCAGAAGCTGCCCATGAAGATGCCGAGCGTGAGGAAGGCCCACGCGGCCAGGGTCCAGGGACGCGACCAGCGCGCCCACGCCGCGTCGAGCCGCCCGCCCAGCAGGGCCGCCACGGCAAACGCGAACGCCACGGAAAAGCCGACGTAGCCCATGTACAGCAGCGGCGGATGGACGATCATGCCGATATCCTGCAGCAGCGGATTCAAGTCGCGGCCATCGCGCGCCGCCGGCAGCAGCCGCTCGAACGGGTTCGACGTGAACAGGATGAAGGCCAGGAAGCCCACGGCAATCAACCCCATGACAGCCAGCACGCGGGCCGCCACGTCGTCGGGCAACCGGCGGCTGCCGCGCGCCACGCCGGCCAGCCACAGCGCCAGCACCTGTATCCACAGCAGCAGCGATCCCTCGTGCCCGCCCCAGGCGCCGGCCAGCCGGTAATGCAGCGGCAGCATGCTGTTCGAATGCGCGGCCACGTAGCGGATGGAAAAATCGTTTTGCGCAAAGCCCGCCAGCAGCATTGCAAAGGCCAGCGTCACGAACAGCGCCAGCGCGCCGGCGGCGGGCCGCGCCAGCGCCATCCAGCGCGCATGGCCGCGCCATGCGCCCGCCAGCGGCAACGTACCCAGCACCAGCGCCAGTCCCAGCGCCAGCATCAATGCGAAGTTTCCCAGTTCGCCCGTCATTGTCCACCTCCCGCGCCGGGGCCGCGCTCCGTCCATTTCGCGCGCGCTTCGGCCGGCGCCGGCGCGCCGGGGCCAGCTTCCCGCCCGCCGCTTGCCGCCACCGCCCGCGCCGCTTCGGGCGGCATGTAGTTTTCATCGTGCTTGGCCAGCACTTCATCGGCGACGAACAGCGCGCCGCCGTCGAGCCTTCCCTGCGCCACCACGCCTTTGCCTTCGCGGAACAGGTCCGGCACGATGCCCTTGTAGCGCACCTGGATGGTCTGGGCATAATCGGTCACGGCAAAGCTGACCGACACGCTGTCGGCCTCGCGCCGCACGCTGCCCGGCTGCACCATGCCGCCGATGCGGAAGCTGCGGCCGGCCGGCGCTTCGCCCGCAGCCACCTGGGCCGGCGAATAAAAGAACACCATGTTCCGGTTGAAGGCGGCCAGCACCAGCGCGGCCGCCCCGCCCAGCGCCAGCAGCGCGCCCGCCAGCAGCAACAGGCGTTTTCGGCGTCCCGTCATGGCCGCCTCCCGCGCGACGCCAGCCGAGCCGACAGGGCCGCGGCGTCCAGCGCGGCGCGCTTGCGGCGCGACAGCAGCACCAGTTCCAGCGCCAGCGCGCCGCCCGTCGCCAGCACCGAACCCCACACGTAGAAGCCATAGCCGCCCATGGCGGCGAATTCGGCAAAGTCGCGCCAGATCATGTCGCGCCTCCCCGGTTGCCGGCGATGGCAGGCGTGCCGGCCAGCCGCGCCACCCATGCCGACCGTCCTTCGCGCTCCAGGATGATGCAGCGCAGCCGCACCAGCGCGGCGCCGGCCGCATAGGCCCACATGGCCAGCGCCATCACCAGCATGCCCAGCAGCATGGGCGTGGCCATGGTAGGGGCGCTGGTCACAGGTACCGACGCACCCTGGTGCAGCGTATTCCACCACCGCACCGAAAAATATATGACGGGGATATTCGCCACGCCGACCAGCGCCAGCACCGCGCCGGCGCGGTCGGCGCGGCGCGGATCGTCGATTGCCGCCTGCAGCGCAATGAAGCCGAGGTATAGGAACAGCAACAGCAGTTCCGACGTCAGGCGCGCATCCCACACCCACCACGCTCCCCAGGTGGGCTTGCCCCACAGGGCGCCGGTCCACAGCGCCAGGAACGTGAACAGCGCGCCGGTCGGCGCCAGCGCGCTGGCCATCATGGCCGACAGCCGCGTGTTGACCACCAGCCCGACCGCCGACCAGAACGCCATGGCCAGGTAAATCACCATCGACAGCCAGGCCGCCGGCACATGGACGAAAATGATGCGGTAGGCGTCGCCCTGCTGGGCGTCGGTGGGCGCGACGAAGAAGCCGATGTACAGGCCCGCCGCCGCCAGCAGCAGCGCCAGCGTCAGGCACAGCGACGCCAGCGCGCCGGCCGGCGCGAAAAACGCCTGGGGGGATGCGAATTGCAGCCAGCGCCTGCCCCGCCCTGCGGGGATGGCGCCGGTAAAGTGTGCCGACATGGTAGTTTCCTTTCAAATACAACGTCCGTCCTGGTTTCAATCTTCCAGTCTCAATATTCATTCCAGCGCGATGCGCAGCGCCGCCGCCGCGGCCCACGGCGCCAGGCCGAGCGCGAACGCCAGGCCGGCGCCCAGCAACAGCAAGTGCGCGCCCGGCCCGCCGGCCGTGCCCAGCGCATCGACCGCGCCGGCGCCGAACACCAGCACCGGCGTGTACAGCGGCAGCGCCAGCAGCGCCACCAGCACGCCGCCGCCGCGCGCGCCGAGCGCCAGCGCCGCGGCCACCGCGCCCACCAGGCTGAGGATCGGGGTACCCAGCAACAGGCTGGCCATCAGCACCGCCAGCTGCTGCGGGTCCAGGCCGAATTCCAGCGCCAGCAGCGGCGACAGCAGCACCAGCGGCAAACCCGACACCAGCCAGTGCGCCAGCGCCTTGCCGGCCACGATCACCACCAGCGGTTCCGGCGACAGCAGCATGTGTTCCAGCGCGCCGTCCGCATGGTCGGCGCTGAACAGGCGCGGCAGCGACAAGGTCGCCGCCAGCAGCGCCGCCACCCACAGCACACCGGGCGCTATCGAGCGCAACGCCGCCGGCTCCGGGCCCACGCCGAGCGGGAACAGCGAACACGCCATCACGAAAAAGCCGAGGGACCCCAGCGCATCGGCGCGGCGGCGGCACGCCAGCAAGACGTCGCGCTTCACGGTCCAGCCAAGCGAGAGCATCATGGCGCCACCTGTTCCGCCCCGGCGTCCAACTGCCGCGTGGCCAGAGCGCGGGTAGCGGCCAATGGCATCCCCGCGTCGGGATCGGCGCCAGCGCCATCACCGCCATCGCGCAGGCTGTCCAGGTCCAGCCGCCGCAGGCGCGCCGGCCGCAAGCCGTGCTCCTGGTGCGTGGTGTAGACCGCCATGCCGCCGGCGTCGAGGTGCGCGCCGATCCGCGCGCCGAGCGCCTGGACCGCGGCCGCGTCGAGCGCGGTAAACGGTTCGTCCAGCAGCAACAGCGGCGGCAGTGGATCAAGGTGCAGCCGCGCCAGCGCCACCCTGCGGCGCTGGCCCTGCGACAGCGCATGGGCCGGCAGCGCCGCCACGTGTTCCAGTCCGGCCGCGGCCAGCGCGGCTTCCGCCGCGGCGCGGCCGATGCGGCGTCCCGCCAGCGCGGCCCCATACACGACGTTTTCCCAGGCCGACAAATCATCCTTGACGCCGGCCGCGTGGCCGCAGTACAGCAATTGCCGGTGATAGTCTTCGCGCAATTCCCGCACCGGCTTGCCGCGCCAGCGCACTTCGCCGTGCGCCGGCAAGCCCAGCCCCGCCAGCAGCCGCAGCAGGCTGGTCTTGCCGCTGCCGTTGGCGCCGGACAGCCAGAGCGCATCGCCCTCGTGCAGCGCGAACGTCACGCCGCCGAACAGGCGCCGCCCGCCCCGCTCGCACGCCAGCGAGCACGCCTGCAACGCGGGCCGCTTCATTGCAGCAGTTCGGCGCCCCGCCCGGCCGCCTGCGGTTCCACCGCCAGCGGCTGCCCCGCGGGTTCGTAGCCGATCAGGCCAAAGCGCTTCAAATGCGTGCGCAGGATGTTGCGGCTGATGCCCAGCACGCGCGCGGTCTGCACCTGGTTGCGGTGGCACGAATCAAACGCCGTGCGCACCACGATTTCCTCGACCGAATCGAACAGGTCCGGCTGGTCCGCCTCGATCATGCCGTTTACCAGCGCGGACAGGCGCTGGCGGAAGCCGTCCGCCGTGGCGGCGTTGCCCGTGGCGGGCGGGTTTCCGTGCGGCGAACCGTGGTGCGGTCCATGCCCCTGGCCAGGCGCGGCGCCGGCGTGGGCGTCGTCGTGCGGCCGGCGCCGCGATACGCCCGACAGCTTCAGGTCGTCCGGCTGGATCACGCCGTCGCGGCACACGATCAGCGCGAAATGAATCACGTTTTCCAGTTCGCGGATATTGCCGGGCCAGTCGTATTCCAGCAGCGCCAGCCGCGCGGCCGGCGACAGCACGGCTTCCGGCGTATTGATCTTGCCGCTGTAGACGCCGATGAAGTGGCGCGCCAGCGGGATGATGTCGCCGGGCCGCTGGCACAGCGGCGCCAGGTGCACGGTGGCCACGCTGAGCCGGTAATACAGGTCGGAGCGGAAACGGTCCGCCGCCACGGCCTTGTGCAAGTCCACGTTGGTGGCGGCCACCAGGCGCACGTTCAGCGGCACCGGCGTGCGCGCCCCCAGCCGCACCACCTGCCGTTCCTGCAGCACGCGCAGCAGTTTCACCTGCAGCGCCATCGACAGGTCGCCGATTTCATCGAGGAACAAGGTGCCGCCATTGGCCGCCTCGAACCAGCCGGAACGCGCCTGCGTGGCGCCGGTGAAGGCGCCCGCCTCATGGCCGAACAATTCCGCATCGATCAGCGTTTCACTGAATGCGCCGCAATTGACCGCGACGAACGGGCCGCGCCGGCCGCTGACGTTGTGGATGTGGCGGGCAATCAATTCCTTGCCGGTGCCGGTTTCGCCAATGATCAGGGTGGTGGCCTCGGTCGGCGCGATGCGTTCGACCTGTTCCAGCAATTCCGCGGAACGCGGATCGTGGAACATCAGGGCCTTGGCGCGTATCGACAGCGCCATGCCGGACGTGTCCGGGAATGTCAGTAATTTATCCACGCGGGTTCCCCTATTGCGGCGCAGCAAGGATTGCCGCGCCGTTGTTATGTTGGTAGCGTCAGACTACCGGCTGTCGGGAAATTCGCACACGAATCATTCCAACGTAACAAATTCACAAACTGGATATAACCGCCGTGACGTGGTTTACTGTGCGCCGCACCAATCCAGCGGATGCAAATAAATGCAAACTATGCAACAATACCCTGTCCTATATCAAAGCCGGTCATGAAAGTCCGTTCGCTCCTTGCCTTGACCATCACAGTCACACTGGTGCCAGTGGTGGTGTTTTTCGCTGCGCCCTTGAGCCGCCTCGTCGAGGCCGAACGCGACGCGGGTGTCCGCACGATGCAGGAAGCCGCGCGCGCCACGTCGCTGGCGGTCGATGCCCAATGGTATGAAGTGATCGGGCTGGTGCGCGCCACCAGCAATTCCAGCAAGCTCGAAAGCAACCAGATGGCCGCCTTCGGCAACAAGGCGCGCTCACTGGTGCAGGGCCGTTCGGCTTACCTGGTGCTGTTCGATGAATCGGGCCAGCAAGTGATCAATACGTCACAGGCGTGGGCCGCCGCCCCGCCGGCGAAACCCCCCCCCGGGGCCGCGGGCCGAGCCGCCCCGCGGGCTGGGGGGCCACCCCCCCTTTTAAAACAGCTTG